>NZ_JBEZZR010000046.1:408-66325 GCF_040639325.1 Actinoplanes sp. NPDC023936 | reverse complement strand
ATCTCCAACCCATCCCAAAGGACAGGCCGGGGTATTGCCATAATTGGCACTGGCTTTTCAAGCACCCTGTTGAGTTCTCAAAGAACAACCGCACACCATCGTTCGAACCGCTTTCGCGGCCCGCCCCCGGGGCACTTGCTCAACTTTACTGCCTCGTTTTCCGCCCCGTCAAATCCGCTTGTCTGCAAACTGAACAGCCAACGAATTCAACAATGCGGAAAACCGACCCACGAAACATTACACGACACCGAGTCGTGATCAACTTCTTGGGTTCCTCCAGGACGGCCGCTCCGGGCCCCTGTCGGGTCCCGTTCGCTCGCCCGTCTCCCTGGCGGCTCGGAAAACATTACATGCCCCCAGGGCCGGCTGCCAAACCAGGGTCGGCGCGACCCGTGTCACTACGGTCGTCGCGGGAAAACGCTAAACCGCGTATAACCAGGGCCATGCGCACTGACGAGCTCGCCGAGATGATCCAGGAGGTGCCGGGTACCGAGGTGTCCTACGGCCCCGGCCTGGTCACGGTCCACGTGCCGGCGATCGGCGACACCGTCCGCCTGGCCTTCCGCGACGTCCTCGACGCCGACTGGGTGCACGTGCCCACCGGCGCGCCCGCCGTCCAGGTCGACCTGCGCCGCAAGCACGAGTCGATCCCGCTGATCATCACGGTCGACGACGTCGTGTTCATCCCCGCCTACGCCGACGATCTCGTGGATCCCGAGGACGACCTGCTGGTTCCCGCGATGCCCAACCTGATTTCGTACGCGGAGATGCATCGCGACGTCCGCGCGCTGGGCAAGGCGATCGACGATCCGAATCTCGAACTGGAGCCGGAGATGCTGGCGGCCACCCTGCTGGCACACCGCTGCTTCCTCGCGGGCGCCATGCGCGTCGGCCTCTGGCCGGTGCGGGTGGCAGCCTGGTGGGAGTACACGTCAGCCCGCTCAGCCCAGTCCATCCAGCTGGCCCGCTTCCGCGAAGACCCCCGATGGGACGCCCTGATGGCCGACGTGACGGAGGCCAGGCGCCGGTCCGCCCCCGCCGAGCTCTGACCCCCGCCCGCGCCTCAGCCCGCACGAGCGCGAAACGCCGGGGCAGCGCCCGGACCGCGCGGGGACGCCGGGGCCGGCGGCGGGTCGCGCCGGCGGAAGGGGCGTCAGCGCCGGACGGTCACGGGACTGCTCGGCTGCGGTGGGCGCAGGTGTAGCGCGTAACCCTGAAGAGGAGACCCTGAAAAGAAGATCCGGGCGGGAGAAAAGCTCCCGCCCGGCTCGGAACGTCTTACTCTTCGCCCTCGAAGGCGTCGCCGATCTCGTCGAAGGCCTCGCCCGCGACGTAGCCGGCGGCGAGACCGCCCGCCACGCCCATCGCCATGCCGCCCATGCCGCCGCCGTGGTGACCGCGACGGTAGTGACCGTGGTGGCCGGGACCCTGCCGGTAGTGGCCGTGGTGACCCGGGCCGTGCCCGTAACCCGGCTGGCCGTAACCGGGCTGACCGTAGCCCGGCTGACCGTAACCGGGCGGCGGGTAACCGGGCGCGCCGTAGCCCGGCTGGCCGTGGCCCGGCTGACCGAAACCGCCCACCGCGCCGAAGCCCGGCATCGACTTGCGCTTGTCCAGGGCCTGGCGGACCCAGCCGTCGACGACGGCGCGCCAGTCGGTGGTGTCGGCGTCCTGGTGCTGGACCGTGTAGCGGCCGTAGGTGTCGTGGCCCTGGGTGAAGAGGCCGCCGCGCTTGTCGAACTCGAGGACGACCTCGACCTGGTGCGGGCTGGTGACGAACGTCAGCTCGACCTCGTTGATGCCGTGCGCGTACTGCTGCGGCGGGTAGAACTCGATCTCCTGGTAGAACGGCAGCGTCTGGTGCACGCCGTAGATCTGGCCGTGCTCCAGGTCGGCGGACTTGAAGCGAAAGCCGAGCTGGGAGAACGCGTCCAGGATCTTCTGCTGGATCGGCAGCGGGTGCACGTGCACCGCGTCCAGGTCGCCCTTGTCGACGGCGCGGGCGATGGCCACCTCGGTGCGGACGCCCATCACCATGCCGCGCAGGGTCTGGCCGTAGACCGTGGTGATCGGCGTCTCCCACGGCATGTCGATCTGGAACGGGATGGAGAGCTGCTGGCCGGGCGCGAGGCGCATCGGCCCGCTCACGGTGAGCCGGAAGAAGTCGGCGACCGCCGAGTAGTCGCCGCCGCCGCCCTCGACCTCCATCCGGGTGACCAGACCGAGCGTGATGTGCTCGATGTTGGCTTCCTGAGTGCCGCCGACCACGTTGACCTGACCGGTCAGGGGCGCGCCGGGGTAGGTGCTGGGGTTGGACAGCACGGTGTCCACGCTCGGCCCGCCAACGCCGAGGGCGCCCAGCAACTTCTTGAAGACCACGTTTTACTCCCGCTTCGACAGAGCACCCTGAAAACCGGGCAGCTTGGAAATCCAGCTTGATCGGAAAAGTAGCAATGCAGGCTGAAGAAACCCTGAAAGACCCGAACAGCCACGGTACGGCTAGGGTGCAACGTCATGGAGCGTGTCGCCGTGTTTCCCCTGGCCGAGGTACTCGTGCCGCATCAGCCCGCCGACCCCTCGGTGATCGTCAGCGGGACGCCGACCACGGGATCAGTTTCGGTCACCGGGATCAGCGGCGTCGAGGTCGGCGTCTGGGAGATGAGTTCCGGAGCGGTCCGCGACGTCGAGGCGGAAGAAGTTTTCCTGCTGCTCTCCGGGCACGGCGTGATCGAGCTGGCGGACGGCGCGAAGTTCGAGATCAACGCGGGTGACCTGGTGCGGCTCGCCGCCGGCACGAAAACCGTGTGGCACGTCGACGAGCCGCTGCGCAAGGTCTACATCACCGGGGCTTGAGGCCGATCGCACCGTACATCGACACCTCGGCGGCCGCCGGGTGGTCGCCGGAGCCGGGCCGCCACTCGCTGATCGCCACGGCGCCCGGGTCGACCAGCTCGAGGCCGTCGAAGAAGCTCGCGAACGTGTCCTTGTCGCGCGGCCAGGCGTCGACCTGCCCGGCGGCCAGCATCTGGTCGTAGACCGCGGCGACGTGCGGCGGCACGAAGTCCTTGGTCGAGTTCGTCGCCACCAGGTAACTCCCCGGCACCGCCGCGTCGACCAGCTCGCGGACCACCGCGCGGGCCTTGTCGTCGTCCGGGATGAAGTGCAGGACGGCGATCAGCAGGATCGCGACCGGCCGGCTGAGATCGAGCGTGTCGCGCAGCTCGTCGGCGGTGAGGATCGCGCCCGGTTCGTTCAGGTCGCCGTGCACGAACGTCGTGCTGCCCCCGCTCATCAGGGCGCGGGCGTGCGCGAGCACCATCGGGTCGTTGTCGACGTAGACGACCTTGCTCGCCGGGTGCAGGGACTGGGCCACCTCGTGCGTGTTGTCCGGTGCGGGCAGGCCGGTGCCGATGTCCAGGAACTGCCGGATCCCGGCCTCGCCGGCCAGATAGCGGATGGCTCGGTTGTGGAAGGCGCGGCCCTGCTGGGCGGCGGTGCGGACCGCCGGGTACGCCGCGGCTATCCGGTCGCCGGACTCCCGGTCGACCTGGAAGTGGTCCTTGCCACCGAGCCAGTAGTTCCACCGGCGGGCCGGCGAGACGGTCTTCTCATCAACGACGGGGCCCGGCGTGCTCGGATTCATGCGCCGCATTCTATCGACATCCATCAGACTCGCGGGGTCCACATCGGACATTGATAGGCCTTCGGTTTCCGGCTTATCCTGCGTCGTGGCCACGCAAGCACCGCCCTACCGACCGGTCCTGCCCGGCTTCCCGCCGGACGACACGGCGCACGGTAACGGTGGTTCCGCGATCGCCGTGACGATGCGGTACGCACCGCTCGCGTTCCTGCTCGCCATGTTCGTCCCGGTCCTGGAGATCGACGGGCAGCCGGTGCCGGCGAACTGGGGCCGGGTCGTCACGTCGGTGGCGCTCGGCCAGCACCACGTGCACGTCCACGTCCCCTACCTGATGCCGTCCCGGATCGGCGTCGCGGAGACCACGGTGCTCGCGGTCTCCGGGCGCACGGTCGAGCTGGAGTACCGTGCGCCCCTGCTGTCGTTCCTGCACGGCAACCTGGGTGTGCCGCCGCAGCGCTATCCCGGGCTGGCCGCCGCGGTGGCCCTGCTGGTGCTCGCGATCGTGCTGCTGGGCTGCGGCTGCATCGGGATCATCCTGTCCGCGATGTCGTAAGGTACCGCTCCGCCACCACCCCCGGCTGCTCCACGATCCGGCCGGCCGCCACGTTCCCGGCGAGCCGCAGGTACTGAGCGTGTGTCCAGGTCAGCGGCGTGGCCGAGGTGGTCGGTGTGCCGACCGGCCGGTACGGCGGCTGGCGGTCCCACACCTGCTCGGGCAGCACCAGCGACGGCCCGGCCGCCCGCGTCATCAGCCGGAGCTGCTGCCGCGCCTCCCGCAGCGAGCCGGCCGCGATCGCGTACTCACCGCGCTCCCCGTTGAGCAGCGGCCACAATCGGCCACGGGTGATCCGCGAGTCAGCCGGCAGCGGGTAGTCCCACTGGCTGCCGTCGGCCTTCTCGCCGTAGCCGTCGAACGAGGCCCGGTACCAGTACATCCCGCCCCGGACCGGCACGCCGAGCTGCTCGTCGACCACCTCGAGGCTGTCCGCGAAGACCGGGTCAGCGGCCGGCAGCACGCCCAGCCGGACCAGCTCCAGGAAGCCCGGATCGACCACCCGGCGCTGATCGACACCGGACGGGCCGCTGTCGCCGATATCGTAGGTGGTGCCCCTGTCGGGCTGCCCGTCCTTGGTCAGCCGCAGGAAGTAGGGCTTGTCCGAGTAGGGCCCGGTGCTGGTGACCGTCCACGTCTTCACGTTCTTCTGCCACTCGTCGGCCGTCGCCAGGTAGCGGGCCGAGGCCGCGTCGTCGCCCGCCGCACGTGCCATCGACGCCGCGCACACCAGCCCGGCGATCGACGCGGCGATGGTGGCCGGTGAATATCCGGACTGGTTCTCCCAGCGGTCCTGCGGACTGTTCGGCGCCTGGTCATAACCGGTCAGGAAATCGGCGGCCTTCTTCACGCCCGGCCACGCCGAGGTGCGGTTCAGCTGGTGGGCCAGGACGATCGGCAGCGCCACCTCGTCGAGCTGCAGCCCCTCCCACACCGGTGTGCCGTCCAGCCGGGAGTTCTGCGGGAACGACCCGTCGGGCTTCTGCTGCACCCCGAAGAGATAGTCGACGGCCCGCTCGGCGCCGGCCCGATCGCCGGCGGCCAGCAGCCCGGTGGCGATCTGGTACAGGTCACGCGCCCAGATCAGGTGGTAGGGACCGGACGGGTCGTCCCGCCCGAACGCCCACGGCGCGGCCGGCGCGGCGATGTAGGCGCCTCGATGCGTCTTGTCCTCGCTGGCCGCCAGGATCATCGCGGACACCTGCCAGAGCCGCCGATCAGCAACGGCCGGCGGGCGGCTCAGCGTCCGCAGATAGTTGCCCCATCCGCGCGCATAGGACCGATCAACACCGGCAAAACCCCGCTTGAGTACGGCCGAAGCGTCCCGAAGCGCAGACGACCCGAACCCGAGAGCCACCGTCGCGTCCGGGGCGACCGCCGCGGTCTGCACGAGGTTGCCCGCTCCCGCCGACGTGTACCTCCAGTCCATCCGGCCGTCGGCCAGGTCGGTCCACCCGTCACTGGTCCCGGCGAAGCCGCTGGAGGTGGCCGTGAACGCCGGTGACGCGACGAGCGCGCTGGTCACCGGCCCGTCGGTGGCGATCAGCGCGGTGCCCTCGGTACGGCCGGAATCGCCACTACGACTGTTGTTCAGCGCCGGGTCGTAGATCGCGTAGAGCCGGTGCCCAGGTCCGGTGAACCGCAGCTTCACCAGCAGCACCGCGGCGTCCGGGGCGACCGTGTAGTCGGCGGTCAGCCGCCACCCGCCGGCCGGGTCCGCCCAGGTCTGCCGGTACCCCAGGCTGCGATCGCTGGTCAGCTCCGTGGACGGCGGGGGCATCCGGGCGGCGCCGGATGGGCCGGTCACCTGGAACTGCAGGGCGCGGGCACTGGGCGTACCCAGATCGGGGTAGAAGATCTCCCCGATGCCGCCGCCGCGCTGCAGGGTGACCCACACCTTGCTGCGCGTCCCGGCCGAGGTCAGGAGGCCGGCCTTGTCGGCCGGCAGATACTGCTGGTCCTTGCCCGGCGCGCCGGGCGCCGGACCGGCGGGCCCCGGAGGGTCCGCCCGCGTGGGCCGGGCACCGATGGGGTCCAGGCCGATGATCACCGCGAGCAACGCGGCCGCCACTTTCCGGTACGCCATGACGAGCGCACTACCCCTCAGGGGCGGGCTTGAAGCTCCTCGTGCAGCGCCCGCATCAATTCGGCACTCGTGAATGGCTTCTCGAGCAGGTGCACGTCCGCCGACAGGGTGCCGTGCGTGGTCAGCACCGGCTGGGCATAACCGGACATGAAGAGCACCTTCGTCCCCGGCGAGCTGCGGTGGATCGCGCTCGCCAGGTCCCGCCCCAGCATCCCCGGCATGATCACGTCGGTGAGCAGCACGTCGATCGCGTGCTCCGCGGCCAGCCGCAACGCCTCGTCACCGCTGCCCGCCACCAGGACCGTGTACCCGCCGCGCCGCAGGATCCGGCTGGTCACCTCCCGCAGCGCCGCCTCGTCCTCCACCACCAGAACCGTCGCGCCGTGCCCGCTCAGCCCCTCCGCCGAATCCTCCGGCGCGCTCTCCCGCGCCTCCATGTCGGTGGCCGGCAACAGGATCGTGAAGGTGGTGCCGATCCCCGCCTCGGAGTAGATCTGCACGGTCCCGCCGGCCTGGGTGACGATGCCGTAGACGGTGGCCAGCCCCAGGCCGGTGCCCTGCCCACTGGGCTTGGTCGTGAAGAACGGCTCGAACGCCTTGTCGATCACGTCGCGGGGCATGCCGGTGCCGGTGTCCGAGACGCGCAGACGCACGTAGGAGCCGATCTTCAGGCCGAGCCGGGCGGCGTACTCCGCGTCCACCTGCACCGGCGCGGTGTCGATGGTGAGACGGCCACCGGTGGGCATCGCGTCGCGGGCGTTGACGGCCAGGTTCACCAGCACCTGTTCCAGCTGACCCGGATCGGCCATCACCGACGGCAGGCCGGCCGTGGTGCGCACGGTCAGCGCGATGTGCTCCCCCAGCGACCGCTTCAGCATCTGGTGCACCTCGGTGACCACGACGTTCAGGTTCAGCGGCCGGGGCCGGATCACCTCGCGCCGGGCGAAGGCGAGCAACTGGTGGGTGAGGTCGCTGCCCCGCCGGGCGGCCCGGGCGATCTGCTCGGCGTCGGCCGCCGGGGGCGTGCCGGCCGCGTCCTCGACGATGAACGACGCGTAGTTGAGGATCACCGCGAGCAGATTGTTGAAGTCGTGGGCGATGCCGCCGGCCAGCTGGCCGAGGCTCTCCAGACGCTGGGCCTGCTGCATCCGGGCCTCCAGGCGCTGCCGGTCGGCCTCCTCGCGCAGACGCCGCCGTTCCTCCTCGGCGGCGAGGCGCTCGGTGATGTCCCGGACCACCACGACGATCACGACGCCGCTGTCGGTGTGCAGCGAGCTGCAGGCGATGTCGACAGGCAGTTCCGCCCCGTCCCGGCGCAGCGCCCGCCGGGTGGCCCAACGCTGGTCACCGGGCTCGGCAAGGGCGTTACCGTCCTCGGCGAGGGCGTTGCCGTCCTCGGCGGGGGCGCGACCGTCCTCGGCGGGGGCGCTGCCGTCGAGGGTGTCATCGGCCCGCTCGGTGTCCAGCGGCGTGCTGTCCCCGCCGGTGCGCAGCACGGCCGAGACCGGCGGCAGCCCGTCGGGCAGCAGCTGCGGCAGCGGCATGTGCAGCAGGTCGTAACGGGGGCGGTCGAAGAGCCGCTCCGCCTCCGCGTTGACCAGCACCACCTCGCCGGACTCGGCGACGCCGAGCATCGCGTCCGGTGCCGCGTCGAGGATCGCCTGCACCCGGGCCTCGGCCCGTTCCCGGTCGCTGATGTCGCGGGTGATCGTGGTCGTGCCGATCATGTTGCCGTGCTCGTCGAGCAGCGGCGAGATCAGCGTGGAGACCGAGATCTGCTCGTTCTTCGCGGTCAGCCGGATGCTGCGGTACCTGTCGACCCGCCCGCCGAGACGGACCAGCAGCCGGATCTGCTCCTCGTCGCTGCGCCGCTCGTCCGGAATGATCATGTCGACGGTCCGGCCGATCATGTCGGCGGCCGGGTACCCGTAGAGCATCTCGGCGCCGGGATTCCAGGACAGCACCACACCGTCCAGGTCCGTCGTGACGATCGCGTCGTGCGAGGACTGCACGACCGAGGCGAGCAGCGCCCTGGTCCGCGCCACCTCCCGTTGCGCCGTGTCGTCACGGAGCACCGAGGTCACGTACGTCTCGGCCCCGGACGTGCTGACCGCGGAGAGGGAGATCTCGACGGGGAAGACGCTGCCGTCACGGCGCAGGCCGCGCAGCGGGAGCCGGCGCAGCGGCGGCTGATCACCGGCGAGGTACGCGGACCGCTGCGCCGGATGCCGCGGCCGGACGTCCTCGGGAACCAGGTCGTCGACGGCACGGCCGACGAGCGCGCCGGCGGGATAGCCGAACATGTCGTGCGCCCGGCGGTTGGCCAGCGTGATCACGCCGTCCGAGCGGCTGACGACGATCGCGTCCGGGGCGGTGTCGAGCAGGAGCCCCGGGATCTCGCGGAAATCCACCGATCCCTCCCTCCCCGAAAATACCTTTTTACGGATATTCCGGTTATGGGGATGGGCAATCTGGGCATCGTGGCGTGGTGAGCACTTCGGCAGAGCCGCCCATCGACCCGAACCGGCCCAGCAGCGCGCGGATCTACGACGTCTTTCTCGGCGGCACCCACAACTTCGCCTCCGACCGGGCGGTCGCCGCCCGCACCGCCGAACTGTTGCCACAGACCCCGATGATCGCCCGGCACAACCGGGCCTTCCTGCGTCGCGCCGTCCGGTTCGCGGCGGGCCGCGGGGTCGACCAGTTCCTCGACCTCGGCTCCGGCATCCCGACCGAGCAGAACGTGCACCAGGTCGCTCCGGACGCGCGGGTCGTCTACGTCGACATCGATCCGACCGCGGTGCTCTACGCCCGCCATCTGCTCGGCGACGATCCCCGGGTCGTCGTGGTCCACGGCGACGTGCGGGAGCCGGCGCCGGTGCTGGACGATCCCGCCGTACGGGGTCTGCTCGATCTGAGCCGTCCGCTGGGCATCCTGATGGTCGCTGTGCTGCACTTCGTCCCGGAAAGCCCGGTGCTCACCGAGGCGCTGCGGGTCTACCGGGAGGCCGCGGTGGCGGGCAGCGTCCTGGCTATCTCGCACCTCTCCGCGAGCGCCCGGCCCACCGAGTTGGACCGTGTCGCCGACCTCTACAACCGCACCGGCTCGTCGCTGGTGCCCCGTGACCGGGAGCAGATGGAACGGCTCTTCGAGGGCTGGACGCTGGTCGAACCGGGCATCGTCTTCGGCCCGTCGTGGCGCCCCGATCCGGGCGAGGAGGAGGACGACCCGGCGCAGTTCCTCACGCTGGCCGGAGTCGGCGTCCGCTAGCGACCGGGGCGTCGGCCGGGCGGTCCCCGCCGTCGCACTCGTCCTCCGGCTCGACCGGCTCCGGCGACCGGCCCAGCAGATCGAGCAGGTCGGGGCCGGCGTGACCGGTGTCGACAGTGCCGCCGACGAGTCCCAGCATGGTGGCGCAGTTACGCCCGTACCCCTGGATCATGCGGTCCACCCGTGTCGGGTGCCCACACCGGCGGCACGGGCGCATCCGCTCCGCAGAGATCTCGGCCATCCTCCGATTATCGGATGATCGCCGCGCCGATGCGCGAGACCGGCGACACCCGGCGATGTCTCCGCCCGCCGCCGGCGTCATCCCTCGCCGAGGGCCTCGGCCAGCTCTTCCTTGGTCATCATGGAGCGGCCGGGGATGTCCTCTTCGCGGGCCAGGTCGTAAAGTTCGCTCTTCGTGTGGTGCTCCTCCTCGGGCAGTTTCGCGGTGGTCGCCTCCAGGAACCGCCGGCCCATCCGCTCCCGCTCCTCGGCGGTGAGGCTGTCCTCGAGGATCGGGAGCAGCTCCTCCTCTTCCTCCTGGACGTGGTGCCGCAGCTCGCCGATGATCGCCGCGAGGGTGCCGTCGTATCCGGGCGCGTCCGGGTTGCCGCGCAGCAGGTTCTGCAGCATCTCCTCGATCTGGTGATGCTCGACGGCGCCGTCGACGACCTCCTCACCGGCCTCGGCTGCCTTGTCGCGGATCGTCGGGTAGACGAAGTCCTCCTCGGCCTCGGAGTGCGGCAGCAGCATCCGGTGCACCTCGTGCAGGAGCGCGGCCTTGTCGACGCCGTCGTGCGTCGCCTCCTCCAGCAGCTCGTCGACCTGGCGATGCTGCTCCTTGATGACTTCCACGATGTCCGGCACGGAACCCCCTTTAATGCTGACAAATCACTCCGAAGGGAATTACCCCCACTGCCAGCAAACACTCATCTTTGATCGCGTACGGTCGGCACCGCCGAAATCGAGGGGGAAACACGTGCAAGCGTTCCGGGTCTTCAGGATCACCGCGATCGCCGAGGCGTTCTCGTGGACAGGCCTGCTGGTGGGCATGTATCTGAAGCACGTCACGCACACGACCGAGGCCGGCGTCTGGCTCTTCGGCCGGCTGCACGGCGCGCTCTTCGTCGCCTACCTGGTCGCGACCCTGTGGGTGGCGCGCTCCGAGCGGTGGTCGATCTGGCGGACCCTGTTCGGCCTGGCCGCCTCGATCCCTCCCCTCACCACCCTGATCTTCGAACGCTGGGTGGCGAAACGCCGCCCGGCAGCGGAGCCGGCGGCCGCCACCGCCTGATCTCCGCGGGCCGGGGAGGGGCGCTGCCCGCCCCTCCCCGGCCACCTATCCGTCAGCGCGCGAGAGCCGCTGGCACCATGGTGCCGGCGGCGAGTCAGTGGGCGAGCCAGCCGGCTGGGCGTCGGCCGGCTGGGCGAGCCAGCTGGCTGGGCGTCGGCCGGCTGGGCGTCGCCCGGCTGGGCGTCGGCCGGCTGGGCGTCGGCCGGCTGGGCGTCGCCCGGCTGCTATTTCACCGCGATCGGGTTGACCGGGGAGCCCACGGCGCCGGTGATCGGCAGCGGGGCGGCGGTCAGCCAGAACTCGTGGACGCCGTCCCGCGCGCAGTCCGCGGCGAGCGCCTCCAGATCCCACATCTCGCCCAGGAAGAGCCCGATGTGCGGGATCGCCACCTGGTGCAGCGGCTGGAACGCCTCCTCGAACTCGTTCGGGCGCACCTCGAAACCCCAGGTGTCGGTGGCGATCGCGGCGATCTCGGTGCGATGCAGCCAGTCCGCCGTGGTGAACGACAGGCCCGGCGCGGGGCCACCCGCGTAGTCGCCCCAGCCGTTCCGGCGCACCCGGGCGAGCTGCCCGGTCCGTACCAGAACGATGTCTCCGGTGCCCACCTCCAGACCGTGCGCGGCGATCGTGGCCCGCAGATGCTCCTCCGTGATGGCGAAGCCATCCGGAAGCTCGCCGTCCGCGCCGATGACGCGTCCCACGTCGAGCAGGACGCCCCGGCCGGCTATCACGTCTGCGACGGTCTCGATCCCGGTGACGGCGTCGCCGAGGCTGGTCACCACCTTGTCCGCACGCCGGCCGTTCCAGGCCATGCCGTGGTCGAAGATGTGACCGAGCCCGTCCCACTGGGTGGAGCACTGCAGCGGCATCGCGATCACGTCGTCGGCGCCGCCGAGCCCGTGCGGGAAGCCCTGCACACCGGTGACCGCGTCGGTGCCGGTGTCCAGCATCGTGTGCACCGGATTGGTGCGCCGGCGCCAGCCCTTCTGCGGCCCGTTCGCGTCGAAGCTCTGCGACAGCGAGAACGACACCCCGCGTCGCACCAGCTTCGCGCCCTGCGTGCGCTTCTCGGGGGTCAGGAAGTTCATGGTGCCCCGTACGTCGTCAGCACCCCACCGCCCCCAGTTGGAGCAGCGTTTCGCGGCCGCCGCGATGGCGCCCTCGGGATCGGTCCGGTCGATCACTTCGAACCCCGGAAGACGTCGTCCACCCAGTCCGCGATGAACGTCTGGACGTGCGCGAAGTGGTCGAGCCCGATGTGCTCGGCGCCGCCCTCCTCCGCCGTGAAGATCCGCAGCTCACGCCGGGGCGAGCTGACCGCCTGCTCGTAGGAGCGGTGCGCGTACCGCAGGGGGATCTGCCGGTCGTTCTCCCCGTGGGCGATCAGGAACGGCACGGTGATCTGCTCGACCACGCCGTCCAGGTTCACCGCCTCGGCCTTTCGAATGAAGGTGTCGAGGTCGGTCTCGCCCCACACCCAGAGCACGTGGTCCCAGTAGTGCGGGACCGGGTTCTCCCCCTCGCGCTCCAGACGGCGCTTCTGCACGGCGCCCCAGTCGTGGTTGGCGCCCCACGCGACGCAGAGGGCGAGCCGCTTCTCGAAGGCGGCCGCACGGGGCGCGTAGTAGCCGCCGAGCGACCACCCGATCAGGCCGATCTTGTCGGGCTGCACGTCGTCCCTGGTCAGCAGGTAATCGACGCAGGCCTTGGCCCAGTCCTCGGTCTCCACCCGGCTGGTCAGGCCGAGGAACCGCAGCGCCTCGCCGCTGCCGGGGCAGTCGACCATCAGGGTGTTGATGCCACGGGCGGCCATCTCGTGGGCGAACCCCGAGGCGTACATGTGCTCCTTGGTGGAGTCCAGCCCGTTCCACAGGATGATCGTCGGTGCCGCGGCCGGTCCGGCCTTCTTGAAGTAGGCCGGCAGCAGGGCGCCCTCGAACGGGATCGCCACCCGCGTGGTGTCCCTGTCGATCAGGTCGAACGCCTTCTGCTGCAGGTCGAGCAGCCGCTGGTAGAACGCCTTGCGATCGGGTGACTTGGCGCTCTGCATCCGCTCGGCCTGGGCCAGGTAGTTCGTGGCCCGCTGATATTTCTGTCCGGCCGTGCGCAGGTGGCCGGCCTTCTCGTCGGCCGCGGCCTGGGTCGCGAGGTCCTCGGCGACACGGGCCCAGGACGCCATGAACTCACTGGTGCCGACGTCCGAGCCCTGTGCCGCGAGGTCGCGGATCGGGCGGCAGGCGCGATCGACCTCGTCGATCAGGCCGCCGCTGTTCAGGGTGGCGACGACGCCCAGGTTCCAGACGTAGTTGCCCGGGAAGTACTCGAACATTCAGCTCTGCCTCTCTGCTCGCGCTTGCGCCGGGTCGCGGCGGCGGACGCGCGGAAGTTCTCTGTTCTCTGATCCGGACGTGATCCGGTTGGTGAGGCTGCCGATCCCCTCGACGGTCAGCGTCACCACGTCGCCGTCGGTCAGCGGCGGCGGATCCTGTTTGCCGTTGCGGCCCCACAGCTCGGCGAGACAGCCGCCGTTGCCGACCGTGCCGGACCCGAGCACGTCGCCTGCCTTGACCAGGCTGTCCCGCCCGGCGTAGGCGATCATGGTCTCGAACGTCCAGCCCATGTTGCTGAGCAGGTCCCGCCCCACCTCGACGCCGTTGACCTCGGCGGCGCACCACAGATCGAGGAAGCCGTCCGCGTCCCGGTAGGGCTCCAGTTCGTCGGCCGTCACGATCCACGGCCCGAGGCTGCTCGCGAAGTCCTTGCCCTTGGCCGGCCCGAGCCGCACCTGCATCTCGCGGCTCTGCAGGTCCCGTGCCGACCAGTCGTTGAAGATCGTGTAGCCGAAGACGGACTGCTCCGGCCCGGCGATCGCCGCGACCTCGAGCTCGAAGTCGCGGGCCACGGAGGCCGCGGGAAACGGGATGTCGTCACCCGGGCCGTAGATCGCGTGCGGGTTGGTGAAGTAGAACGTCGGCGCGTCGTACCACGCCTCGGGCACTCCGGCGGACCCGTCCACGCTGCGCCGCACGCCGTCGACGTGTTCCTCGAACGCGACGAAATCGCGGATCGAGCTCGGCCGCAGCGGCGCCAGGAGGCGCACTTCCGCCAGCGGTACGGTCTCCGCGACGTCGAGCCGGTGCGCGGCGCCGAGCCCGCTCGCGATGATCGCCTCGATCGGCGGGGCGTCCGCGAAGACCCGTACCGTATCGTCGTCGATCTTCCCGATTTTGATCTTGTCGGCGTGCTGGAAACGGGCGATCCGCATGATCGTCGACCGTCCCGCTCAGACCGGCGGCGCGACGAAAACGCCGCGGTCGACGTCGTTGAAGGACTGCTTCGCGACGAACTCGTTCATCGGGTTCGCCGTGCCCCACTGATCGCTCACGGTCGGGTCGGAGAAGTCGTAGAGGTGCGGGTGCCAGGTGTCCTCGTCGAGTTCTTCCAGCTCGGTCGTGTATTCGATCGTGTTGCCGTGCGGGTCGAGGAAGTAGCTGAAGGTGTTGTTCCCGGCCATGTGCCGGCCCGGGCCCCACACCTTCTCCACCCCGCCGCGCAGCAGCCGGCCGGTGCCGCGCATGTACTCGTCGATGCCGCGCATCTCGAACGACGCGTGGTGCAGCGAGACGTGCGGGCCGCGCGCGACGGCGAGGCTGTGGTGCCACCGGTTGGTGCGCAGGAAATACATCATCTCGCCCATCCGCGGGTGCATCAGGGTGTCCGAGAGCGCGAAGTTCAGGTGCGTGTTGTAGAAGGCGACGGTCGCCTCCGGGTTCGGCGAGTTGATCACCACGTGCGAGAGCTTGACCGGGACGGACTCGCCCTCCTCCAGCTTGCGGTGCTGCCGGACGGCCACGTCGGAGGAGACCTCGACGGTCCGGCCGTCGATGTCGAAGAACCGGAAACCGTAACCGCCGCCGGGCGTCTGCAGCGCTCCGGGCTCGCTGACCAGCTTGATGCCGGCCCGGCCGAGACGCTCGGCGAGCGCGTTCACGTCGGTCTCGTTCGCGGCGCCGAAAGCGATCAGGTCGAGCCGCTTCTCGGCGGCCTTGCGCAACCGCACCGAGTACTGCTCCGGTGAGCCGGCGGCGGCCAGGAACGCGATGCCCGCGTCACTGGTCTCGGCGTCGAGGCCCCACATGTCGGTGTAGAACTCGAGCTGCTTGTCGTAGTCGGGCACCGCCAGGTCGACGTGCCGCAGGTGCGTGATCAGTCGTTCGTCGTTCATGGTGTTCCTCCTCTCAGGCGGGCTCGGCCACGAGCTGGGACACCCGGGCCATCAGGCCCGGGACGTCGCCGCGCTCGTGGGCGAGCTGCCAGGCGGCCAGTTGCAGGGAGGCCTCGACCACGGTCTTCGCCCGGTGCAGGCGGCGGCCGGTGAAGTCGGACCAGAGCGTGTCGGTGACGCTGCCCGCGGCGAGCAGCAGCTGGGAGAGCACTGAAGCGTCCTCGAGGGCCTGCGCGGCGCCCTGCGCGAGGGTGGGCGGGCACGAGTGGGCGGCGTCGCCGATCAGCACGACCCGGCCGCGGTGCCAGGGGCCGTCCAGCACGTGACTCTCGAACGCGGTGTAGTTGACCCGGGCCGGATCGGTCAGCTGCTCCCGGATCTCGTCCCACGGACCGTGGTAGGCGAGCGACAGCTCCCGCATGGTCGCCAGGGACTCCTCCGGGCCGAGGCGGAACCGGTCCTGGACGGCCTCGACCAGGTACGCGTAAAGGGTGTCCTCCCCGGTCGGGCAGTAACCGGCGATGTAGCACGGCCCGCCGTAGATCAGGTCGGTCCGGGTCACGCTCGCCGGCCGTTTCGTGAACGTGCGCCAGATGCCCATGCCGACCGGCTGCGGCTCGCAGTCGATGCCGAGCTGGCGGCGGGTCCACGAGCGGATCCCGTCGGCGCCGATCACCAGGTCGTAGCGCTTTTCCTCGCCGGTCTCCCGGAAGGTGACGCGCACCGTGTCGCCGTCCTGCTCCAGGCTCTCCGGGCACTTGTTGAAGTGGATCCTCACCCCGGCCTCGGCGGCGCGGTCGATCAGGATCCGGGCCAGGGCCGGGCGGTACATCCCGAACGTGGCCGGCAGGTCGGGGCCGCCGGTGCGGATGTCGGTGAGCTCGGCGACGAGGGTGCCGGCCGGGTCGGGCGCACGGATGCCGAGCGTGTCGAACGCGTACCCCTCGGCCCTGACCTTGTCCCAGACGCCCAGCTCGCGCAGCACCCGCAGAGCGTTGCCCTGCAGGGTGATCCCGGAGCCGAGCGCTGCGACGTCGGGCTTCACGTCGACCAGGTCGACCGCCACGCCGCCCTCGGCGAGCAGGATCGCCGCCGCGGCACCGGCCGCGCCGCCACCGACGACCAGTACGTTACGAACTGCTGGCACGGCTGTTTCCCCTCTGTTACTCGTGTGATGGCGACCACTGTCCCGCCGCCGAGGGGTATCAGGGAAGCTCGACTTGGTGATGGCTGCCATCGGCCGCGCTTATAGTGGCCGGATGGCCGTCGACCGCGTGCTCGCGAACCTGGACCTGAATCTGCTGGTGACCCTCGACGCGCTCCTCCGGGAGCGGAACGTGACCCGCACCGCCGAGCGCCTGGGGCTCAGCCAGCCCGCGGTGAGCGGCGCCCTCAGCCGGCTACGCAGGCATTTCGGCGACCAGCTACTGGTCCGGGTCGGCAACCGGTACGACCTCACCCCGCTCGCCACCAGGGTCTCGGTGCTCACCGGCCCGGCACTCGCCGGGGTGCGCCGGGTCTTCGACTCCACCACCGAGGTCGACCCGTCCGGCCTGGACCGGGAGTTCACCGTCGTCACGTCCGACTACGCCGCCGCCATCCTCGGGCCGATCCTCTCCCGGATGCTCGCGGAACGCGCGCCCGGCGCCCGGCTCCGGTTGCAGCAGACCACCCCGACCGCTGTCGACCATGCCGCCGACACGCTGCGCACCGCCGACGGGCTGATCATTCCGTACGGTTTCGTGACCGGACTGCCCCATCTGGACCTCTACGAGGATCGCTGGGTCTGCATCGTCTCGGCCGACAACCCGGACGTCGGCGGATCGCTCAGCCTGGTCCAGCTGCGGGACATGCCGTGGGTGGTGCTCTTCGACCGCCCGACCGCGTTCGCCCCGGCCGTCCGGCAGCTGCGCATGCTCGGCATCGAAGCACGGGTCGACGTGGTCGTCGACGGATTCATGCAGATGCCGTTCCTGGTCGCCGGCACCCGGCGCATCGCGGTGATCCAGGAGCGATTGGCCACGCTGATGGCCCCGATCACCGGGGTACGCGTCCTGGAGTGCCCGTTCGAGGTGGTCACCCTCAACGAGTCCTTCTGGTGGAACCCGATGAACACCAACGACCCGGTGCACGCCTGGTTCCGCCAACTGATGATCGAAGCCGCCGATCGGCTGTGGCCATCAGTTTGAGTGATGCCCGGCATCAGCGAATTTCTCTTCCGCCGGTGCGGGACCGCCGCCCATAGTCGGGGCCACCGAGTGTGACCTGGACCACCGGAAGGCTCTCCCTTGTCTCTCACCGCTCCCACACCCATACGCCAAGCCGGCCTGACCCAGCTGGTGCTGCTGCTCGCCGGCAGCTGTCTCTCCGTCCTCGGCGCCGTGCTGATCGCGCCGGTGCTGCCGCAGATGACCGACCATTTCGCCGGCGTCCCCGGCGCCGAGACGCTGGTGCCGATCGTCCTCACCGTGCCGGCCCTGATCATCGGCCTGACCGCGCCGTTCGCCGGTTTCATCGCCGACCGCATCGACCGCAAACGGGTGCTGATCGCCGCCATGGTCGGCTACTCGATCTTCGGCACGGCCCCGCTCTACCTGGACACCCTGCCCCAGATCATCGGCAGCCGCGTCCTGGTCGGACTCTGCGAGGCCGCGATCATGACGTGCTGCACCACGCTGATCGCCGACTACTGGTCCGGTCCGCGCCGCAGCCGCTATCTGGGCATGCAGACACTGCTCGCGTCGGTCTCCGCGACGGTCTTCCTCGGCCTCGGCGGCGCCCTCGGCTCGTCCGGCTGGCGCACGCCGTTCTGGCTCTACACGGTGGCCGTCGTGCTCGCCGTCCCGATGGCGCTGCTGATCTGGCAGCCGGTCCGGGCCGCCACGTCCGCCGCGCTGCCGCCGATCCCCTGGCGTCAGCTGCGCGTCCCGTGCCTCGTCACGCTCGCCGGCGGCGTCGTGTTCTACGCGCTGATCGTCGAACTGTCGTTCGTGCTGGACGAGGTCGGCGTGACGGCGACCGCCACGATCGGCGCGCTCAGCGCCCTGATGTCGCTGGCCACAGCGGTGGCGGCCGGCTCGTTCGCGAAGCTTTCCGGGCAGACGCCACGGACGCTGCTGCCGATCGCCTTCGGACTCTCCGCGGCCGGCTTCCTGGTCATCGCCGCGACGCCGTCGGTCCCGGTGATCACGTTCGGCGCCGTGCTGACCGGCGCGGGGACGGGTTTGCTGCTGCCCACGCTGCTGACCTGGGCGACGAACGGGTTGTCGTTCGCCGAACGCGGCAGGGGTACGGGGCTGTGGACCGGCACGCTGTTCATCGGTGAGTTCTTCTCGCCGATTCTGATCACTGGAGTGGGCGCGGCGGTGGGCGGACTGCGGCCGGCGCTCGGGCTGCTCGGTGTGGTGTCCGCGATCCTGGCTGTGCTGATGGTCGTGGTGGTCCCCCGAGACGCGCCACGGCTCAACATCACCCACAGCTGAACCCACGACGGCACGTGTTGACTTGAGGCGAGCACTGACTTGAGGCGAGCACTGACGCCTCAAGTCAACACGTGCTACTGACGCCTCAAGTCAACACGTGCTTCAGTCGACCGGGGTCGCCTGTCGGCAAACGGCCCCCGCTCGGGCATGTGGTGACTGGGCTGGCGGCCAAGCGTGGATGAGAACGCACGTACCGTCGTGGTGAACTTTCATCGCTGCCAGGGCATGGATGAAATCGCACGCACCGCTTCGGTGTGCCCCGGCCGCCGCTCGGAGAAGCGGCAACCGAGCCCGAACGGCCCCGCGTGCGGTAACCGCCCTCTCACACCCGCGCGGTTCGGGTCAGCGGGTCGTCACGCTCGCTGATCCGTATGTGGTGCCGGCCCGGTCCCGCTCCAGCCAGCCCGTCTCGACGAGCATGCGACGGACGGCGGCCACGTCATCCGCGACCGGGGCGATCCGTGCGTTCACCTCGTCCTCGGTGAGGACACCCTCGACGGCGAGAAAACGGGCGAACAACTCAGCGATCTGCTGGTACCGCTCGCTCATCGTGGGCGGCAGACTGGTCAACCTGCCGTGCGCGAAATACGACTTCAGCTGCGGAAAATCAGTCAACAGCGAGTTGATCGGCTGCTCACGGTCCAGCCCCTGCGCTGCCTCACGCAACACTTCGGCGCGTACCCGGAAAAGGCCGTTTCCCGTGCCGCTGGCCAGCCCCGCACCCACCAGCCGGCCGAGCAGTTCGGCGACCTCGGGCTTCGGCTGGTCCAGATAGATCGACAGCTCGGCGATGGTCGCGCCCTCGGCGCCGGCACGGACCAGTTCGGCGAAGGCCCGCAACCGTGCCGGGTGGGACAACTGCATGAGGAGTTCGGCGGCGCGCGCGGCGGCAATGGACATCCCTGCACCGTAGGCGGCACACCCCGACGCGGCATCCGATTAACAGCGGCCGCCGGGGGTAAACACGAGAGAACCTCCGGTTTGGGGCGACGCGGCGCATCGGCCGTGCCGCATCGGCGATCTCTGGAGGCATCATGCTGGCTCCCATCGCCGCCATCACGGCGACTCTCACCCTGGGTGCCGCGCCTGTCGCATCGAGTTTGGATGCCCTGGCCCGGGTGTACGACGAGAACAGTCACGTTCTGGCCGAAGCTCACTTCGCGTCGGCCGGTGACAGCTTCCATGTCACGAAGCAGTCAGCGGACGGCGGGCGCGCCTATGTGCAGTACAAGTACATCCGGGTGGACGGCACGTTCCAGTCCGGCGCGCACCGGGGACGGGACACGGTCGGCGCGACGGTCACCTTCGATCACGACTTCGGGGAGGACCGGAAGGTGCTGTTCCGGGTCTGCGTCGAGGCGCCCGGGGACGACTATTGCAGCGGCACCGGAGACGGGGAGAACTGGACGATCGGGTACGCGTGACGGCTTATTGACTTTGGTCGATCACTGAGCCAGTCTGGGCGCACAGTACAGCGCAGCACAGCCGCCGGAGCCACGCGGTCACGGGAGCATGGGCAGCTCCCGGCGAATCCACCGCAGCCGGCCGTCACCGCGTGACGGCCCGATCTTCCGGAGTGCTGAGCGCACATGTCCTCACCCGTACGAACCAAGCTCTTGATCTCTGCTTTTGCCGCTGCCCTGCTCGCGGCTCTCGCCGTGCTGATCGCGCCCAGCAACCCGGCTGCGGCGCACGGCAACGTGATCGGTCCCGCCTCGCGCAACTACGGTTGCTACGAGCGGTGGGGTTCCAAGTTCCAGGACCCGGCCATGGCGACCGAGGATCCGATGTGCTGGCAGGCCTGGCAGGCCAACCCGAACGCGATGTGGAACTGGAACGGCCTGTTCCGGGAGGGCGTGGCCGGCCAGCACGAAACCGCCATCCCGGACGGTCAGCTGTGCAGCGCCGGCCACACGGAGAGTGGGCGGTACAACGCGATGGACACGGTCGGCGACTGGAAGGCCGCGTCGATCGGCAACTCCTTCACGGTGCAGCTCTTCGACGGCGCCCGGCACGGCGCCGACTACATCCGTGTCTATGTGACGAAGCCGGGCTACAACCCGGTGACCACGCCACTGAAGTGGTCGGATCTCCAGTTGATCACCACGGTGCCGAACACGCCGGCCGCCGGCTGGACCCACCAGCTGTCGAACGGCGTCCAGATCGACATCCCGGTGAGCGTCTCCGGACGGTCCGGCCGGGCCATGGTCTACACGATCTGGCAGGCCAGCCACCTGGATCAGTCGTACTACTTCTGCAGTGACGTCAACTTCGGCGGCAGCCAGCCGTCGACCTCACCGTCCGCCTCCGCCTCGGCGTCACCGTCCGTGTCGCCGTCTGTCTCACCCTCCGTGTCGCCGTCGGTGTCCACGCCGCCGGTCACCGGGACCTGCGCCGCGAGCTACGGCGTGACCTCGCAGTGGTCGGGCGGATTCCAGGGCGAGGTGAAGGTGACCGCCGGCAGCGCGGCGATCAAGAGCTGGACGGTGACGCTGGCGTTCAGCGGCACTCCCCCGATCCAGCAGGCCTGGAACGCGACGCTGACGAACAGCGGAAACGCGGTCAACGCCACGAACGTCAGCTACAACGGCAGCGTGGCGGCCGGTGCCAGCACCAGCTTCGGCTTCCTCGGTTCCGGAACGCCGTCCGCGCCGACGGTCAGCTGTAGCGCCACGACGTGACATCTCGCGCAAGGCATCGAAGTTTGTTACATTGACGTTAATGGGAGCGCTCCCAGCTTCCGCCCGTCCCCCAACCCATCATCCCCAGGAAACGGAGGCAAAGCCCACCCGCGTGGCACCGGCTCCGTCCACGCACGTGCTGTGTACTCCATCGGCGGGGAGCGAGGCAGCCCCACCTCGTTCCCCGTCATCCCCTGTCACTGGCGAGCCCTGTCACTGGCGAGCGGCTGCGCTCAACCCCAGCGTGCTCTGCCTCGGCAGCACCCCCGACGCCGCGATCCGGCCTGCCAGCGGGCCCGCGAGCTGCACGAACCGGCCCACCTCGGTGCCGAGCGCCTGCCACGGGCCGGCCGCCAGCTCACTGGTACGTTGCTCCAGGTCGGCACGAGCCTGCACTCCCCGCTCGGTGGCGGTGCCGTCGGGCCCGACCCAGCCGCGGGACTCCAGCCGGCCCCGGGCCGCGCCCCACTCGTCCGGCGTCCAGCCCCGGCTCGCGAACACCGACTCCGGGGCCGCGCCCACAGCGGCGAACGACACCAGCAACTCACACGGGTCGAACCCGGCCACCAGCGCCGCCGCCACGTGGCCGTCGCCCCGATGCTCCCGCAGAATCGTGGCGGCCTGCCAGAGCACCAGGTGCGGTTCGGCGGCCCAGGGCAGATCGGCGTTCGCGGCGGCCAGCGGACGCCCCGCGGTGGCGGCGGCCTGCGCGGCCCGCCGGGCGAGCCGCGCCGCCTCGGCCACCTCCGGACTTCCCACCACGGTGTCGCCGAGCAGCGCGCGTAACGCCCGGTCGACCGCGACGAGACGGCGCTCCAGCACGGTATCGGGGTCGCTGACCTGCCAGGCCGCGGGTATGAAGCGGGACACGAGAGCGGGACTGAAGCTGTAGAACGCCGACGACACCGCCGCCGGGCCGGCCGCGCCGAGCGGAGCCGACCGCCACGCGAAGTAGCTGGGCCAGCGGGTCTCGACGTCGTAGCCGAGTTTCGCCGCCTCCTCGGTCACCTCGGGGGCGTAGTAGAGGATCGCGTGCAGCGGCTCCACGATCCGCCACAGTTGCCGGGCAAGCCCGTCGGCCGCGCTACCAGTCATCCGGTGATCAAAGCACAGGAATGCAACCCCGAGAGCAACACATATGACCGGGTACGCCGGGGAGCGTACTCCACACGCCGACGACCAGGTGGGCGACCGGCGCACGCCGACGACCAGGTGGGCGACCGGCGCACGCAGAAGTCGCATCACGCGCGCCCCGAGGCCCATGCCGCGAAGATGAGCGATCCCGGCAACGGCCGCTCGCGTGATCGAAACCGCCGGGCGACACTGTGGACCAGCCGGTCCGGCCGGCCCAGAGTGCTGTCCGAGCACACCGCGGACAGCACTGGTAACCAGCTCGTCTTGCTCGGCTGGTTACCAGTGCTGTCACGCGCCCGTTTTGTCCGCATTGAGCGCCAGCCGGCCTTGGCGTTTCCAAGATCCGCAAATCTGGGGACCGCGGACTCAACTCGACGACCGCGGGACGCAGGCCTCGGGGACCGCGGGACCAGGCGACGACCCGCTACTCCAGGACCCGCTGCGCGATCCGGAACGCCGTGTTCGCCGCCGGCACTCCGCAATAGATCGCCGTCTGCAGGATCACCTCTTTGATCTCGTCGACCGACAGGCCGTTGGTCCGAGCCGCCCGCACGTGCATCGCCAGCTCCTCGTGATGGCCGAGAGCGATCAGCGCGGTCAGCGTGATCAACGAACGGTCCCGGCGGGCCAGGCCTTCGCGGGTCCAGATCTCGCCCCACGCGTACCGGGTGATCAGATCCTGGAAGTCGCGGGTGAAGGCCGTCGTCCCGGCCGTCGCCCGGTCCACGTGCGCCGGCCCGAGCACCTCCCGCCGTACCGCGATCCCGGCCGACCGCTCCGGATCGAAGTGCTGGTCGAGCAGGAACGCCACGACTTCCGGCGACTCGGCCGGCGCGAGGTGGGCGACGTCGTCGAGGACCACGAGACGGCCGTGCACCACGCCGTCGGCGATCAGCGCGAGGTCGTCCGGCGGGGTCGGCTTGTCGGCGGCTCCGGCGACGGCGAGCACCGGCGCGGCGATCTCGGCGAGCCGGTCCCGGACGTCGAAGGCGGCAAGGGCCTCGCACGCGTAGGCGTAGCTCGCGTCGTCGACCGCACGCAACGCGTCGAGCAGCGGTTCCGCGACGCCCGGCGAGCGGTTGACGAAGCCGGGCGCGAACCAGCGGTCGGCCGATCCGGCCACGACCGCCCCGGTGCCCTCGGCCCGGACCAGCGCCGCCCGCTCGTGCCACATCTCCGCGGTGCCGATCCGCGCGGCCGTGCAGAGCAGCGCGGCGGCGTTCACCCGTCCCGGATGGTCGAGCAGCAGTTGCATGCCGATCGCGGCGCCGAGCGAGTCACCGGCGTACAGGAACGAGCTGTCGGGCCGCAGCTGATCAGCCAGGGCGAGCACCGACCGGGCCAGTTCGGCGACCGTGAACGGCCCGGACGCCGGCGCGCTGGCGCCGTGCCCGGGCAGGTCGAAGCCGACCACGTGGTAACGGCCGTAGAGCCGGGACGCGCACTGCCGCCACAACGCGTCCACGCTGGTGCCGACGGACGGGCCGAGCAGCAGCAGCGGCCGGTCCGGCGCGTCGGCGAAAACGGTGGCGTTCAGCATCCGGCACCACCGGCGCCGAGGGGAAAAGACAGCACTGTCACTCCTTCGCGCGGGCGATCGCCGCGTCGATGATCTGGTCAGTGGCGCCCCGATAGGGCTCGTCCGGCGCGGCGTCCGGCGCGATCGAGCGCTGCTCGGCGTCGATCCCGGGGCGGGCCGCGGCCAGGTTCGCGGTCATCCGCGCGGTCTCCACCCGCAGGCCGCCGAGCAGTTCGGCGGTCTGCGCCCCGGCCGTGACGGCGTGCCGGGCGAGGGTGCGCAGCGCGGACCACTCGACGTGCCAGCCGCCGTCCGGACGCTCGTCGACGGCGGCGGCCGCACCGGCGTGCACGGTGGCGGCGAGCATCGGCGCGACGAGCGCGGCCCGGCGGACCAGGATGGAGAGCACCGGGTTCTGCTTGTTCGGCATGGCCGACGAGCCGCCCCGGCCGTCGACCGCGCCCTCGGTGAGCTCGTGGATCTCCGGGCGGGCCGCCACCAGGATGTCGTTGGCGATCCGCCCCCACGCGTCGGTGCAGGTCACCAACGTGTCGGCGGCGGCCGTGAACGGCGCCCGCGCGGTGTGCCAGGGTTCGCGGACCCGGAGCCCGAGCACGTCGCCGGTGGTCTCGATCAGGTCGGTGACCACCGCCGGCGAGCCGGCCAGGGCGACCGGCGCGGCGAGGCTGCCGGCCGCGCCGCCGATCTGCAACGGCAGGTCGGCAGCGGACTCCAGGCGGTCCCGCGCGTCGAGCACACCGGTCAGCCATGTGGCGACCTTGAGGCCGAAAGTGATCGGAATGGCGTGCTGCGTCAGCGTGCGGCCCGCCATCGGCGTGGCCCGGTGCTCATCGGCCAGCCGGACCAGGGCCGCGATCTGGTCGCGGACGTCGGCGCGGATCCGGGCGAGCGTGTCACGCAGGCACAGCAGCAGACCGGTGTCGAGCACGTCCTGGCTGGTCAGCCCCTTGTGCAGCCACTGCGCGGCGACCGGGTTGCGGTCCCCGAGCCGAACCCGGAGCAGCTTGAGCAGCGGGATCACCGGGTTGCCGCCGGCCTCCGCGTCGCGCGCCACCGCCGCGACGTCGTCCGGGCCGATCAACCCGGTCAGGTCGTCGCGGGCCGCCCTGTCGGCCACCCCGTGCAGCACGAGCGCGTTCAGCCAGGCGGCCTCGACCCGGACCATCGCCTCGAGAACCGCACTGTCGTCGAAGAGCCGGCCGGCCCGATGATCGCCCGGCCAGAGGAGGTCACTCACCGGCATCATGCCCAGGAGTCGCGCAGGCGCGGGTAGGTCAGGAACACCGTCTCGCCGTCGCCCTGCAGGCGGATGTCGAAGACCAGGCCGTCGGGTTCCCGGCGGGTGATCAGCGTGGCCCGGCGGTCGGGGGCGACCGACTCCAGCAGCGTGTCGTTCGCGAGCAGGTCCGGGTCGTCCGGCAGGTACGCGCGGGTGAAGAGCCGGTCGAGCAGACCACGGGCGAAGACCGTCACCGCGAAGAACGGGGCACGGTCCGGCTCGGTCGCGCCCGGCTCCAGGGTGAAGAACTGGTAGTGGCCGTCAGGGTCGGTGGCGGCGCGGCCCCAGCCGGTGAACGTCCAGCCGTCGCGGCGCAGCGAGCCGGGCGTGCGCAGGACGGCGCCCTGCGGATCGGCCTGCCAGATCTCGATGACCGCGTCCGGTACCGGGTCGCCGCCGCCGTCGGTGACCCGGCCGTGCAGGCGGACCGCGCGCGGGCTGGCCGGCGGGACCAGCTCGTTCATCCGCGGGTATTCCAGGCCCAGGTGGAAGAAGGGGCCGACGGTCTGTCCGGGGACCGCGCTCATGCGCCGTGCTCCTCATCCTCGGGCGAATCAGTGTCGAGCGGGGTGCGGTGGGTGCCGGTGAGCACGATGTCCCAGCGGTAACCGGTGCTCCACTCCGGGGTGGTGACGTCGTGGTCATAGGTCGCGATCAGCAGCTCGCGGGCTTTCGGGTCGGTGATCGACTGGTAGATCGGGTCGAGGGCGAAGAGCGGGTCGCCCGGGAAGTACATCTGGGTCACGAGCCGCTGCGTGAAGTCGTGGCCGAAGAGCGAGAAGTGGATGTGCGCGGGCCGCCAGGCGTTGAGGTGATTGCGCCACGGGTACGGTCCCGGCTTGATCGTCTGGAACCGGTACGACCCGTCCGGCCCGGTGATGCAGCGGCCGACCCCGGTGAAGTTCGGATCGTGCGGCGCGGGGTGCTGGTCGCGCTGATGCCGGTACCGGCCCGCTGCGTTCGCCTGCCACACCTCGACCAGCTGGTTCGCGACCGGACGCCCGTCGCCGTCGAGAACCCGGCCGGTCACCACGATCCGCTCGCCGATCGGAGTGCCGGCGTGCTGGATCGTCAGGTCGGCCTCGTCGTCCGCGACGTCACGGTGGCCGAACGCCGGCGCCCACAGCTCGACCGACTCCGGATCGATCAGATGCGCCGGCTGTTTCGGGTGCCGCAGGATCGAGCTGCGGTACGGGGCGTAGTCGAGTTTCGGCTGCGGGCCGCCGGGCTGCTGGGCCGCTGCCTCGATCTCCCGGTTGATGTCAGCTTGTGACGACTCCATGTTCACGCTCCGGACGCTAGGCGGCTGGTGCCGATCCGGCGATACTCTTCTTCCATTCAACGGAAGGGGACGGTGATGGGCGCCACCGTGACATCCCGTGCGCTGGCCATTCTGGGCGCCTTCGACGGGGAGCACCGCGCTCTGTCGCTGACCGATCTGGCCCGCCGTGCCGAGCTCCCCCTCGCGACCGCGCATCGCCTGGTCGGCGAGCTGCACCGGTGGGGCGCGCTGGCGCGCGAGCCGAACGGCGACTACGTGATCGGCCGCCGGATCTGGCAGCTCGGGCTGCTCGCGCCGGTGCAGAGCGGCCTGCGCCAGGCGGCTTCCCCATTTTTGCATGATTTGTACGGGACGACCCTTGCCACGGTCCATCTCGCGGTGCGCGACGGCCTGGAGGTGCTGTACGTGGAGCGGCTCGCCGGACACGTGTCGGTGCCGGTGGTCAGCCGGGTCGGGTCGCGGTTGCCGATGCATGCCACCGGGGTGGGGAAGGTGCTGCTGGCACACGCGCCCGAGGAGGTGCGGACGGAGGCGATCAAGAGGCTCACCAGGATCACCGCGTACACGATCACCCAGCCGGCCCGCCTCCTGGAGCAGCTGAAACGGGTTCGCGCCGAGGGATACGCCACGACCGGTGAGGAGATGAGCCTCGGCGCCTGCTCGGTGGCCGTCCCGGTGCGCAACGGCGACGCGGTCGTGGCCGCGCTCGGCATGGTCGTCCCGGATCTGCGCCGCCAGCTGCCCCGATTGGTGTCCGCCCTGCAGGTCGCGGCGCACGGCATCGGCCGTACCCTCGCGGGGTCTTCTTCCGTCCAGTGGAAATAGGGTCTTGCCCGGCGGCCTTCGGGTGCCGAACGCTGGGGGCATGCGTACCCAGGTCGCCATCATCGGCGCCGGCCCGGCCGGCCTGCTTCTTTCCCACCTCCTCGCCCAGGGCGGGGTGGAATCGGTGGTCCTCGAGACCCGCTCCGAGGAGTACGTCGCGGCCCGGATCCGCGCCGGCATCCTGGAACACTCCAGCGTCGAGTTGCTCGAGCAAGCCGGGCTCGGGGCTCGGATCCGCACCGAGGGCGATCACCACCGCGGGATCTATCTGCAGTGGCCCGGCGAGCGGCACCACCTGGACTTCGTGAACCTGGCCGGGCGCAGTGTGTGGGTCTACGGCCAGACCGAGGTCCAGAAGGACCTGATCACAGCGCGGGCGGCGGCCGGTCAGGAGATCCACTATGAGGTCACGGACGTCCAGCTGCACGACGATCACGTGACGTTCATCGACAAGTCGGGACAGTCCCAGCGGCTGGACGCGGCTGCCATCGCCGGCTGCGACGGCTCCTTCGGGCCCAGCCGGAACGCCGTGCGAGCGGCGGAGAAATACGAGAAGACCTACCCCTACTCCTGGCTCGGGATCCTCGCCGACGTCGCGCCCTCCACCGACGAGCTCATCTACGCCTGGCACCCCAACGGCTTCGCCCTGCACTCGATGCGCTCCGCCACGGTGAGCCGCCTCTACCTCCAGGTCCCGAACGGCACCGACCCGCAGTCGTGGTCCGACGACCGGATCTGGGACGAGCTCGCCACCCGCCTCGGCCACGGTCAGAACGGCTGGAAGCTCACCCCCGGCCCGATCACCGACAAGAGCGTGCTGCCGATGCGCAGTTACGTGCAGACCCCGATGCGGCACGGCAACCTGTTCCTCGCCGGCGACGCCGCGCACATCGTCCCGCCGACCGGCGCGAAGGGCCTCAACCTGGCGATCGCCGACGTGGCGCTACTCAGCAAGGCCCTGATCGCGCAGATCAAGGAGGGCGACGCGCGTCTCGCCGACAGCTATTCCGACGACGCGCAGCGCCGGGTCTGGCGGTGCACGCACTTCTCCTGGTGGATGACGACGATGCTGCACACGTCCGGCGACCCGTTCGACGCCCAGCTGCAGTTGTCGCAGCTCAAGTGGGTGGCGAACAGCGAGGCCGGGGCGACCGGCCTCGCCGAGAACTATGCCGGGCTACCGATCGGATACTGAGGAGTCCCCGGACGCCGGCGGGTTCGTCGCGTCGATCGTGGGCGGGGCCGGCGCGTGATCGACGGCCTCGCGGTAGGTGCCGGTCGGCAGTGTCGACGGCGACGCGTCCGGCGGCACCTGCCCGTTCGCCGCGGCCGGCTCCCGGGCCAGCAGCCCCTTGCCGAGCGACGCGACCGTCGCCAGGAACGCCACGTTGAGGGCGGTCTCCCAGTCGAACGTCGTCACGTCGAACGCGCCGGCCAGGATCGAGGCCGACAGCGAGCTGAGGAACGTCTTGCCCAGCCGGACGATCAGATCCGGCCAGAACGCCAGGTTGGTCTGTTTCGACAGGTACTGCACGCCGGTCAGCACCACCGACGAGACGAAGGCGCTGGCCGCGAGCGTGAGCGCTTCCGTCCACGGCAGCTCGGCGACCGAGCCGATCCCGCCGGCCAGCAGCGTCGCGAAGAAGACCTGGCCGGCCGACCACCCGCCCCGCTCGACGAAGTCGAGGACGACCGCTCTCCATTTCGGAACCACATCCGCCATGACATAGACCGTCCTCGTTGCGGAGATCAGGAGTAATCCCCCAAACGGGTCAGCAACGCGGTGACGGCCGCGCCGATCCCGGGCTGCACCGGATAGCGCTTGCCGAGCCACTGGAAGATCGTCCGGGCGGCTGCCGCGTTGTGCGCGTACCCCGGAACCATCGCGGCCAGCGGCAGCACGTCCGCCGGATAGGCCCGCTCCACCCGCCGCGTGACGTCGAACGGGTCCCGATAGGGCGCGTCCCCGCTGCTCAGCCGCATCAGCGAGATGACCCGGTCGACCGCGTGCGACTGGATGAACCGGGCCGCGCTCAGCCGCTCCCCGCGCAGCTCACGGTGCAGACCGACATAGAGGTTGGTGAGCGCCTCGTTGAGGTGGAAATCGACTGTGTCATACGGCGTGCGGGGCATCGGCGCCTCCGACTGGGCCAGCCCGGCCGGCGCGTCCGCCCGCCGCCACACCACCCGCGCCGCCCCGAACGGGATCCGGGTCAGCTCGGTGGCGGTCAGCACCAGGTACTCCGCGTAGACGCCGTCGGCATAGAGCGCCTTGCGGCCGTTACGCTCGTGGGCGAAGCTGAACAGCAGCGGACACGGCGCTTCCAGCCAGTCGATCCGTTCCACGTACCGCCACCGCGCGTCGTCCTCGACGATCACGAAGAAATCCAGGTCGGAGTGCTCATCCAGCCGGGCCCGCTGAGCGCCTGCCGAGCCGAGGCCGAGCACCGCGAGGGTGTCGTCCCGGTCAGCGAGGATGGTGGCGAGTTCGTCCAGGCGGCGCAACGTCGGCTGCATCGTCACTCCTAGGAGATATCGGTGGATGTCCTAAGGAGCTTCACCGATCCCCCGCCGCAGTCCAACCCCTACGGTCGTCTCCATGATCGAGGATTTGCTCGGGGGGCTTCCACCGATCGTGGTCTATCTGGTGGCCGGCGCGCTCGTCACGCTGGAGACCGCCCTGCTCGCCGGGCTCGTCCTGCCGGCCGCGACAGCGCTCATCGCGATGGGCCTGCTCGCCAACGCCGGCGTCGTCGACGTGGTCCCGGCACTGCTGGTGGCGGTCGCGTCGGCAGTGCTCGGGGGCAACATCGCGTACCGCCGGGGCGCCTTCCCCGGCATGGGACGGCACGCGGAACGCACCGAACGGCTCTTCGCACGGTTCGGCGGTCGCGCGGTCTTTTTCGGCCAGTGGGTGGTCGGCGCCCGTACCCTCATGCCTCGCTTGGCCGCGCGTAACGGCGTACCCCCAATCGGTTCTTTGCGTGGCACACGCCGGCGGCAAGCCTCTGGGCTCTCTGGATGGTGGGCGCAAGCTACGCGGCCGGCGCAAGCTACGACGTTCTCGCGGCGCGCGCAGGGCGCGCGGCAGGCGCGCTTGCCGCGCTGACGATGCTCATTCTCGGACTGATCCTCGCGGGCCGCTGGTTGGGTCAAAACCCCGATCCGGTACGCGCCATGGCCGTTGCCATGCGCAGATTCACCCCGTCCCGCGATCTTCCGGGTTTCCGGTCGCATCCCATGGCAATGGCATCGCTGAGCCTCGGTTTCCTGGTCGCCGTGGCCGTCCTGCTGGTCGTCGCGGTCCCCGCCGTGGTCCGCTTCTCCGGCCTGGCGGCGACCGACGCGTCGATAGCCACCTGGATGCGCGGTCAATGGACGTCGGACGGCTACCTGGCAGCCCTGGAAACCGCGACCACCCTCGTGCCCGAGGCCCTGATCGCCGTGGCCGTGGCGGTGTCCCTGATCCGTTCCCTCCGCCGCCCCGTCACGTGGCGGTCGCTCGGCAGCGCTTTCGGGCCGGTGCTGCCCGCCGTGATCCTGGCCGTGGTGCTGGCGATGACGGTCCCGCCCGGCTGGCGCGCCGCCGAGACCCTGGTCTTCCCGACGCCGTACGAGTTCGGCGGCCCGCTGCCGCTGGACTCCGCCGCGCTCGCCCTGGCCACCATGTCCGCAGGGCAGACCGCCCAGGTGGCAGCGGCCGCCGGCCTGCTCGCCTGGCTGGTGGCGCGGGGTCTGCCGTGGCGGTGGAAGGTCACGGTCTGGACGGCCGCCGCGGCGATCGTGGTGTTCTGCGCGGGCTCGTGGATCTACCTGGGCTGGAGCCGCACCAGCGAGACGGTGGCCGCGGTGGCGCTGGGGGTGGCGTGGGCAGCCCTGAACGCGTCGATCTGGTCCGGCGGCGCCTCCCGGCCGCCGCGGCCGGCGCCCGCCCCGGAGCGTGTGGAGTTCGGGTGCGCTCCGCACCTCAAATCCACACGCAGCGGGTGATGCCCCGGAGCGTGTGGAATTCGGGTCAGCGCGCGTGGGCGGTCGTCGGGTCGAGCGCGTTGATCGTCACCTCAGGTGCCGGCATCCGGGGTGAATCCGGCGCTTCGCGGAAAGGTGCGGACGTCCTGGGCCCCGCAGAATGACGCAAAGCCGCGACGCTCCGCCGTTGCGGTGACCCATCGTCACCACCGCGTGCGGTCCGGCGGGCTCCGCGAACATGGGTGCGGCGACGCGCGTCCGCAGGAAGCGTGGATCACTCGTAGGCGATGGCCTCCAGCACGTTGAGCCGGGCCGCCCGCCAGGCCGGCCACAGCGCGGCGACCACCCCGGCGAATGCCGCGACCAGAACGAACGCCGCCAGGCTGGCCCAGGGCACCGAGATCGTGCTGAGGAAGTCGATGTCGATCAGGGCCGCGGACAGGGCGACCCCGAGCCCCAGACCGACCACGATTCCCAGCAGGCAGCCGAAGATGGCCATCACGACCGACTCGGTGCCGACCATGCGCATGACGCCGAAGCGGCTGAGCCCGACCGCCCGCAGCATGCCGAGCTCGCGGGTCCGCTCGTAGATGCTCAGCAGCAGCGTGTTCAGAATGCCCAGCAGGGCGATGAGGATCGCCAGGCCGAGCAGCACGATGACGATCGTCAGGGCGATGTCGACGAACGAGTTGAACTGCTCCACGAGGCTGGACCGGTCACCGACGGTGACGAGCGGGAAGTCCGACATGATCTGCTCGATCTGCCCGGTCACGACCGCGGCGTCAGCGCTCTCGGCGAGGTCGACGTACCCCTGGTTGGCCAGCGGCCCGGCGAAGTCGCCCACCGCCGACTGCGGCAGGAACAGCGTGCCGGTCAGGATCGGCGTGCTCTCGAACGTGCCGACCAGCCGGTACTGCCGCTCGCCGCCCTTGCTCAGCGTGATCGGCACCTGGTCGCCGACCTGCCAGCCACGCGCGTCGGCGGTGTTCTCGTCGGTCACGAACTCGCCCTCGCCGAACGCGCCGAGGTCGCCGGCGACCGGCGACATCCCGAACATGTCGGCCGCCACCGTGAAGTCCTGGTCGACGGCGGCAAGACCCAGCGACTGGTTGGTCTGCCCCTCGATCTCCGCGTCGATGGTGACGAACAGCGACAGCGCCCGCTCCACCTCGGGCACCTCGCGGACCTGCTGCATCGCCGCCGCCGAGAAGCCGGTCTCGCCGGTCGGCGGGCCCTGCGTCTGGTTGGTCTGCACGATGACGTCCGCGCCGATGGACGAGTTGACCTGCTGGTCGATGGTGGTCTTGAACGAGGCGCCGACCACGCTGGCCGCGCTCACCAGCGTGACGCCGATCATCAGGGCCGCCGCCGTGACCGCCGTACGCCGCGGGTTGCGCAGCGCGTTGCGGACGCCCAGCTTGCCGCTGGTCCCCCAGCCGACAGCCCGGCCGATGAGGCCGGCCAAGGGCCGGGTGAGCAGCGGTGACAGCAGCGCCACACCGAGGAAGACCAGCCCGACACCGAGCAGCAGCGCGGGGAGCGTCAGGTCTCCGGCACCGGTCAGGCCGAAGCCCACCAGCGCGGCGCCCGGCACCGCCAGTGCCGCGCCCACGATCGACAGCCTCCGCAGCGGCTTGTCCGGCCGGGCCACCTCGCGCATCGCCGCCAGTGGTGGCACTCTCGACGCCTTCACCGCCGGCACCAGCGCCGAGAAGACCGTGACAAGGACACCGACCGTGTACGCCAGCACGATCGGGGTCGCGCCGACGCGGACGCCGCCGCCCGGCAGGTCGACGCCGAGCAGGCCGGTCAGCAGCGCGCTGCCCGCGTACCCGAGCCCGATGCCGGCCAGCAGGCCCAGGGTGGCGCCGACCAGCCCCACCAGCACGGCCTCCACCAGCACGGAGCCGGCAACCTGCACCCAGCTCGCGCCCATCGCGCGCATCAATGCCAGTTCCCGGGCCCGCTGCGCGACCACGATGTTGAACGTGTTGAAGATTAGGAAGATGCCGACGAGCACCGCGACGATCGCGAACGGCCCGAAGAAGTATCTGCTGAGCTGCGACAGGCCCTCGTTCACCGCGTTCGCCTGCTCCTCGTTGGCCTGCTCCCCCGTCATGGCCTCGAACTCGGCGGGGAGCAGCGGGGCCACCCGGTCGCGCAGCTGCTCGGACGAGACGCCCTGGTCGGCGGCGAGGAACGCCCCGGAGTACACCCCGGTCCGGCCGTAGAAGATCTCCTGGGCCTGCGCCTCCGGCAACAGCACGAGCGTCTCGCCGGCCAGCGAGTCCCGGTCGCCGCTGTACGTGACGACGCCCACCACCGAGAACTCCCGGGCCTCGTTGACCCGCGGCAGGTAGATCTTGAGCCGGTCACCGACGGCGGCATGCGTCTGCTCGGCGGTGAAGCGGCTGATCGCCGTCTCGCCGTCCTGCGTCGGCCACCGTCCCTCGGCGATGCCGACCAGCGCGAACGGGTCGTCGCCGGTGACCCCGCCGCCGATCTGCGGCGCCCCGGAGGTGGTGACCGGGTCGCCGTCGCGCACGTCGAACGGGACCACGCCCAGAGCGCTCACGTCGCCCTGGACCGCCGCCGCGCCGGGGACCCGCAGCCGGTCGAGCTGCTCCCGGGTCAGCAGCGGCGGCTCGCCGTCCTCGGTCGACTCCTCGGTTGCGCTGATCTGTACGGCCACGTTCTGGTTGATGGAGGTGAACAGCTTCTCGAAGCGGGCGCTGACAGAGTCGGTGAGCACGAACGCCCCGGACAGGAAGCCGGTGCCCAGCAGGATCGCCGCCAGCGCCAGGGTCAGCCGCAGTTTGCGGGAGAACAGCCCGCGAAGGCTGGCGCGCAGCATCAGCGCTCGCCTTTCGCCGTCGCGGCGGCGGGAGTGTCGAGGCCCTTGAGCCTGTCGAGCACCGCCTCGGCAGTGGGGTCACGCATCTCGTCGACGATCTGGCCGTCGGCGAGGAAGATCACCCGGTCGGCGTAGCTCGCTGCGTTCGGATCGTGGGTGACCATGACGATGGTCTGGCCGTAGTCGCGCACCGACCTGCGCAGGAAGGAGAGGATCTCGGCACCGGAGCGGCTGTCGAGGTTACCGGTGGGTTCGTCCGCGAAGACGACCTCGGGCCGGGCGACCAGGGCACGGGCGCAGGCCACGCGCTGCTGTTGCCCGCCGGAGAGCTGGGCGGGGCGGTGGCCGAGGCGGTCACGCAGGTTGACGGTGTCGATGACGGTGTCGTACCACTCCCGGTCCGGCTTGCGACCGGCGATGGACAGGGGCAGCAGGATGTTCTCGGCGGCGGTGAGGGTGGGCAGCAGATTGAACTGCTGGAAGATGAAGCCGACCTTGTCCCGGCGCAGCTTGGTCAGTCCGGCGTCGCCGAGGCCGGTGACCTGGGTGTCGCCGATGTGGACCTGGCCGCGGCTGACCGAGTCCAGGCCGGCCAGGCAGTGCATGAGCGTCGACTTGCCGGACCCGGAGGGCCCCATGATGGCGGTGAACCGGCTGCGCTCCAGCTCGACGTTCACCTCGCGCAGGGCGATGACCTGCGCTTCTCCACTGCCGTACGTCTTATACAGGTCGGTCGCACGGGCGGCGACCTCCGTCGCATCCACTCGTAACTCCTTCGGCACACGCTGATGGGCGGTGACCGCCGCCGGTGGTCGAGGTGGGTTGTGCGGCGACAGTTCCGGCGTACGTCACGCGACGGCCGGTCCGGCGTGTGGGAGAAGGAACGCAACCCGCGGACGCACCGGACCGGGGTTGGTTGTCTGCCCGGCGTCACCGCCGGCGCCCCGTGGCCCGGCCAAGCCTAATCCCCACGTGCCGGCCGGACGTATTGATCGTCGTCTCGTTGACAGTCCGCGTCGGCGGGCGGCTGACGACTTCGCCGGGCGAGCCAAAGACACTTTGGTCCAGGCGGCGACAGGCGTATCGCCCGTGACCGTCACCTTAGGTGCCTGCATCCGAGGTAGAGATCGCGCTTTGAGGGAACCTGTAGACGCTCCAGGCCCCACACATTGCCGCAGACCCCACAGCGCTCCGCGTCACCGGCCACCTAGGGTGACGGCGGGGTGATGGCCCGGCGAGTCGTCCGGGATACCGACGCCGCGATCGTGCACCCGAAGGCGGGGACTGCGGGCGGTCAGTGGCGGCATTGAGATCAGGGCCCGCTCAACCCGTGGTCTGTCCGCATTGGGCGGCGGCGCTGTAGGGTTGCGCTCCGCAGTGACCGGGCCGGCTGGGGGTGCCTTCTCGTGGAAGACGTGTCGATCCGCTTCCTCGACGGCGAGCCGGACGCGGGCATCTTGCGCCGGCTCTACGACACGGTGATCGCGCCGAGCTTCAGCCCCGCCGAGCGTGAACCGCTGGAGAGGCTGCGGCGGGTGCTGGCCGCGGACGAGCTGCACGGGGCGATCGCTGTGACGCCGGACGGGGAGCCGGTGGGCGCGCTCTTCCTGGAGTGGTTCGGCGACATCCGGGCGGCGCTGCTCTGCTATTTCGCCGTCCGGCCCGACCTGCGCGGCAGCGGCATCGGCCGCCGGCTCGTCGCCGTCGCGGGGCCGCACTGGCGGGCGACACTCCGGCCCCATGTCGTCTTCGCCGAGGCCGAGGACCCGCTTCGCCCGGGAGACGACCCGCTCGAGCCGGGAGACGACCCACTGGAGCCTGGAGACGACCCACTGGAGCGTGGAGACGACCGCGCCGGGAATGAGGACGCCGCCGCTGACTACGGCGATGACGACGCGCGGTTGCGGCTCTACGCCGGGTTCGGCGGGCGCCGCGTCCCAGTTCCTTACCTCTTGCCTGAGCTCTCGCCGGGCGCGGGACGCCTGAGCGGCCTGCTCCTGCTGGTGATCGAGTCCGACGACGTGGTGAGTCCCACGACGGACCGGATTCGGAGCACGATCGTCACGGACTTCCTGGTGCGCTACTTCGCCCGGCTGGAAGGCCACGAGGTTGGCGAGGTCCACGCGGGCGGCAAGGGCGACGACGGCCGGCTGCGGCAGCTGCTGGCGGAGTGCCGCCGAGCCGACTTCCTCCCGCTGGTGCCCCTCTCCGAGGGGTAACCCCGCGCCGTCACGCGGTCGCCGTGGGGCCTGGAGCGTCCGCAGCTTTCCGCGAAGCGCCGCCTTTATCCCGGATGCCGGCACACCGAGTAACGAATTCGGGGCTCACACCTGCAGGAGCCAGGGCTGCGGGCGGACCCCGGGATCTTGGCCGTCCAGACCGAGCCGCACGCCGGGACCACCGGTGAGGCGGGCGCCGCGACGATCACCCCCGCCGACAAGCCCGCACCACGTGGCTGGAAACGCCCACCAGTTAGGCCCACCTAACTGCCGACCGGCGAAAACATCGAGTCTTGCCGATGACGCCAGCCGCCGCTATGTTAATGGAAAATCACAGTCCGGCGTACGGTGAAATCTGCACGTTACACCTGGACAGGAAGCAGGTAAGCGAATGCAAAATCTCAGCAGAAGAAGCGTTCTGACCCTCGGTGCCGCACTGGGCATCGCCGGCGCCGCGGCCCCCTCCGCTGCATGGGGCTGGTCGTCCGCCGGCTCGATCGCCGGAACTGACACGGTCACCGACCCCTGGGGTGTCTGGGACGACGACACCGATCCGCTGCTCGCCTCGCTGCTGGAGAACGGTCAGATCCCGGCCGTGAACACCGCGTTCGCGTCGTGGCGGCGCAACGGTGACGCGCTGCCGGCCGGCGTGCCCGCCGATCTCACCGCGTGGCTGCAGCGGCACAACAAGCTGCCGGCCTGGGCCGACCAGACCAAGCTGGCCCGCGCGGCCCAGTTCAACAAGCGGATGAGCATGTACCTGTTCCTCCTCTACGGACTGGGCAGCGGGATCATGAGCACGGTGATCCCGCGCGAGGCGCGCAACGTCTACTGGTCCGAGGGCGGCGGCGACATGAAGGCGCGCGCGGCCAAGACCTTCACCTATGGGTACGACCTGAGCGCGCTCGACGCGTTCCAGCCCTCCGGCGGTTTCGTCGTCACGTCCAACAAGACGCGGCTGACCCACGCGGCGGTGCGGCACCTGCTGCCCCAGTCGTCGCACTGGCGGGCGGTCACCGACGACCAGGACTTCATCCCGATCAGCAACGGCGACATCCTGGTCACCTTCCACAGCCTCGGCACCTATGTGTACGGCAAGCTCAAGCAGTGGGGCATCCGGATGTCGGCCGCGGAGGAGGAGGCGTACCTGCACCAGTGGCAGGTCGCGCTGCACCTGCTCGGTGTCCGGGACGACTTCATCCCGGCGAGCTGGGCCGCGGCCAAGCAGCAGTCGGCGTACGCGCTGACCCCGATCATGGCGTCCACACCGGAGGGCGTGGACCTGGCCGACATCCTGCTCAACCTGGTCTCCGAGATCGACCTCGGCGTCACCCGCGGCTTCCAGCGCGAGTTCGCCCGGTACGTTCTGAGCGACAAGATCGGCGACTGGCTGAAGCTGCCGCGGGACTACGCCTCGCGTACCCTCATCGAGGTCGGCTGGCCCACCTACGTCGCGTTCCGCGAGGGCCTGTCGCCGATCCTGCCGACCACCTTCTCGCTCTTCGACCGGTTCGTCCGCGGGCTGGCGATGCTGTTCCTCAACAACGGGACGTCGGCGACGTACACACCGATCACCATTCCGACCGGGAACCGCCCGGGAGCCTAGGTCACACCGTCAGGGCGCCGGTCACCAGCGCGGTGACCGCGTCCCGGTTGCCGGGCGTGTCCTGCCAGCGCAGGGCACGCCCGGCCTCCACCACCACACCGAACCCGGCGTGCGCGAGCAGCCGGGCCTGACGCGGATCCAGCTCCGGGCGGGCCGAACGGAGCTGCTGCTCCCAGACCGCGATGTGCTCGCGCTGGGCGACCAGCAGGGGCCGCCGCAGGTCGGCCGGCAGGCCGCGGACCTCGGCTTCGGCGACGCTGTTGAGCGCGTTGTGCTCGAAGCTGTAGGCGACGTACGCGGCGGTCAGCGCGACGACCGTCTGCCGCGGGTCGGCCGCCTGATCGAGACTCCGGTCCACCGCCTGGGCCAGCAGGCCCGCCGCTTGCAGGCACGCGGCCACCAGGATGTCGACCTTGCCGGGGTAGTGCCGGTAGATCGCGGACGGGGCCAGCCCGACCGCCTGGGCGATCTGCCCGTTCGTCACGTTCGCGAAGCCGTCGCGGGCGAACAGCGGAATGGCCGCGGCCAGGATCTCGGCACGCCGGGTCCGCGGCACCGGCTGCGCCGGCAGCTCGACCAGCCCGGCGCTGCCCACCGCGGCGGACGGATCGGTGGCGACCACCCGCATCGCGGACTCCAGCAGCAGGTCCTCGAGCCGTCGCTGGGCGATCGTCGTGTGGTGCATCGTCACGGACCCGATCGCCCCGAGCGCCGCCACCGCGCGCAGGCGCTCGCCGGGCATCGGGCGCTCCCGCCGGACCACCTCGGTCACCCGGTCCACGACCTGGGCGAACTTGGTGCGCAGCAGCCGGCGGTCGTCGCGGTCGAGGTAACGGGCCTCCCAGCGGTACAGGCCGCCGGACGCGCGGTGGGAGACCGTGACCCGGACGAGCGCGGCGAGCACCTCGGTCAGCGACGTCTCGGGCGGCACCTCGTCGAGCGCCGCGACGAGCCGGTCCACCATCACGTTCGCGCACTCGGCGAACAGCGCGTACTTGTTCGGGAAGTGCCGGTACAGCGCGGCGGCGCTGATCCCCACGCCGGCGGCGATCTCCTCCATCGAGGCGGCGTGGTAGCCGCGCTCGCTGAACACCTGACCGGCTGCTTCGACGATGAGCTGCTTACGGTTGTGCGGGCGAGTCGCCGCGGCCGGCCCGGCGGTCACCGGTTCACTCGGGCAGACGGGGGCGGGCACATGACCATAGCTGCTAGTCAATCACAGCGATCCGGGCCGGGATCAGCGCGACCGCGCCGGAACGGGCTGCTCGGCCGAGCGGCCGACATGCCGGCCCGGCGCCTGGCGGAACCGGCGTTCGCGCAGGTGTCCGGCCCGCAGAAGCGGCCCGTCGACGATCACCGAACCGTGCGGCCGTTCACCTACCCGGGGTTCCGATCCGCAGGTCCGCCTCGATGGCCGCGGCGGCCTCGAGCAGCGGCGGCAGCAGCCGCTCCCGGATCTCGTCCACGGTGGCCCGCGCGGCGTGGATGGACACGTTGACCGCGCCGGCCGCCACCCCGTTGCGGTCCCGGATCGGCGCGGCGAGCGAGCGCAGGCCCTCTTCCAGCTCCTGGTCGACGAGGGCGTGCCCCTGGGCGCGGACCCGCGCGATCTCGGCGCGGAGCGCGCCGGGCGAGGCGATGGTGCGGTCGGTCAGTGGTTCCAGCTTCGCCCTTGCCAGGTACGCGTCCAGCTCGGTCTCCGAGAGTGCGGCGAGCAGCACCCGGCCCATCGACGTCGCGTACGCCGGGAAGCGGGTCCCGACATTGATCGCGACCCGCATGATCCTGCTGGTTGGGACACGAGCCACGTAAACCACGTCGTCCCCGTCCAGCACTGACAATGACGACGACTCGTGCACCCGGGCCACCAGGCGCTCCAGGTGCGGCTCGGCGACCTCCGGCAGGGAGAGGCTGGAGAGGAACGAGTACCCCAGATCGAGAACCCGCGGTGCCAGCGAGAACAGCCGGCCGTCGGTCCGCACGTACCCCAGATCGGTGAGCGTGAGCAGGAAGCGGCGGGCTGCCGCACGGGTCAGTCCGCAGGCCCGGGCCACGTCACTGAGGGTCAGTTCGCGATGTTGTGCGTCGAATGCACGGATCACCGCGAGACCGCGCTCCAGCGACTGCACGTAGTACGGTTCCCGCGGCATCAGATGATCGAAACCAATCGTTGACGTGACACGGAGCACATCATAGCGTTCTTCATGAGAACTCATGTTCGTCATGCGCACAGATTTCTAAGGAGTAAATATGCGGCGGCGACTCCTCGCGGGGATGGTGGCGGTGGCCCTCGCCGGCACCCTGACGGCGTGCGGCACCTCCAGTGACTCCGATTCCGCCGGCGGCGACAGCGGCAGCGTCGACAAGGTCAAGGTCGGTGTCATCCCGATCATCGACGTGGCGCCCATCTACCTGGGCCAGAAGCAGGGCTTCTTCAGCAAGCGGAACATCGAGCTGACCATGGAGGCCGGCCAGGGCGGCGCGGCCATCGTCCCCGGCGTGGTGAGCGGCCAGTTCCAGTTCGGCTTCAGCAACTGGACCTCGCTGATGATCGCCCAGACCAAGAACGTGCCGATCAAGGCCGTCGCCGCGGGCGTCGCCTCCACCGGCGTGCAGGCCAAGGACTTCGGCGCCGTGGTGGTCAAGGGCGACAGTGCGATCAAGACGGCCGCCGACCTGGCCGGCAAGAAGGTCTCGGTGAACACGCTCAAGAACATCGGTGACACCGTCACCCGCGAGTCGGTCCGCAAGGCCGGTGGCGACCCGGCGAAGATCGAGTTCGTCGAGATGCCGTTCCCGAACATGCCGGCCGCGCTCGACGGCGGCCAGGTCGACGCCGCGTGGGTGGTCGAGCCGACGCTCACCGCGATCAAGGCCGCCGGTGGCCGCGAGGTGGCGTCGACGTTCGTGGACGCCGCGCCGAACCTGTCGGTGGCCGCGTACTTCGCCTCCACGGAGCTGATCGGCAAGGACCCGGACCTGGTCAAGCGGTTCACCGAGGCGATCAACGAGTCGCTGGCGTACGCCGACGCCAACCCGGACGCGGTCCGCACCATCCTCGCCGACTACACCAAGATCGACGAGAAGAACCGCGCCGCCCTGGTCCTGCCGAAGTGGCCCGCCGAGATCAACACGGCGTCGGTCGAGACCCTCGCCAAGCTCGGCGAGCAGGACGGCATCTTCTCCGGCACCCCGGACCTGGAGAAGCTGCTCCCGTGACCTCGGCTCGTCGCAGCAGCCCGGCCTGGCTGGGCCACCCCGCATTCCTGGGTGTGGCCGGCCTGGCCGGGTTGCTCCTTATCGTGCAACTGCTGCCGACGCTCGGGGTGGTGGACGAGCGGTACCTGCCGCCGACCAGCGCGATCTTCTCGGCGCTCGCCGCCGAGGCCGGGACCTCGCAGTTCTGGATCTCGCTGAAGGACACGCTGGTGGCCTGGGGCTGGGGTCTGCTGATCGCGGTCAGCGCCGGCGTGCTCGCCGGTTTCGGGATCGGGTCGGTGCCGCTGCTGCGAGACCTGACCGCGTCCACGGTGGAGTTCCTGCGGCCGATCCCGTCGGTCGCGCTGATCCCCCTCGCGGTGCTTCTCTACGGTACGGAGATCGGCTCCTCGCTGCTGCTGATCTGCTACGCGGCCTTCTGGCAGGTGCTCGTCCAGGTGCTCTACGGCGTGGCCGACATGGACCCGGTCGCCTACGAGACCGCCCGCAGCTACCGGTTCTCGGCGGCCGCCCGGGTCCGGCACGTGCTCTGGCCGACCGCCCTGCCGTACGTCTTCACCGGCGTCCGGCTCGCCGCGTCGGTGGCGCTGATCCTGGCGATCACCGCCGAACTGGTGATCGGGTCGCCGGGACTGGGCAAGGACATCGCCGTGGCCCAGGCCTCCGAGGCCGTGCCGACCATGTACGCGCTGATCGTCGTCACCGGCATCCTCGGCGTGCTGATCAACCTGCTGGCTCGTACCGGCGAGCGCCGCCTGCTCGCCTGGCACCAGTCGATACGCGGGGAGGTCCTGGCGTGAAGAAGGTGCTCTACGCCCTGGCCCTGCCGCTGCTGCTGTTCGCCGGGTGGTGGGTGCTCAGCGCGGACAGCGAGAGCTTCTACGCTCCCCCGCTCGCCGACATCCTGACCGCTTTCGCCAACACCTGGACCCTGGAGGCGCTGAAGGCCGACGTCCTGCCGAGCCTGCTGCGGCTCCTCGCCGGATATCTGCTCGCGGCGGTCCTCGGCATCGGCCTGGGTCTCGCGATCGGCCTCAACCGCCGCCTCCGGTACGCCGCCGAGCCGCTGCTGGAGTTCTTCCGGGCCATCCCGCCGCCGGTCCTGGTGCCGGTGATCATGCTGTTCGCCGGCATCGGCGACACCATGAAGGTCATCGTGATCGTCTTCGGCTGCGTCTGGCCGATCCTGCTGAACACGGTGGAGGGCGTCCGCGCGGTGGACGGTGTGGTGCTGGAGACCGCACGGTCGTACGGGGTGACCGGGCCGGCCCGGATCACCAAGGTGATCCTGCCGTCGGCGGGACCGCAGATCGCGGCGGGGCTGCGCCAGGCGCTCTCCATCGCGATCATCCTGATGGTGATCAGCGAGATGTTCGCGGCCAGCAACGGTCTCGGCTTCACCATCGTGCAGTTCCAGCGCAGCTTCGCGATCCCCGAGATGTGGAGCGGGATCATCCTGCTCGGCCTGCTCGGCTTCGCGCTGTCGTTGATGTTCCGGCTCGCCGAGAAGCGGGCGCTGCGGTGGTACGAGGGGCTGCGCGAGGCGCAGCGCCGGGCCGGCTAGGAGGGCCACGATGCTTGAGGTAAAAGGCCTGAAGAAGGTCTACCGCTCCGGGAGCCGGGAGGTGGAGGCTCTCCGCGATCTCACGTTCACCGTGGACAACGGCGACCTGGTCTGCCTGGTCGGGCCGTCCGGCTGCGGCAAGACGACACTGCTGCGCTGCATCTCCGGCCTGCTCGACCCGACGTCCGGGGACGTCAAGGTCAACGGCAAGGCGGTCGCCGGCCCGCCGCCGGGCATGGCGGTCGTCTTCCAGGAGTACGGGCGCAGCCTGTTCCCCTGGATGAGCGTGCGGGACAACGTCGAACTGCCGCTGAAGCAGAAGAAGGTCGCCAGGTCCCGCCGCAGGGAGCTGGTCGAGGAGGCGCTCGACGCGGTCGGGCTCACCGGCACCGAGTCGGCGTACCCGTGGCAGCTCTCCGGCGGCATGCAGCAGCGCGTCGCCATCGCGCGGGCGGTCGCCTACGAGCCGGAGACGCTGCTGATGGACGAGCCGTTCGCGGCCGTCGACGCGCAGACCCGGGCCGACCTGGAGGACCTGGTCCGCAAGCTATGGCAGCGGCTCAAGGTGACGGTCCTGTTCGTCACGCACGACATCGACGAGGCGGTCTACCTGGGCCGGCGGGTGGTGATGCTGTCGTCGTCGCCCACTGTCGTGCAGGACGAGCTGACGATCGACCTGCCGGCCGAGCGGGATCAGCTGCACACCCGGGCCGACCCGCGGTTCGTCGAACTGCGCACCCATGTGTACGAGCAGATCCAGCTGGCCAAGAAGGCGGCGGTTCGGTAACCCGTACCCACGCGTGAGAGACGGCCCGGGCAGGATCTCCTGCCCGGGCCGTCGCATGGTTCTGATCTTTAACGGACGCCGATCTCGGCGCGAACGTCCGCCGGAAGACCCGCCGGAGCCGAACGCTTCGAGAACGTCGACGCCGACGCGCCCGCGGGAACCGGCTGCGGAACCGGGTCACACTGGGCGTCGGACCGGTTGCCGCGGACCCGGTCCGGCAGCTCGCCGGTGGCCAGGTAATCCGCGATGATGTTGTCGGTGCACGCGATCCCGTTCAGCGAACCGGAGTGCGTGGTCCCGCCGACACCCTCGACCAGGACCGACTTCGGGAAGAGCTTGCGAACCGCGAGAGCGCCCGAGTACGGCGTGGCCGCGTCGTTCGTCTCGGCGATCAGCAGGATCTCCGGAGCCTTCTTGCCCTTGATCTCGACCGGCTTGCCGGGCTTCGCGCCCCAGGTGATGCAGGGGGCGTTGTACCAGGCGTTGTTCCACGCCATGAACGGGTGCTTGGCGTGGATCTTCCAGTTGTCCCGCTGCCACTTGGACCAGTTGGTCGGCCACTTGACGTCGGTGCACTGGACCGCCAGGTACATCGCGTAGCCGTTGTCGGAGCCCGCGGCGCCCGGCTCCGGGAACTGCTCGAGCAGCAGCGACGGGTCCTTGTCGTTGACCCAGGCGGCGAACGCCTCGGTCGTCGACTCCCAGCCGAAGACGTAATAACCGGCCGAGACGAAGATGTCGTTCCACTCGTCCGGGCCGATCTTGCCGGCGGCCGGCTTCTTGATCAGCGAGTAGAGCGTCGAGTAGTACTTCTGCTTCACGGCCTTGGCGGTCCTGCCGAGGTGGTAGATCGAGTCGTACTTGGCGACCCACGCGAAGTAGACGTCCATGTTCTTGTCGAACTGGATGTCCTGGTCGAGGTTCGCCTCGTACCAGACCCGCTCGGGGTTCACCACGCCGTCCCAGACGAACTTGCGCACCTTGTCCGGGTGGAGCGTGGCGTAGACCTGGCCGAGGTACGTGCCGTACGAGAAGCCGTAGTAGTTGATCTGCTTCTGGCCGAGGGCCTTCCGCAGGCTCTCCATGTCGGCGACGGTGTCGGTGGTCTTGACATGGTCGAGCAGCGCGCCGCCCGCGGAGTCACAGGCCTTCGCATAGCCCTTGGCCTTGGCCAGCCAGGTCTTCTCCAGCGACTTGGTCACCGGCACGTAGAACGGCCGGTTGTAGCCGGCGTAGTTCACGTCGCAGGTCAGCGACGGAACGCTGGAGCCGACGCCGCGCGGGTCGAAGCCGATCCAGTCGAAGTAGCTGCCGGCGTTGTCCGGCACGTACTCACCGAGGACCGACAGGGTGAGCCCGGAACCACCGGGGCCGCCCGGGTTGGTGAGCATGACGCCCTGGTACTGCGCTGCGCTGGACTTGTGCTTGATCCGGGACACCGCGATCTTGATCTTGGTGCCCTTGGGCTTCGCGTAGTCCAGCGGAACGACCAGGAAACCGCACTCCGCGCCCCGGGCGTTCAGCCCGGCGCTGGCGCACTTCCCCCAGTCGATCGGGGGTGGGGTGTAACCCGGCTCCGCGCCATGGGCAGAGGCCGTGGCCGGGATCGCGCCGGCTCCGATCAGGAGACCGACGGATGCGGCGATGGTGGCCGCAAGGATTCTTCGCATCCCATGCCTTCCGTATGTCGAGCCGCAGTGGTCGCCGCGACTCAGGGGCGATCACCGCACTCTAAACATCCAGCCATGGAGATGCGCTGCTCAAGCAACATCGATTTTACGATTGCGATTCGGAAACGGTGATAGGTATCTATTGGTATGAAGGGTTGACCTGCACGCTCTGCGATCCTCATCGACATGCTTCAGTTCCCCGTTGCCGGCCTGCTGATCGCCGGTCTGCTCTCCGCCCCGGCTGCCGTTGCTCAGGCGGCGCCGGACATCTCGCTCGCCAACGTGAAGACCCACCTCACGCAGCTGCAGAGCATCGCCACCGCCAACGGTGGCAACCGCGCACACGGCCGGCCCGGCTATCTCGCCTCGGTCACCTACGTGAAGAACCTGCTCGACGCGGCCGGCTTCACCACCACCCGGCAGTCGTTCACCTACAACGGCGCCACCGGCTACAACCTGATCGCCGACTGGCCCGGCGGCAACACGTCCAACACGCTGATGATCGGCGGGCACCTGGACAGCGTCACGGCGGGACCCGGCATCAACGACAACGGGTCCGGGTCGGCCGGCATCCTCGAAGTCGCGCTCCAGGTGGCCCGGACCGGCTTCCAGCCCGACCGGCACCTGCGCTTCGCCTGGTGGGGCGCGGAGGAGCTGGGGCTGCGGGGGTCCACCGCCTATGTCAACTCGCTGTCGTCGGCGCAGCGGTCGGCCATCACGGGCTACCTGAACTTCGACATGATCGGGTCACCCAACCCCGGATATTTCCTGTACGACGGGGACAACTCGGATGGCACCGGGGCGGGTCCGGGGCCGGCCGGGTCGGCGCAGATCGAGGCGACACTCGCCGCGTACTTCTCCTCGATCGGTGTGCCCACCCGGGGCACCGACTTCGACGGGCGCAGTGACTACGGGCCGTTCATCTCCGCCGGGATCCCGGCCGGGGGCATCTTCACCGGCGCCGAGGGGACGAAGACGTCGGCGCAGGTGGCGCTCTGGGGCGGGACGGCCTCGCGGTTCGACCCCTGCTATCACGCGTCCTGCGACACGATCTCCAACATCAACGACACGGCCCTCGATCGGAACTCGGACGCCATCGCGTACGCGGTGTGGACCCTGGCCGGCTCCGGGTCGCCCGGTGGCGCCACGGTCTGGTCCGACGACCTGGAGACGGCCACCTCGTGGACGCGCGGGACGGCCGACACCGCCACCTCCGGGCTTTTGGAACGCGGGAACCCGGCCGCCACCAGCAGCTCCGGCGTCGCCACGCAGCTCGATGCGGTTAACAGCGGTAGTTATGCCCTTGTCACCGGCGCTACGGCAGGATCGAGCGCGGGAGCCAACGACCTGGACGGAGGTGTCACCTCGCTGCTCTCGCCGCCGGTCACCCTGCCGTCGTCGGGGACGCTCACGCTGTCGCTGTCGTGGTACCTCGCTCACCTGAACAACGCGACCAGCGCCGACTACCTGCGGGTGCGCGTGGTGTCGGGTTCGACGACCACGACGGTGCTGAGCCAGTCGGCCACGGCCAGCAACAAGGCGGCGGCCTGGGCGACGACGTCGGCGAACCTTTCCGGGTACGCGGGACAGACCATCCGCTTGCAGGTGGAGGCGGCTGACGCGGGTACGGCTTCGCTGGTCGAGGCCGCCGTCGACAGCCTGAAGATCACCCAGTCCTGACCGTCGGGCTCCCGCCGCTCGCCGGCGGGAGCCACCGGCCCGCGCTCGGTTGAGCCGTCGGGCCGCGCCTCGTCGGGCAGCCGGCCCGCGCTCCTTCGGGCCGGCTGCCCGCGCTCCTTCGGGCCGGGCTGCCCGCGCTCCCTCGGGCCGGGCTGCCCGCGCTCCCTCGGGACGGGCTGGCCGCGCTCCCTCGGGCCGGCTGCCCGCGCTTCGGCGGGCCGGCGGCGGGCGGTAATCCTCAGAGGTTCGTGCCTGGGGCCGATCGGGAATCACAGCCGGGTCGGAAAGGACGCACCGCCATGAGCAGTCCCGCGCAGCCGTCGGGGGCGCCCGCCGGCTGGTACCCCGACCCGCACGGCCTACCGGCTCTGCGCTGGTGGGACGGCCGGGAGTGGACCGCGCACATCCAGCCCGGCGCTGACGTCGTGCCGCCGGGGACGCACACTTCCGGGCCGGCCGGCGACCCGTGGCCCGGCGCCCACACCACGGTTCCAGCGAGAGCGTTCATTCCGGCGGGTGGTCACACCATGCAGCCCGTCGACGCGGTGTCCGCACAACTCGGCTACACGACGCCTGTCACACCGCACGGGCCGCCCCTACCCGATTCGCCCGATTCACCGGTCTGGCCGGGTTTGCCGCTGGATGATGCTGATCCGCGTGCGGGCTCGGCGAAGAACCGGGCTGTCATCGTCGGGGCTGTCAGTCTGCTGATCAACCCACTGCTGCTCTGCTCGATCCTCGCGATCGTCCTCGGCGTCCGAGGGCTCACCGACTCCCGCCGAACCGGCACCCTCGCCATCGTTCTCGGCGCCACTGGAGTGCTGACCCACATCGCCTTCGTCGTGCTCCTGAACCACCTTCTCTGACCGTCTTGTCGGGCGGTTCGGTTCGTAGCCGCAAGCCGGAGCGGGGTCACGGGCACACGATCCCGGGTGCGGGACACGAAGGAAGCACACCGAAGCTCACGCCGACGTCGATGAGGGCTCACCGAAGCCGTGTGTGTGACAGCGTCTCCGCCCCGGCAGGGACGCGGGCACACGGTCACGTTGTGTGTGACCTCATCGCGCCCTCCATCGCCGATGGTGGACGGTTCAAGCGTCGATCAGCGTGCCGGCTGACGCGTTTCCGGGCGTCCCGGCGGGCGGCGGGCGGCGGGCGGGCGGCGGGATTGAAAGTGACTGATCACGGACATGGGGATGCGGTGAGGGCTCGTAGGTCACTAACGTGGCGGCCACCGTCCCGACTGGGATGTGCCGGTTTTCGGCGAAAGGCACCCCGTGTCCTACAGTCACGCGGCACCGGCGCGCCGTGCGCGCCGCGATCGGGCCATCGCCCTGGGCGTCGGGCTGCTCCTGGCGCTGCTCCTGCTCTTCATCGTGCTCGCCACCTGCGACAACAACGGTGACAACACGGGGCAACCGGTGCCGGGGGCCAGTTCGTCGGAGCCGAGCGCCTATCCGGATACCAGTGTCAGCGTGGACCCGGGCGGCGGCGGGCCCGGCAACGGCAGCCCCGATCCGGGAGGCGTCGATCCCTACCCGAGCGGAAGCGCCCCGAGCAACGGCGACGGCGGGAACAACGGGGGCGGGAACAACGGTGGCGGGAACAACGGGGGTGGCAACAACGGGGGCGACAACGGGGGGAACGGCACCGGAGGCGACAACGGCGGCAGCGGCAACGGCGACGACGAGGACGCCACCACCGCGCCGACGCCCAAGGGCGGGGTCGACGCCGGTGGCGGCAGTGGCGCCGACGATCGGCGCGTTCCGTTCCTGGTGATGGGCTTGTTCCTGTTGATCGCCGCGTCCGGCACGGCCGCCTACGCGGTGGGCCGCCGCCCGCGCGCCTGAGCCGCCGGCGGGCACGGACCGGCATGCCGCAGATTCGGGATCGGCGGGCGGCGGGGCTTGCCGTGTTGCTCGCCGTGCTGGGGACGGCCAGTACCGCGATGGGTCTGCGCACCGAGGCGACGACCCCGACACCTGTCGCGGCCGAGCCCGCGCATCACCAGCCTTCGCCGAGCACCACCCCCGCCCGCAATCCCTCCGCGCAGAACAGCGCTAAAGCCAACACAACGGGGGCAGCCGGCACAACGACGGCAGCCGGCACAACGACGGCCGGCACCACCACCCCGGACGACGACTCCGTGCCCGCTCCCCCGGCCGCCACTGCGAGGGCCAAGACCGCACCCGGGAGCCTCCCTCGCTCCGAGCCGGTGCAGCTGAAGATCCCGCGGGTCGAGCTGGACACCGCGGTCAGCAGCCTCGGCCTGCGCCGGGACGGCACGCTCGAGGTTCCGCCGCTCACGGCCGGCGCGCCGGCCGGCTGGTACCGCCACTCCCCCACGCCGGGTGAGCCGGGCGCGGCGGTCATCATCGGTCACGTGGACAGCGCCCGCGAGGGCCCTGCGGTCTTCTTCCGGCTGCGGGAGGTCCGCCTGGGCGACCCCATCACGGTACGGCGGAAGAACGGCACCGTGGCGACCTTCGAGGTCTACCGGGTCGCCACCTACCCCAAGCGTGCCTTTCCGACGGACGAAGTCTACGGGGCCACCGATCGCCCCGAGCTCCGCCTGATCACGTGCGGCGGCAGCTTCGACCGGAGCCGGGGCAGTTATCGGGACAACGTGGTGGTCTACGCCTCCCGGCGAGGCTGAGGGCCGGTGCTCCGCCCGTACCCAAGCAAGGTCTTGATTTTGCGCGCCGGGAACGGTTGCGGAACCGGTTTCGGGGGCTCCAGGTTCCGGAACCCGGGTGTCTCGTCCCCATGCACCCCGGTATGGGGGATCGATGCCCTTGACATCGAGGTTCGAGGGTTGCTTCTGTGACCGGGATCATTGCGATCTTGTTACGGAAGGAACCCCTCGCATGACGCGACGCCGCACCACCGCCGGAGCTCTCGCTCTCGGCCTCGTGCTCGCGGCCGCCGGCGTTTCGGCCAGCCCCGCCGCCGCCACGCCGTCCTCAGCCGCGCCGAACCTCGGCCCGAACGTCACCGTCTTCGACCCCAGCATGCCGGTCAGCGAGATCCAGGCCACCCTGGACGCCACGCACGCCGCGCAGGTCAACAACGAGATGGGTACGCAGCGGTACGCGTACCTGTTCAAGCCCGGCACCTACGGCACCGCCGAGCAGCCGCTGCAGATCAAGGTCGGCTACTACACCGAGCTGACCGGCCTCGGCGCCACTCCCGGCGACGTGGTGATCAACGGCAAGGTGGAGGTCTACAACCGCTGCCTCACCGCTGACAACTGCCTGGCCCTGGTCAACTTCTGGCGTACCGTCTCGAACCTGACCGTCAACATCAACGCGGCCGGGCAGGACAGCTGCCGGCAGACGGCCAACTTCTGGGCCGTCTCGCAGGCCACCTCGCTGCGCCGGGTGCAGTTCACCGGCGGCGGCCTGTCGCTGATGGACTACTGCACGGCCGGCCCGCAGTACGCCAGCGGCGGCTTCATCGCCGACGCGAAGCTGCCGGCCACCACGAACGGCTCGCAGCAGCAGTGGCTGACCCGCAACAGCGAGGTCGCCAGCTGGTCGAACGCGGTGTGGAACCAGGTCTTCGCCGGCGTGCAGGGCGCCCCGGACGACTCGGCGTTCCCGGACCCGCCCTACACCACCCTCGAGAAGACCCCGGTCAGCCGGGAGAAGCCGTACCTGTTCGTCGACGCCAAGGGCAAGTACCAGGTACGCGTCCCCGCCGCGCAGCGCAACACCAGCGGCGTCTCGTGGGGCGGACCGGGCCGGACCATCCCGCTGTCGGACTTCTACGTCGCGAAGCCCGGCGACTCGGTCACGAAGATCAACCTGGCGCTCGCGCTCGGCAAGCACCTGCTGATCACGCCGGGCGTCTACGACATCGCTCGTTCGATCGAGGTCTGGCGCCCGAACACCGTGGTGCTCGGCATCGGCCACGCCACGCTGACCGCGGTCAACGGCTCCACCCCGCTGAACGTCGCGGACGTGCCCGGCATCGTCGTGGCCGGCGTGACCATCGACGCCGGCGCCAAGGAGTCGCCGGTGCTGCTGCGGGTCGGCGCCAAGCACGGCCACGGCGTGTCGAACCCGAACAACCCGACCACGCTGCAGGACGTCTACTTCCGGGTCGGCGGCCCGCACATCGGCAAGACCAACATCGCGCTCGAGGTGAACAGCGACGACGTCCTCATCGACCACACCTGGGTGTGGCGTGGCGACCACGGCGTCGAGGGGTTCACCGAGGGCGTCAACGGTGACACCGACCGGTGGCGCACCAACACCGGACGGTACGGCGCTGTCATCAACGGCGACGACGTCACAGCGACCGGCCTGTTCGTCGAGCACTTCCAGAAGTACAACACCGTCTGGAACGGCGAGCGGGGCACCACCGTGCTCTACCAGAACGAGCTCCCCTACGACCCGCCGACGCAGGCCGACTGGATGAACGGCGACGTCAAGGGCTACGCCGGTTACAAGGTCGGATCCAAGGTCAAGACCCATTCCCTGTACGGCGGGGGCGTCTACGTCTTCAACCAGAACAACCCGTCGATCGAGACCGAGAACGGGTTCGAGGTGCCGCGGACGCCCGGCGTGAAGCTGCACCACATCATGACCGTCAACCTCAGCGCCGGCGTCATCAACCACGTGGTCAACGGGGTCGGCGAGGCGGCCGACATGACCAAGGTCGGCGCGCCGGTCTACATCGTCGACTACCCCTAGCCCGCCTTCGCCGGGTGCGTGACCACCAGCACCGGGCGGCCCGCCTTCTGGATCAGGCTCAGCGGCACGCTTCCCAGCAGCCGCTGAGCCACCAGGGGGCGGGCGCTGGAACCGACCACGATCAGGTCGGCCGACTGCTCCTCACCGAAACGGATGATCTGGTCGATCGCGCGGCCGGGCAGGACCGTACCCGTCGCCTCGATGCCGGCCTCCGCGAGCCGCCGCACGGCGGTGTCCCTGGCCCGTTCCGCGCGCTCGGTGTAGACGCTGCGCGGCATCGGCGCGAGATGTTCGCTCTCCAGCTCGTCGACCGCCACCACCGCGACCGTGGCGCCGGTCTGCCGGACCAGGTCGGCGGCCACGTCGGTGACCCACGGCTGATCGGCCTCAGGGTTGGCCGCGAGCACGATTTTCATGGTGTCCTCCCAGGTTTCCCGTCACTCAAGGTACGGGTAACGTCACTGTTCCGCAGTGGACCATTTTCCGGGGGTGGCGGACGTGACCGATACCCAAGAGGAACAGCCGACACTCAATCGGGTCATCGGGCCGGCCTTACTCCTGCTCTTCGTGGTCGGGGACATCCTCGGCACCGGCGTCTACGCCCTCACCGGCAAGGTCGCCAACGAGGTCGGCGGCGCGGTGTGGCTGCCGTTCCTGGTGGCGTTCCTGGTCGCGCTGCTCACCGCGTTCAGCTACCTGGAGCTGGTCACCAAGTACCCCCGGGCCGCCGGTGCGGCGCTCTACACGCACAAGGCCTTCGGCATCCACTTCCTCACCTTCATGATCACCTTCGCGGTGATGTGCTCCGGGCTCACCTCGGCGTCCAGCGCGTCAAAGGCGTTCGCCGGGAACTTCGCCGAGGCGTTCGACCTGTCGCTCGGGGACGGCTTCGCCCTGACCGCCGTGGCGCTCAGCTTCATCACCCTGGTCGCTCTGATCAACTTCCGTGGCGTCGGCGAGAGCGTCAAGGCCAACGTGGTGCTCACCTGCGTCGAGCTGACCGGTCTGCTGATCGTCATCTGCATCGGCGCGTGGGCGCTCGGCGGCGGCGAGGGCGACCTGTCCCGGCTGACCGAATTCAACACCGCGCCCGGCGAGAGCATCGCGCTGTCGGTCACCGCCGGGACCGCGCTCGCCTTCTTCGCGATGGTCGGCTTCGAGGACTCGGTGAACATGGCCGAGGAGACCCGCGACCCGGTACGGATCTTCCCGAAGGTGATGCTGACCGGGCTCTGCATCACCGGGCTGATCTACGTGCTGGTGGCGATCTCGGCGGTCGCTCTGGTCACGCCCGAGGAGCTGGGCTCCGGCGACACTCCCCTGCTCAAGGTGATCTCGGCCGGCGCGCCGGGCTTCCCGCTCTCGATCTTCGCGTTCATCACGATGTTCGCGGTGGCCAACAGCGCCCTGATCAACATGATGATGGCCAGCCGGCTGCTGTACGGCATGGCGAACGAGCGGGTCCTGCCGCGGGTGCTCGGCCGGGTACACCGCACCCGCCGTACCCCGTGGGTGGGAATTGTCTTCACCACCGTGATCGCTTTCGGGTTGATCTGGTTCGCCGACCTGACCGCGCTCGGCGGCACCACCGCGCTGCTGCTGCTCTGCGTCTTCACCGTGGTCAATGTGGCGGTCCTGGTGCTCCGCCGGGACCCGGTCGACCACGACCACTTCAAGGCGCCCACCGTGATCCCGGTGCTGGGAGCGCTGGCGTGCGCGTTCCTCGCGAGCCCGCTCTCCGGCCGAGCCGCCGCGGACTACCGGGTCGCCGGGGTGCTGCTGCTGATCGGCGTGGTGCTGTGGGCTGTCACGTACGCGGCGAATCGGTACCTGCCGGACGCTGTTTCGCGACGGTAAACGGCACACCGGGCCCTCGTTCTTGCTGGTTGACGGGGATGTGGAAAGCTGCCCGCTACCACATGCACCCCCATCTCCTGTCCGGAGGCCCGATATGGCATCATTCCTCTACTTTGTCGCCGGGCTCGTGATCGGCGCGATTGCCGGTTGGCTGATCAAGGGACGGCTCGGCGCCGCCAAGCCTGTACCGGCCTCTTCCGATGCGCCCGTCGTCCCCGCCGCGTCCACTGTTCCCGCTGCCGCTGCCCCTGCTGCCGCTGTCCCGGCTGCCGCTGCCGCTGCTCCTGTTGCCGCTGCTCCTGCTGCCGCTGCTCCTGTTGCCGCGCCGGTTGTCGTGTCGGCGCCCGAGCCTGAGTCCACGGTGTCGCCGTCGTCCGAGTCCACCGTGTCGCCTGTGTCGACTGTCGAGGTGGATTCCACCGAGTCCGCTGAGGTTTCGGCTGCTCCTGCTGTGACGCCGGCGGTCACTTCGGAGGTCTCGCCGGTCGAGAAGCCCGAGCCGGTTGTCGCCGCTGAGCCCGTCGCCGCCCCGGAGCCGGTCGCCGCTGCCGAGCCCGTCGCCGCTGCCGAGCCCGTCGCCGCTGCCGAGCCCGTGGTCGCCCCGGAGCCGGTCGCCGCTGCCGAGCCGGTCGCCGCTGCCGAGCCCGTCGCCGCTGCCGAGCCCGTGGTCGCCCCGGAGCCCGTCGTCGCCGAGCCCGTCGCGGTCGTTGCTGAGCCGGTCGCTGTCGAGGAGCCTGCTGGTCCGGTTGCCGCCGAGGAGCCGGAGGCCGCGCCGCTCACGCCCGCCGAGATCGCGGCCGCGGTTCCGGCCGACGTTCCGGAGCCCGACGACCTCACCAAGATCCCGGGCATCGGCCCGAAGATGGCGATCGCGCTCGCGGCGGCCGGCATCACGACGTACGCCAAGCTGGCCGACTCCGACGTCGCCGCGCTGAAGCAGGCGGTCACCTCGGCCGGGATGCGTCTCGCCCCGACGCTCGCGACCTGGCCGGACAAGGCGCGCGACCTCATCGCCGTCAAGAGCTGACCCTGCGAGAAGCCGCGATCCGGTATCCCCGTACCGGATCGCGGCTGTTTTTCACGGCAACCGCGCAGGTTGCACAGCTGTTGCCTAGCTCACTGGGAAAAGTTGCAGGTCAGGAGCGCCCCCGACGATGGTTGCGGCCGTCCCCAACCGGCATCACCGAGGAGCCCCGATGAACATCAGCGCCGCCACCGCCTTCACCTGGAACAGCTCCGTCGCCTGGAGCCGCCTGCACAGCAGCCGCGTGAAGCTGGCCGAGTCGCTCACCTCGGAGTCCGCCGACAACGGCACCCTCACCACCATCCGGGCGACGATCCAGAACGCGGCTTCCGAGATCTCCCGCGTCGAAGCGGCCCGCGCCACCGAGCTCGCCCGCATCCGCAACAACCACCAGACCATCGACGTCATGGTCTGACGCACTACTCAATCGCTCCACCCGGCAGCTCCGAGCGCCGCCCGCACCTGGCCGATCACCACGTCCGGCCGTGCACGGATCACACCAGCGGGAAATCGCAGTATTCGGTCGCCGGCGATCCACAGCTCGTTCTGCCGCAGCATGTCCTCGGCCCACTGCTTCGCCTCCACGTGATGCGAGCCGTCCACCTCGACGTGCAACCGCCAGCGTCGCCAGTAGGCGTCGAGGTACCGCAACCGGCCTGACCCGTCACGCCGGGGCACCTGCCGGTCCGGCGCCGGGAGCCCGGCCGTCCGGCACAACGCGACAAAGTCGATCTCCGAGAGCGCCAGGGAACCGCCGGCGACGTCCAGCACCGTCCGCTTGATCAATCCGAGTCGTCGCAGCCTCCGTCGTCCGTCGAGCACACTGAACACGTCCTCGGCCACCACACATCGCTGCTGGAACGTCACCGCGATGATCGTCCGCGCGGCGTCCGCGCTCGGAGCCCACGCTGCCGCGTCCACCATCGCCCGGGAAGCGATCGTTCGCGGCGGAGTCGCCGGTTGCCGGTGTTCCTCCGGAAGGAACCGGGTACGCGTCACGCGCACCGCCGGCATGTCGGGCGGCATGTCCGGCAGCCGGGTGCTCCTGCTCCGGACGGCGGGAACCACGACCCGCAGCGACTTCTCGCGAAGCCCCCGCACCCCCGCCTCGGTAAGCGCCGTCACGCCCCCGAGCAGCGCACCCGGTCCGGCCGTCAGAACCGCCACCCATACCTGCTGGCGTCGTTCCAGCTTGCCATTCGTCGTGGTGACGATGCCCCGGCACACTCGGCGCCACCGCTGCGCCTTGAGATGGCCGCGCACGGTTCCCCGGCCCAGCAGGTCAACCGCCTGGGCGGTGGTCAGCACACCGGACTGCTCATCGCAGACGTCGTCGAAGTCGCTCGGAGGCGGTGCCGTCATCCCGCCACGGTGGCAGCTCTCCGAGGCGCCCCGCCCGCCCAACCAGCCAGCCTGTGGACAACCACCCCGCCCCACCTCCAGCGTGTGGAGTTCGGGCGCGCTCCGCACCTGAAGTCAACACGCACCCCGGAAAGCCGCACTGCGTGTGAAGTTCGGGCGCGCTCCGCACCTCAAGTCAACACGCACCCCGGAAAGCCGCACTGCGTGTGAAATTCGGGCGCGCTCCGCACCTGAAGTCAACACGCACCCCGGGAAGCCGCGCCGCGTGTGAAATTCGGGCGCGCTCCGCACCTGAAGTCAACACTCAGCGGGTGGCCATGCACCGGTCGCCGGCGGTCGCCGGACGGCCTGGAGTGGGCAGGTGGTCGCGCGGACTCTCGGGGACGCGCGAGTGCGGTTGGATGCTGATCGACGCGTACCCGATGAAAGACAAATATCCGTCAGCGTGCCAGATCCACTGAATCCAGTGAATTCGGCACGGTCGGGAACCTTGCCGGTCTCAGCGGCTCGGGAGCAACATCACCGCAGGTAGATCGCTATGGCGACCGGGTAGAGGACCACCTAGATCAACAACGCTGCGTTTCCGGGAGATGGCGGTTCGTAATCATCCAGGGGTTTCGTGGCGGGGCTCCGGCATCGCACCATGGATGAAGGGTGATGCGATGAGCGGCCGACGGCTGGCAGTGGTGGTGACGGTCGAGCACCAGGACGATCCTGTGCTGAGCAGGTTCGCGGTGCCGTCCGCGGACGTGCCTGTGCTCGCTCAGGCACTCGGTGACGGTGGGCTCGGCGGGTTCGACGTGGCGTTCCTGCACGATCCGGGCACCGCTGAGACGCAGGCGCGGATCACGGCGCTGTTCGAGGGGCGCGACCAGGACGATCTTGTCCTGCTGTACTTCCGCGGGATCATGCTGACCGGGCCGGGCGGCGGGCTCTACCTCGCCGGCGCGGACACCGCGATGGCCCGGCCGCAGGAGACGGCCGTCGATGTCTCGCGGCTTGCCGTGATGATGCAGCGCAGCGGTGCCGGGCAGGCCGTGGTGCTGCTCGACGGGCGCACCGGCGGGCCGGTCGACGCCGGGCAGCACTTCCGCGCCGCGCGGTCGGCGGAGTGGCAGAGCCGGGTGGTGATCGCCACGACGGCGCGGCTGGAGCCACCCACGTTCGCCGGGATGATCGCGGACGGGATTCGCAACGGCTCTGCCGACCGGGACCGGGACGGGTTCGTCGGCATCGGCGAGCTCCACGACCACCTGCGGGAACGGGACCCCAGCGTGCGGCAGTGGGTGTTCGGGTCGGGCCGCCAGCCGTACCTGTCCCGCATCCGCCGCCCCGGCAGCGACCAGATGACGATGATCGCCCAGCTGGCCGTCGCGGCCGCCGGCGCTGATCTCACCCGCGCGGTCGAAGCCCGCGAGACCCTGCGGCGCATGACCACCGGTGAGGGCCGGGTGGCTGCCGCGGCCGCGGCCGCGTTGCGACGCACATCGGTACGGCTCACCGAACCCGCCCTCGACTTCGGCCGCGTCCCGCCCGGCACCCGGCAACTGGCCGCCGGGATCCCGGTGCAGGGTCCGCCGCTGACCGTCGCGTCCGCGGTGACCAGTTCGGTCGACGGGTTGCACGCACGGCTCGAGGGCAGCGTGCTGAAGGTTTCCTGGTTCCCGACCGTGGGCCGCCTCGACGGCGTCGTCACGCTGGACGGTCCGGCGGGCTCGGCCCGGCTGGTCGTGACCGGTGAGGTGGCGGAGGAACTGGAGGCTACCGGCGGGTTCCAGCCCACGCCCGGTGCGAACGGCGCCCGGCCCGCGTCGGAGCTGCCGGCGGGCGCCGGGTGGCAGCCCGTGCCGGAGTCGCCGGCCGGGCCGGGGGTTGTGCCGCCGCCTCCGGTGGGGGATGCGATCCCGCTTCCCGCGGCGCCGGTCGCGTCCGAGCCGGTCGCGTCCGGGCCGATCGTGTCCGGGCCGGTCATGTCCGGGCCGGTCGTGTCTGGGCCGGTCGTGTCTGGGCCGGTCGTGTCCGAGCCGGTTGCCTCTGAGCCGGTCGCGTCCGAGCCGGGGTGGCCGGGGGCTGCCGGCGGCGGATTCGGCTGGAGCGCGCGGCCTCCACAACCCCGCGGTCCGGTTCCGGCTGCGTCCGGGTCCGACCACCCATCGGGTACGGGCACCGCGAGCCCGCCACCAGCCGTAACCTCGAAAGAGGCTGATGTTCCCGCTGCTGGGGAGGCCACGGCGGGTCAGGAGAGTTCGGGGAACGGCGGACCGGTGCCTGAACCACGGCAGAGTTCCGATGATCGGCCCGCGGCGGCCGGCCACGGGTCCTCGTCGGCTGCTGCCGGTTTCGGGGCGGTTGCGGCGGGGTTCGGAGCTGTTGCTGGATGGGGCCGGGGGGAAGGTTCGCCGGGCGCCGTTCCAGCGGCCGCGCAGGCTGCACCGGCCGCACAGGCGACACCGGCGGACGCCGGAGCCACGCCAGCGGCGGATGCCGGATCCCCTGACCGCGCCTCTGCGGAAGCCGTTTCGAACGACCGCGCGCCCGCGGATCCGGGATCCACGGATGGCGCCGCGCCGAACGCCGCCGCAGAGGATGACGAGGCGCCTGCCGTGGCGGGGGCGCAGTCGGGTGAGCCGGCGTCCGAGGATGAGCAGCCGGACGCTGGTGGCTATCAAGGGTGGAGCGCGGCCGGGTCGTGGCCGACGGCTTCGGTTGCGGGGGCGGCGTGGCTGCGTACCCAGTCCGCGGCCGAAGAGGCCGGGCGAACGGGTTCCGACGTCTCCTCCGGTGGAGCGATCTCGGAGCACCCGGAGCCCGAGCCGGTCGCCGCAACGCCGGAACCAGCACCGCATCCGGCTGCCGATCCCATCCCGGCGCCCGATCGGGCCGCCGCGTCTGAATCCACCCCGGTGCCCGAACCGGCCCGGGCACCTGAATCGACGCCGGTAGCGGCTGGTGAACCGGCTGAGGAAGCGACACCAGCGCATCCCTGGCCCAGCCATCGCGGTGTCGCCGGGGATCCGTGGCTGACCCCGCCCGCTCGAACGCGTTCCCACCCGGACACCGACGTCACCGATCCGCTGCCCGCGCGGCCGGTGTCAGGCGCCACCGGTCCACTGGCCGCACGGCCGGTGCCGGGCGCCGCCGATCCGCCGGCGCCGCGGCCGGTGTCGGCCGCGCCGTCCGAGCCCTCGTGGCCGTCCGCACCGGCAGCCAGCGCACCCACGTCGGGATGGCCCGGTCGCGGCCCCGGATCCGACGACCCGTGGGCCGGCGCAGGCCCGCCGCCGGGCCCGGTCTCCGGCGCGCCCGCCTCGCCAACATCCGGGGCGGCGCAGCCCCATCCCCGGCCGGGTCCGGCGCAGCCCGACCCCTGGGCCGGGCAGGCTTCGGGCGGCCCCGCCGACCCCTGGACGCAAGCGGCACCCGCCGACCCCTGGGGCCAGCCGACCTCCCGGGTCTCCGCCTGGCCCGCCTCCCCCGCCGACGGCGGCTGGCAGGCCCCGCCCGCCACTCCGGCGCCCGGATACCCGCCGCCCCCCGGCGCCGCATATCCGGGGACCCCGGGAACCGGCTATCCGGCCCCTCCGGGAAGCGGCTACCCGGCCAGCCCGGCGGCCGGCTATCCGGCGACCGTTCGTGGAACGGCCCCGCCCGGCGCATCCCATCCCGGGTCGCCTCCGCCGGAGGGGCCGCACTCGGACCCGTACCCGGAAAAGCCCCGGCGCCGGGCCGGCCTGGCCCTGGTGATCCTTCTCGCGGTGGCGGTCCTCGCGGCCGGCAGCTATCTCGGCGTCCGCCTTCTGCGCAGTGACGACAACCCCGCGGCGTCCCCGCAGCAACAGGGGCAGCAGGAGCAGCAGCAGCAGCCGGGCCAGGAGCAGACCGAGCCGGGCGGGGATGGCACGACCGCCCCGCCGCCGGCCGCCGAGATTCCGGCGTCGCTGGCCAAGCCGGTCGTGGTGGACCGCTTCCGGCTGGGGCAGGAGCCGGAGGGCGTGGTCGTCTCGCCGGACAACAAGATGGTGTACGTGGCCGACCAGAACTCCAAGGACGTGCACTTCATCGAGGTCGGCAGCCGGAAGATCACCAAGGTGTCGGTGCCGAACACGCCGCGGTTCATCGCGATCTCGGAGGACGGCAGCCGGCTGTACGCGAGCATGTTCGAGAACGACTTCACCGGCAACGGCCTCGCCGTGATCGACACGAAGGACCGCAAGCTGGTGAAGACCATCCGCACCGGTCCACGGCCGTTCGAGCCGGCGGTCGGGCCGGGCGGGGACGTGTGGCTGCCGATTCACAACGGCGCTCGGGTGGAGATCTACGACGACCAGTCCCTGACCGAATCGGGCCGGATCTCGGTGCCGCCGAACCCGCACTGGGTGACGTTCTCACCGGACGGCAGTATCGCGTACACGGCGAACCACGAGTCCAGCCAGATCTCGGTGGTGAACACGGCGGACCGGATCGTGCAGCGCAACATCAAGGTGGGCCGGTCGCCGCACGCGATCGCGCTGACGCCGGACGGCGCGAAGCTGATCGTCACGAACTACGACCTGGACCGGGTGGAGATCTTCGATACCGCGACGCTGCGCCGGATCAAGCAGGTGAGCGTCGGCAAGGAGCCGCAGGCGGTGATGACGTCGACGGACGGCAAGCACGCGTACGTGGTGAACGAGGGCTCCGACACCCTGTCCGTGGTCGACATGAATGCCACGAAGGTGGTGTCGACGGTCAAGGTCGGTGACAGTCCACGGGTCGTGGCACTGTCACCGGACGGTCTGCGGCTCTATGTGACGGACGGGGGCGGACGTACGGTTACCGTGCTCAGAACCACGGAAGAGTGACGATTCCCTGGTAACGTCGCGCCATGTCGACGGATTCCGGAATCGATCGCGCCCGTTTGCAGTCCCTGTCCGCCCGGGAACGCGCCGCGTTCGCCGAGCGGCACCCCCGGTCTGCGGGAGCCTATGAGAAAGCTGACCACCTGTTCGGCCGCGTGCCGATGACGTGGATGAACAAGACGGCCGCGGATTTCCCGATTTACTTGGACAAGGCGCGCGGCAACCGCATCACCGATGTGGACGGCAACGAGTTCGTCGACTTCGCCCTCGGCGACACGGGCGCGATGGCCGGTCACTCCCCCGCGCCGGTGGTCGAGGCGGTCACCCGCCGGATCAGCGACCTCGGCGGCCTGAGCACCATGCTCCCGACCGAGGACGCCGCTGTCGCCGGGGCCGAGCTGGCCCGCCGGTTCGGCCTGCCGGCCTGGAGTTTCGCGCTGACCGCGACCGACGCGAACCGCTGGGCGATCCGCCTGCTGCGCGCGGTGACCGGCCGTTCCAAGATCCTCGTGAACAGCTACTGCTACCACGGCTCGGTCGACGAGTCGCTGATCGTCGTCGGTCCGGACGGGCGCGGCACGAGTCGCGAGGGCAACGTCGGCGCGCCGACCGACGTGACGCAGACCAGCCGGGTCGCCGAGTTCAACGACCTGGAGGGCCTGGAACGCGAGCTCGCGCACGGTGACGTGGCGGCCGTGCTGATGGAGCCGGCGCTGACCAATATCGGCATCGTGCTGCCCGAGGACGGATATCTCGCGGGCGTCCGCGCGCTGACCCGCAAGTACGGCACCTACCTGATCAACGACGAGACGCACACGTTCTCGGCCGGGCCGGGCGGCGCGACAGCGTTCTGGGGCCTGTCGCCGGACGTCGTGACGATCGGCAAGGCGATCGGCGGCGGCGTGCCGGTGGGCGCGTACGGGCTCTCCCGGGAACTCGCCGACGCGCTCAGCGGCCGCGGCGACCTCGACCTCGTCGACATGGGCGGCGTCGGCGGCACCCTCGCCGGCAACCCGGTGTCGATGGCCGCGACCCGCGCCACCCTCGAGCACGTGCTCACCGAGGACGCGTTCACCCACATGATCAGCACGGCGTCGGCGTTCGCCACCGGCATTTCAAAGATCATTGACGGGTACGGCCTGCCGTGGTCGGTCAGCCGTCTCGGAGCGCGCGTGGAATACCGCTTCGCCGACCCGGCCCCGCGCAACGGCACCGAGTCGGCGCGCAGCGCGGACGCCGAGCTGGAGGACTTCCTGCACGTCTACCTGGCGAACCGCGGGGTGCTGCTGACCCCGTTCCACAACATGGCGCTGATGTGCCCGGAGACGACGACGGCCGACGTCTCCCGGCACCACGAGATCTTCGAGGCCGCCCTCGCGGAGCTGACGGCCTAGAACTCCGCCCACGAGACGTCGGGGGGCCGGAACGTCACCTGGTTGATGACGTTCTGGCTCTCCTTCTCGGTCAGCGTCACACCGTCGCCGACCACTCCCGGTAGCTCCCCCGGCAGATACACGGTCATGCCGTCCCGCTCCACCGCCAGGTACTGCTGCTCCGGCTGCGGCGCCTCGGTGGTGAGCCGGAACCCGCTGCGCAGATCAGCCGACGTGTAGCCCAGCGTCTGCACCCCCGTACCGTTGCCGGTGGGGTTGACCTCGAACGTCGCGTATCCGGCGAACGCCTCCGGCACCTCCGGCAGGTCCATCGTGACCAGCATGGTCTCCTCGGTCGCGGCGACCGACCGGGCGACCCGCAGGGCGATCTCGGTGTCGTCGGCGGTGCCGTAGACCGACACGATCATCGACGGCTTGCCCTTCGGCTGCCATTCCACCCACGCGCTGTCGGTGACCCGCAGGGTGCCCCGCACCGAACCGACCATCACCGGCTCGCCCGACCCGTCGTCAATCCGCTCACCGACCGAGAACGACACGCTGCCCTTCGGCACCTCCACCGTGTACGGCGAGCCCGTCGGGTACCACGACCGGTTGCCGCCGAGCGGTTTCCCGCTGGCGACGTCGAACTTCACCGCGCGGAACCGCTCGACCAGCCCGTCCGGCAGCCACTGCGGCGCGAAGAGCAGCGACACCACGCGGAATTCCGTCGGCGGGAGTTCGATGGCGGGGGACGCGGCGGGCACGGCCGGCTCACCGCGCCGCACACGCAACGCCACGGGTACGCCCACCGCGGCGGCGGCCGTGGCCATCCCGGCGCCGGCCAGCAGCAACCGCCGCTGCCGGTGTGCCGTGACGCGGGCGTTCAGCCGGGCCCGCACCCGCTCCGGCGAGACCGCCGTGCCGGCGATGGCGTCGTAAGCGTCCTTGATCAGTTGTTCGTTCACGGCGGTCAGCCTCCGATCCGGGCAGTGCCGGAAGAAAAGTCGGTGCCCGACGAGAAGTCGGTGGGGAAGTTCGCGCGCATGCTGGCCAGCGCCCGTGAGGTGTGGCTGCGGACCGTGGCCGGCCGGCAGCCGAGCAGATCGGCGATCTCGTGGTCGCTCAGCCCCTCGTAGAACCGCAGCGCGATCACGATCCGCTGCTTCAGCGGGAGCCGCGCGATCCGCCGGATCATCTCGTCGCGTTCGCCGACGGCCCGCTGCGGTTCGTCGGACGGCGCGCTGACCGCGTCGAGCGCGTCGTACGACAGCGGCACGACCCGGGCGGCCCGGCGACGCCGCCACGAGGCCAGCTCATTGATGATCATGCGTTTCACGTACGCCTCGGGCACGTCCGCGGCGGCGATCCGGCCCCAGCGTGGCTGCGCCCGGGCGAGAACCTCCTGCACGATGTCCTCGGCCAGGTGCGGGTCACAGGCCAGCACGGTGGCGTACCGCAACAGCGCGGGCAGCCGTGCGGTCAGAAATTCCTCGAATGTCACAGCGCTCCCCTCCGCCCTCCTGACGCCACCGGCGGCCGAATATGTGGAGCGTCTCCCCGAAATGTAACTAGGGTGACCGAATGACCGAGACCGATGTAGTGGTGAACGGGCGGACTCTGCACGCCTACGCGCACGGTGACGGGGACCTGGTGGTGATGTGGCACCACGGGACGCCCAACATCGGCACGCCGCCGGCGCCGCTGTTCGCGGCGGCGCAGCGCCTCGGCATCCGGTTCATCGCCTACGACCGCCCGGGGTACGGCGGTTCCACGCCGCACCCCGACCGGGACGTCGCCTCGGCGGCCGGTGACGCCGCAGCGGTGGCCGACGCGCTCGGTGTCGACGCGTTCGCGGTGTTCGGCCACTCCGGCGGCGGCCCGCACGCCCTGGCCTGCGCGGCGCTGCTCCCCGGCCGGGTGACCGCCGCGGTGGCGGGCGCCGGGCTCGCCCCGTTCGCCGCTGCGGGCCTGGACTGGTTCGCGGGCATGGGCCCCGGTGGTGTCGCGTCGCTGCGGTCCGCGGCCGCCGGCCGGGCCGCCAAGGAGGCCTACGCAGCGAATCCGACGATCACCGATCCGGACTTCACCGCGGCGGACTGGGCGGCTCTCGACGGCGCCTGGGGCTGGTTCGGCTCGGTGGTCCAACCCGCGATCGCGAACGGTCCGGCGCCGCTCGTCGACGACGACCTGGCCTACGTGCGCCCGTGGGGCTTCGACCCGGCCACGATCACCGTGCCGGTGCTGCTCCTGCACGGGGAGGGCGATCTGATGGTGCCGGCGTCGCACAGCGCCTGGCTGGCGGACCAGATCAAGGGCGCCGAGCTGCGCCTGACGCCGGGCGCCGGGCACATCTCCGTGCTGACGGCGCAGGACCAGGCGGCCCTCGAGTGGATCGCCGCGGTCACCCGGACCCGGGAAGATGCGTAAGCCCCCAGCCGGCCTGACCGAAACCGCCCTGCTGGCGGCGCTGCGCGCCGGTTGGCCTCCGGCGGCCGGGAAGATCGAGTTCCTGCCGCTGGGTGCGGGCAGTTACTCCTGGTCGGTCGCGGAGCGTTGGTTCGCCAGGGTGGACGATCTCGGTTTCGATCCGGCCGGCCGGGACGCCGCGTTCGAGCGGCTGCGCCGATCGCTGGCGACCGCGGTGTCGCTGCGGGACGATTCCGGGCTCGACTTCGTCCTCGCCCCGCTGCCGGACGAGACCGGCGCGCCTCTGCGGCGGCTCTCTTCCCGGTACGCGTTGTCGCTGTATCCCCTGGTCGACGGCGTGGCCGGCCCGTTCGCGCCACACCCGCCCGGCACCCGCGCGGAGATCGCCGAACTCCTCGCCCGCCTGCACGACGCGCCACCCGGCATCGCCCCGCGCATGAGCCTGACACTGCCCGGCCGCCACTCCCTGGAGGTGGCGCTCGGTGAGCTCGACAGGATCTGGGACGCCGGGCCGTATGCGGAGCAGGCACGCATCCTGCTGGCCGCACGAGCCCACGACATCCACCGCTGGCTGGCCGATTCCGATCGTCTGGTGGCGGAGCTGCCGGCCGACTGGGTGCTCACCCACGGCGAACCGCACCCCGGCAACATCCTCCGCACCGCGACCGGCCCCCTGCTGATCGACTGGGACACCGTGGCGGTCGCGCCGCCCGAACGCGACCTGTGGATGCTGACCGGCCGCTTCGCCACCCTGATCGGGGCCCAGCCGGACCCGGGCGACGAGGCCGTGCTGGCGCGGTACACCGAACGCACCGGCCGGGCCGTCTCCGCGGGCGGGCTCGCGCTCTATCCGCTGTGGTGGAAGCTCGCGGACATCGCGATCTTCACCGACGAGCTGCGCCGCGGCGAGGACGAACCGGATTCGCTCGCCCACCTGGGCGGCTACCTGCGGCGACCCGGTTGAGTTCGGCGCCGGCGCACCGGCCAGCGTGATCGGCGGCGAGCCGCTCGCCCCGGAGCCGTGAGCCCGCGATGCACCGAGGCTGCCCCCGCCGACCAGGTGGAGGCCGTCCAGGGCGGGGCCGCTGCGCGAGCCGCTCATCACGTCGCGTGGCCGGTCGGCGCGCATTGACCTTGTTGGCTGATCGACGAGCCGTCGCCTGATAGGGACGTGAGGCGGCGCCGTCCAGTTGTCGATCGTGGAGCGGTACGGGCGGGCTGGTGCTGAGTGCTGCCGGAATAGGCGCGCCGGAGCGCTGTGTCAACGGTCAAGACGAAGTGTTCCGCTGGTAGCCGGCACGAGCTACGACTGGGCGGCGCCGGCCGTAGACCAGAACGGCTACCCCAGCTTGATCACATGTGCGAGCTACGGCCGGGCGACGCCAGCCGTAGACCAGAACGGCTACCCCAGCTTGATCACATGTGCGAGCTACGGCCGGGCGACGCCAGCCGTAGACCAGAACGGCTACCCCAGCTTGATCT
>NZ_JBEZZR010000046.1:0-311 GCF_040639325.1 Actinoplanes sp. NPDC023936 | reverse complement strand
TCACATGTGCGAGCTACGGCCGGGCGACGCCAGCCGTAGGCCAGGGCGGCTACCCGAGCTTGATCACATGCCTGAGCTACGGCCGGGACGGCGCGTTCCAAGATCGGCGAGGCTGGAGGTGCCAGCCGCAGGACGCCAGCACGGGGTCGGCGGGACACGCGGATCGGCGGGCACCCGGAGGCGCGGGACACGCGGGGGCGCGGGACACGCGGGGGCGCGGGACACGCGGGGGCGCGGGACACGCGGGGGCGCGGGACACGCGGGGGCGCGGGACACGCGGGGCGCGGGACACGCGGGGGCGCGGCGGGGGC
>NZ_JBEZZR010000045.1:0-71773 GCF_040639325.1 Actinoplanes sp. NPDC023936 | reverse complement strand
CCGCCGAATATGAGGCACTACACGCGATGACCCAGCAGGCCACCGCACCCCTGAAAACCAGCTAACCAACTCTCCATCAAACCCGGGGCTTGACAGGGCGGCGTTTGCGAGCGGGGGTTCGTCGTGTTTGTGGGAGAGGGCCTTCTCTGCGGCGATGACCCAACTGAGTGGGTATGCACCAGACTCTTTCAAGATCGTTTCCAGGAAGGGCTCTGGGACCTTCTCGGCGACGCTGTGGTGGACAACGACGACCGTGTCACGAGCGAAAGCACGGAGGTGATCGACCAACGCCGCCGAAGGCCGCCGCATCATGCGGCTGGTGAGGCTGCCCAACCCTGGCCAACCGGCATGACCGTACCGCGCCATGTCGGCGACTTGCTTATCTGGAAGGGCTTCCAGGTCTATTGTCCTGCGAGGCTGATGATGAGCTAGCAGTAGAGCCGTCAGTGTGCTGCGGGAAGCCGCGCGGTGCAGCGGCTCTTCCGGTAGTTCCCGGGCGATCCCTGCTCGGCCGATCCGGCTGGAGCTGTGTGCGAGGGCGCGCTGCATGTCGTCCGGCAAGGCTTTCACCGCGACATCGAGTTGTTCGATCATGGCGTTCACGACTCCGGCGGCGCCGATGCAGGTCAGGGCCAGGCTCCAGGTGGCTCGCGACAGTGGGTCGGTGTGGGCGTCGAAGTGCCGCTGCCACCAGCCGGGGTCGGATCGGGCGAATCGGGCCTGCTGCAAGAGGGTTCCGTAGTCGGGTTCTGGGCCGAACGGCGCGGCGTCCTTGGTGATGGTGCCGCCGATGGCCCATTCCTTGTGGGAGAGGGTCGCGCCGATCACTGCGATCTCGGCGGCGAGCCAGCACGGTCCATACAGTGCGGCGACCTCACGTGCTGTGTCGCCCCACACTGCGGTGGTTCCGCGCTGTCCACGGCTGGTTCGCATGGCTTGGATGATCCGGTCGAAGCGAGGGTCCTGGTCCCGTAACCGCCGCTGCGCGTGTTGCCGCGCTCGGTCGACGGTGGGTCCTTCCAGCGCCCGCATCGTCTTCGCTGCTGATGATTCCCAGTCGTCTTTGAGTGCCTTGGCAATGAAGCGGCGGGGGGCGAGGGCCTGGATGAGGTCGCCGGCGATGCCGCTGACGGCGTCCAGTGTTGCTCCGGAGCACTGCCCGTCGAGGACGGCTCGGATCAGTTTGCGTTCGAGGTCCGATCCTGGGTTGCTCTTGACTCCGGCGCTCAATGCGAGCTCGGCGGCTTCCCCGGAGTCGATCGTGAGCTTGTCGAGTTGGTTCGCGTTCATTCCGGCGGCGCCGCGGATCGGTACTCCCAGGCGAAGCCAGGCAGTCTCGTGCTCGGTGCCAGCAGCGGCGGTCATGTGGGCTGCCCACCAGCCTACTGGGACGCCGCCGGCCAGCCGGGCAAGGCTGATACGTTCGTGGTTCACCGCATCGCCAGGTGCGGCTTCGATCCGCTGCACGAGCAGCGAGACGAGGTGCTCCGCTCCGCGGTCGCGCGCGAGTGGTCGGATGGCACGGGTCTGTGCTGGGTCTTTCGACGCGCGTTCGGTGGTGGTCAGCGAGTGCAGGATCAGCCGGACGCTGAGGTCATCGACGAATAGTTGAGCCGCGCGTTTCTGTGCCCGCCGGTGGCCGGCGAACACGCCGTCGGCCAGCAGCGCCCAGGCGGTGTCGCGGACCTGCATTGGCCGGGTGTGGTTCTCGAACTCTTCTTCCAGTGCGTCGACCAGACCCGACAGCTCGTTCGGGTCGGCGAATCCGGCGAAGAATCTGCAGGTGTTGAGCCAGTAGGCTCGACGGGCCAGTTCTCCCAGGATCGTCGACTTGTCGAAGGCCCGTAGTTCGGCGCCGGCGAAACGCCACAGGTAGGCGGCGGCGAAGAACTCTCGCATGCTCTGGATGTCGAACTCGAAGGTGCCTTGGACCTTGCTCGTCAGTGCCCAGACGCGGTCTGTGACGGCAGTGAACAGATCGTCGACGAGCGTTGTGTCCTTTTCTGCGTCATCAAGGTAGTTCAGGATCGCTTTACGAATCGTCCGGGTGGGCATCCGCCCGGCTGCTGCGTCGGTCTCCGCGTTCGACTGCAGGTACCAGCCGAGGAACGCGGTGACCTCACCGAGGTCGTCGCGGTGTTGGTGAACCGACAGGCTCTTCTCCGACTCACGGTCGAGGAAGGTGTCCATGTATGCCTGAAACAGTTGGGTACGCCCGTCGGGGACGGACTCGCCGCGTTTCTGGATGAGAAATAGCAGGATCGTCAGCTGCATCGGGTTGTCAGCGAGCTGCTCGATATGAGGTTCGATCGATCGTTGCCGGAACGTCGCCTCCAGCGCTCGGCGCGCTGACCCGTGTAGTCCGCGAGCGTCCGCCCATTTGTTCAGGTAGTCGGTCCGCAGTTCCGCGTTGAGAGGAAGCAGCGCGATGGTCTCGAACTTTTCCTCGGAGGGTTCTGCCAGATCCGAGGCGTTCGGCCGGGTCGTGACGATCAACTGCGGTGCTGCAGTGCCGGCACCGAGGCGCGCGGCGAATTCGTTGATCTCCTTGACCACTCGGGTACGGGTGTCCTCGTGGGCCACTTCGTCGAGTCCGTCGAGCACGATCAGCATCGGGAACCGGCTGATCACGTCGTTGACGAACTCGACCGAGACTTCGGAACCCGACCCTCGGGCGGTCATTAGATGAGCGAGGAACTGTTCCAGCGATGGCTGAGAACGCGGACGCGGGCGCCGAGCGGGTGGGGTGTCATCCTCGGCGAAGGGGTCCTCGCCGGCCCGCCACCGGGCATAGTCACGCAGGTCTACGCGCAGCGGCAGTCGGGGCTGCTCGGCGACGGTGTGCGGTCGTGGACCGGTGAGGTAGTGGTCGTTAGGCAGGAACGCGGCCCGGTGTACTTGGCAGAGGTACTGAGCAAGTGTCGATTTACCCTGTCCGGGTTCACCGCGTACCAGGGTCAGCGGCTGGCTGGTTCCCAGCAGATATTCGGCCGCGCCGCCGACCTGTGCTGGCTCGTCGTTTACCCGTCCGAGGTCGCTGAGCCGGACAGACGTTGATCGGGCTGATGGCGGGAGGGGCACGCGACGACGCTGGGGGTCACGGTTGGCGGCCTGCGCCGCTGATGAGAGCAGGTCCAGGCGTGCCCGGGTGGTCCGGATGGCCTCCACATCGACGAAAAGGTCGAGCAGGTTGTAGGTGTCCAGTTCGACCTGTCGGAACTTGACTTTGGCGTCTTCCTCCCACTGTGTCGCGATCACCTTAAGTAGCAGGCCGCGTAGCGTCTGATCTTCCGATTCGACCTTGCCGGCTTCGATGACGTATCGGACGGCGTCGTGGCCGGCGAGCATTTCGGAGTACGACCACACAAGGTCTCGCGGGGCGCTGTCGATGCGGGCGTCGAGGTCGGCACGCCACCAGCAGGTCACCGGGATACCGAACTCCCGTGAGTACTCCGCCAGTTTTCGGTCGAGCTGGTCCATGGTGCCGGTGCGCATCGGGCTTGTGCCTGCCACGCAGGTGACCAGGATGTAGGACTGCGCGCCGTCGGTCACCAAGCGCTGGATGTTGGTCCGTTCCGCGTTGATCGTCGAGGTCAGCCAGGTGACCGGGTTCTTGATTGGATTTTTGGCCCACTTGACCTGGTAGATCATCACAGGTCTGCCGTCGCGTCTGCGGATCGCGTCACGGCCGCCGTCTTTCTGCCCGACCGGGAAGCAGACGACGTCGCTGTAGTGCCACGCCAGCACCGCATTGACGAGCTGCTGGAATCGCTTCTCTGCAAGCCGCTCGTACAGGTACCGCTCCGCGCGTCCGTATTGACGATCCGGCATAGGCGACAACATCTCCGGTGAGATCAGGGCGACCGGATGAACCGATCGGGAACGTTCGTGAGGTTACGCGTTGGCGCCCGTCCGCCGGTGTACCTCAGGGTCGCGATTGACGCTCTTCGCCCGTCGGCGACGAGACGGCCGCCTTTGCGAAGATTCGGGCAAGGACGGCGTCGTGTTCCTGGTAGACCGGAGGGTACCCTTCGGTCCGGGTGGCGCCGTCGATGCTGGTGTTGGGCTTGGATAAAGGCGGCGGGTGTAGGTGTGCCTGGGTTGCTACTTCTTCGTCCATGCCGATCAGTTGGGCACCGTAGGTGGCCATGACCGCGGCGGCGATCTGGCGGCCTGCGGGATCGATGTCGCCTGCGTACCGCAGGGTCAGGCGGTGTTTGACGGCGAGTTGAAACAGCGCGTGGTCGACAGCGCGGAGCTGGCCGCTGGTACAGGCCAAGGGCTGTCCAATACCGGTGGTGTAGGCGATCTCGATGATCGACGGGTTCTCCACCACGGTCAGGACTTGCGGTGCGAGCAGGGGTGGATGTTCGACCAGATCGAGGAGTGTCAGTGCGACCGGGGCGGGCGATTCGCGTAGTCGCCGGTCGATGGGGCCGTCACCCTCGGCGATGACGTTGAACAGCAGGACGGTTGCCGACAGCCGGTCGGCGATCACGCCGTTGGTGGCCAACAGCGCACGGATCACGTCGGGGCGGGTGGGTTCGGGTTGGTCGGCCCGTTCGGCGATCGCGGCGACCAGCCGAGCGCCGTTGAGGGTGTCGAGATCGAAGTAGTGCGGGTCACCGGTGATGTCGTGGGCAAGTTTCGGCAGCGGGACCGGCGGCTGAGCGGGGAGTTGCTGTAGGGCGGCGGCCAGAGCGGCGATGCTGTGACGGATCGCGGTGTCGTCCTCGCCGACTCCGGTCGCCCGGATCCGGGCGAGTAGTTGCGGCAACCCGTGAAGCTGCTGGTTCGCGTACAGCCACAGCTGCTCCCGTCGCGCGGCAGCGGCGAGGACGGCGATGCTGCGATCAATGATCGGGTCGCCGACGGCTTTCTCCACCAGGATGGTCAGCTGTGCCGGCTCGAGTTGCAGCACGCTGAGCAGCTCACGCAGCGGCACGGTTGCGGTATCACCGGTGGTAGTGACGGCTGACGCGCCGCGGCGGCGCCGGGTGGATGTGTCGAGCCAGATGCGTAGCTGTGCGATTCCGGCGGTGCTGAGGCCGATGACGCGGACAGCGTTGATGGATTCGGGCTTGGTGCCGGCACACAGGCGGCCGTGGACGGCTCGCCAGAGTGGGAGCAGGTCAGGGTCGCTGGCAAGGTAGGTCAGGTTGACGGTCACTGGTCATCCGCCCGTGGTTGGCAGGGTGAGCGGGACGGGTTCGCCGTTGCCGCGCCACAGCCAGGGCACGGTGATCCGGTGTCGACCGTCGGTGACCACTTCGTGGACGACGACGTGCTGTGCTTCGCGTTTGATGAGTGGGGCGATGGTTGGTGTGGTAGCCAGGACGTCGAAGTTCCAGGTGCGTAGCAGGGCGAGGATTTGGCGCAGGTTCGGTTCGTCGAACGCGGCGTCGATCTCGTCGATGGACAGTAGTCGTGGTCCTTGGAAGGTGGGTCCGGAGTACATCGACCAGGCGGCGGCCAGCAGTGGCAGCATGGTCGCCAGCCGTGACTCTCCGGTCGACAGGCCTTTGAGCGGGTTGGAGCGGGCGTTGACCGGCCGGAATTGGTCGGTGCCGAAGCTGCGGTGGGTGACGCTGATTTCCCATTGGTGCCAGGATCGGTAGTCGAAGGTGTGTGCGACCCGGTCGGTCCATGGTTCGTCGCTGGCGTCTTCCATGCGTTGTCGCAGGATCGCGTACATCTGGTCGAAGACTTCGTCGGAGGGCGGCGCGGCGAGCAGTTTGACCATCTGCTGGGAGTTGTCGTCGTCGCGGACTTTCCAGTCGACCTGGACGCCGACTTGGGCGACGCCGGTGCGGACGTGTTCGAGGGTGGCGCGGATGTGCCGGACGAGGTCGCGGGCTGCCTCGCGGCGGGTTTGGATGTCGCGTCGCAGCTGGGTGAACATGGAGGTCTTGAGGGTTGCTTTGATGTCCTGGCGCAGGTCTTGCTCGAGCCCTTCGGCGGTGGCCCGGAGCGTTTCCGCGGCTTGGCGCAGGTCTTCGCCGACGGCGGCGTTCGGGGCGGCCAGGGTGATCCGGCGCCATTCGGTGCCTTCGAGGGTGGTGCTGTCGAGTTGCTGGTCGAACTCGGCTAGTGCCCGGTTGACCGTGCGCATGGTGGTTTCCAGCTGCCGTTGGGCGCGTTCCCGGTTCGTTTTGAGGGTGTCCAGGCGTGCGGTGGTGGCGGGTTTATCGGCGAGCAGTTGTCGTGACCAGGTGAGGGCGGCGGTGATGTGTGCGGGTCGGCCTTGATCGTCGCTGGTCAGGGTGTCGGGTAGGGCAGCGAACCCGTGTGTGACCAGGAGGCGGACACGCTGGTAGCAGGCGGTGCGGTGTGTGTCGGCTTCCTCGCGGCGCGGTGCCATCGTGTTGAGGGTGGCTTGGGCGCTGGCCGCGGCCCGGTCATGTTCGCGGATTTCGGTTTCGAGCTGCTTGTCCTCGGCGTCTTTGGCTTCGAGCTCGAGGGTCAGCGTTTCCTGTTTGGCGCGTAGTGCGGCGTATTCGGCGCCGTACAGGTTGCGGGTCTCTTCGACGCGGGCGGCGAGTTGGTCGGCGTCGAGTTTGATCTTGACTGCTTCGTCGATGGCCCTTTGAAGACGGATGGCGAGACGTCCGGCGGTGTCGTGGTCACGGTGGGCGTTCTTGAGTAGGTCGAGGGTTCGTGATCCGGCGCTCTGCCAGGCGTCAATCTGCTGGAGGAGGGTGGCGACTGCTGCACGGTGACGTTGCAGGTTGTCTCGGTCGGTGGGCAGGATCGCGCCGTCCGGAAGCGTTGCCGCGAGGTTGAGCTCGCGCAGTGTTTGGCGGACGTGTTCGCCGGCGGCGCGGTGCCGGCGGCGGTGTTCGTCGACTTGGGTGCGGGCACCGACCTCGTCGCGGGCGGTGTCGTCTTCGTGACGGTTGGTTCGGCGGAGCTCATCCAGGTCCGGGAATCGATGCTGTTCAGCGGTGCACTGCTGCTCGGCGGTGCGGGCGTCGTCGCGTTGCAGGACGGCTTCGGCCAGCTCTACTTGGGCGCCGCGTAGGGTCGCGTCTGCCTCGAATTCGGTGTTCTGGGCCCGCCGTAGGTCGTCGCCGGCGCTGATGGTGGCCTGGCGTGCCTGCTCAACTACTCGTTCGATCTCCCGACGAAGGCCCGCGACGCGGGTGAGGGCGCTAGTCAGGTCAGCGGCCGCGGCTGCGAGGGCCTGGGCGGTCTGCTGCTGTGCGCCGGCCAGTTCAAGCTGCATCGTCGTGACGTGGGCGCGGGCGCGAGTAACCGGCTCCGCAGCGGGAAATCGGTCCCGCTCCTGGCCGGCCGTCTCGACTGCCGTTCGCAGGTGTTGCCGATGCTGGCCGGCCGTGCCGAGTTCATCGTGGGCTTGCGCCAGTTGCTGTTCGAGGTCGGCAACCAATGCCATACGAGCCCGTTCGCGGGCGGTCGCGCCGATGAAGGTGGCTTGGTAGCCGCGGGGCGCGCTGGCGATCACCGCCCCGGTCCGCAGGCGGCCGATCCTCAGGTCGCTGCCGGCCAAGTCGATCGCGACCGCGCGGAGCAGCCAGGCAACCAGGTGCGAGTCCACATCGGGACGGGCTTCAACGGTGAGCACGTCGGCCAGGCTGCGCCCTGGCGCCGGGCTGTCGCCGGCGAGGAGCAGGTCACCGTCGTTGACCAGGCCGTCAGCGGTGATCAGGGCGTCGAGCAGCCCTGCGGTCAGCAGGGCGCCTTCGATCAGGTTCGCATCGTCGGCGCTGACGTGGTCGGCGAAGGCGACCGTCGCCCACAGCGGCACGCCGGCCTGCGGGTCACGTGGTGATCGCCACGGCGGCGCCTGTGGGACGGGCGGTTGGCGGCGGGCCGCCGCTAACTCGGCTTCGATGGTGCTGACACGGCCCTCGGCTTCGATGACGGCCCGGTCGGCGTCAGCGATGGCACGGTGCAGGCCGCTGAGGGCGGCGGCATGGGCTCGTTCCAAGTCGACGAACGGCTGCCGAAGATCGATGGTGTCCGGATCGTCGGGCAGGGTCACTGTCCGGCCGTCGAGATGGACCAGTCCGGCTCGCCAGGCGACGACCTCGTGCATCCACTGGTGCGCAGCCTGACTGGCGGCCACCCGACTGGTGTGGAGCGCCTGTTCGGCTGTGGTCGTGATCTGGCGTGCCGCTTCGCTGGCGACGTCATGGTCGAGGTGAGCCTGCTGCTCGCGTGCGGCTGCCTCGGCTTGCTGCTGCTCGGCCTGCTCTCGGGCTTCGGTCAGGTTTCGCTCTGCCCGTTCGGCGGTCCGTTCGGCATCTTCGCGTGCTGCTGTCGCCTGCCGCACCATGCCAGCGGCTTTCTCGACCGCGTTAGTGCCGTGCAGGACGTCCTGTTCGCGGGCTGCCAGAGCGATGCGGTCACGGGTGCTGCTCACCGCCCGGTGCAGCCAGTCCACCAGTCGCATGGGATCGATACGGTCGTCAGCGTCGATGCTGAGTTCGGCGGGCACTGCGGGAAGTTGCAGACACTGCTCGTCCCACAGGTGCAACTGCGTCAGAAAGGCCTGTTCGGCGGCGCGCCGGGCGGCGGCGGCGTCGGCGGCGAGCTCAGCGATCCGGTCATACTCGTTCTCCGCGGCCCGTAGATGACCGGCTTCGATGCGTTGCTGTGCCTGCGCCAGGTCGTGCTGGCGCAGGGCGGTGTCGATACCGTCCAGGCTGGTGATGCGCGCCTCGATCCAGCCGCGTGGTGTCTGCGTGATCCGTTCCACGTCGAGATCCGGTACGACGTAGTCCACCGTGGCCAGAGTCGTGACCCGCTCGGTGGTTTCGGTGAGCCGGTCGACGAAAGCTTGTGCGCCGACCTCGGCGGCCGTTGTCCGCAGCACGGAGTTGATACCGGTCAGCTGCTGCTGGCCGCTGTGGACCTTTTCGGCGGATTCCACTGCCCGTTCTGCCGCCTCCTGCGCTTCGGTCTGAAGCTCTTCGCGGGATTGTTTCAGCTGGCCGTGACGTTGCCGCAACTCGTGTAGGCGCTGCTCCAGGTGCGGCAGTTCGGCGCCGGCATGCTCACGCAGCGCGTCGTCGGCTGCCTGTAGTCGGCCTCGCACGTCGGCGGTTTCGGTCCGCAGTTGCTGGCGGCGCTGGTTCACCCGTTCGGCGTCGGCTTCAGCGGTGTCACGCTGCTGCTCGGCCAGGCGAGTCTGGCGGGCGTGATCGTCGAAGACCGTCTGGGCGTGCGCCAGTTGCCCGGCTTCCTCGGCGATGACCGCGTCGATGTAGCGCTGGTAGTGCTGCTCTGACTGTTCCAGCTGCCGGATTTCAGCGCGGGCACGTTTCAGCTGCTCTTCGAGGTCGGCGATGCGTTCCATGGTGTCGGCGATGAACTGCAATGCCCGCGGGTCCAGCGCCGGAAGGGCATCGGTGAGCACTGCCCGCATCTGATTTGGGGAGATCGCCTCCGCAGTGCGGACGCTACGCAGGCTACGCAGCACCCCGACCAGGGCGTCGAACTGCACCGAATCCAACGGAGCGAACAGCGTGGTCCGGATCGCGTCACGGTACTGGTTCTCGTCGGCGACGTTGCCGTACTCGCGGATCTTGGAGGTGAGCCGCTCGTGGGAGGTGAACAGCCGGCCGCCGGCTGCCGCGACCTGCTCGGCCAGTCCGTCGATCGTTACCGGATCTCGCCGCTGTTGCAGTATCAGGTCGGTGCCGACTCGGCCGGGCGACAGGAAGAACGCCTTCTGCAGGCCACTGCTCTGCGACCGTAGCCACAAGCCGGTACTCAAGTACCGGGTCTCGCCGCTGTCAGGATCACGGTAGCCGTACTCCAACCACCATGCGCCCGTGCGGTCTTCCTTGGCATTGCGATCGGTGTGCCGGTCGATCAGAGTTCCGGCGGCCTCCCCGGACACTGACAACGCCTTCTGCGACACTTCGCCGTCGAGCAAGACGGTGACCAGCATGGACGCGGTCAACGATTTGCCGGAGCCGTTGGGGCCGGCCAGCGCGAGCCAGCCGTCGGCGAACACGAACGTTTCGTCGGTCCAGGCCCATGAGTTCACCGCACCAGCCCGGGTCGGCTGCCACCTTCCGGTCGCCATCGGCCCGTCGGTGACCTGCTCCTCGTCGTTTTCGGGCGCCCGCCGGCCGGGATACGCGATCAGGCTCACTGCTGCTCCTCCTGCTCCCCGATCCCGATGTCGTCGACACCGGATGCGGCACGATGCCGGCCTTCACGCTCGGTCTGGCCCTGCCGGACCCGGACCCGCCACAGGTGCACACCGGGAAGGATCTGCCAGCGATCTTCGCCAGCCGGGCGTAACAATCCGGCCGTGACCAGTTCGGCGGCAGCGGCACGCACCAGCGCAGGAAGCCGTTCGGCGTATCCTGCGGCCCACCGCGGCATATCCTGACGGACCTCATCGAACAGTGCCAGAATCTCCTCGGCGCTGACCTCCTCAGCGCCGTGGTACGGCAGGTGCGACAGTAACGCGAGGGCGGCCTGTCGTTCGGTCTTGCGGCCCTGAGGGAAGTCGGCATCCGAGGCGGTACCACTCGGGTCGACGATCTCCCACCAGTCCCGGCGGACGGTCGTCACCAGTCCCAGCGACGATGCGAGGTTCAACGCGCGTTCCCGGCCAGTCGAGGTGCCCAGGTAGCCGACCGGGTTCGGATCATCGCCGGGGTCGGCGGCCGGGTCATCGACGACACGCCGCAGCGCGGTCAGTCTGCGTCCCTCCACGCTGGCCTGCCACTGCGCCACGGCTTCAGGTTCGGCGTCGGGCAGCGACACCGCGGTCAGCGCGGCGACGTGCTCGTCCACGGGGCGGGTGCCGAGTGCCAGCAGGGTCGGCGACAGCGAAGCGAACTTGTTGGCCAGGCTGTCACGGTCGGCGGTGATGAACACTTCCGCGGTCTCGTCGGTGACTGCCCGGTCCAGATCCGCGTCCACGCTGATCTCCCCGTCAGCCTGCAGCAGCTTGATCGCGTCGACGATGTCCTCGCGTGAGGACTGAGCTTCACGTTTGCTGACACCGTCGGTGGCGACGATCCGGAACGGCGGGAGACGGCCGCTGCCTGCTTCGGCCGCGCAGACCTGGGCGACCGACTGCAGCAGCTCCCGCAGGCTGATCCGCGGGCGCCGCCACAACTGTTCACACACCAAGGCGGCCAGCACCAGCACTTGGGCGGGGGCCAGGTCGCCTCGTCCGGTGCGCCGCTGCAGCCGCGGCCCGCGGTCGCCGGGCACGTCATCGCGGCGTTTGTGTAACCGCACCACCCCGGCGACGTCGTGGATGTGTAGGTTCCACCCGAGTTCGTTACGGAAGAAGTCGGTGAGCTCGCGGCGTCCGCGTAGCACCGCCTGGTAGCGCAGCGGGTCCTGTGCCGACGAGATCCGGCAGGTGAGCAGCAGGTGCCGGGCGGCATCGGCCAGGTCCGGGTCGAGCACGGGTCGTTCACTCACGCCGCGCCGTCCGTTGCTGCCGCAAGTTCTTGGCCCGCATCCGTCGCTGTTACCGTGACAAGCAGGTCCGGTGCGACCAGGACGCCCTCCGGGAACGGGATAGCCGAGCACGTTCCAGGAAGGCCCAACCGGACACGAACCACGACGCTGGCACCTTCGGCGTGTGCCTCGCCGTACCCTGACGCGGCGTCGATGGCGTTGCGGGCGACTTCGACCGCGCCGAGCAGAATCATCAGGGCCTCGGTCTCCAGCCCGGCGAAATGCGCCAAAGGCACCTCGCCGTCGGTGACCAGTAACGAGGCGAAACGGTGTCGGCTCTCTGCGGTCGCGGCGGCCTTGGCCAGCGCAGCGGCGCGGGCTTCGCCGGCGTCGGGCACTTTGCGGGGACGGCCGCTGGTCCTGCCGACGCGTTCGTGCTCCCGCAGCACCACCTCCACCTGATGCCGGGTCGTCCCCCCGGCGGCGACGATGGCGTGCGCGACGTCTTCCTCGGCGGTGGCGACCATGGCATGGACCGCCGGCCAACGCCCGAACGCCGCCGCGTACACCCGGCGCGCCGCGTCATCGTCGGGCTGAGCGAACAGGCTGTAGGCGAGTTCCCGGAAATCGGCGGCCAGATCGGAGCCGCGCCGCAACGCCGTATAACGGCGGTCGATCGCCACCAGCAGCGTGTGCACGGCGCCCGCGGCCGAGGAGATGAGCCGTTGCACCGATCCGCTGGGCGCGAACCAGGCAGCCAGATCCGCTAAGCGCCGTACGCGCTCGTCGATCCAGTCCTGCTGGTCGCGGACGTCGAGGAGCCCTGCATGTCCGACGGCGGTTTCGACCAGCGCCCGGTGCCCGTAGGAGTCCAGGTCGGTCAGTGCGGCCTCGACGCGGCGCAGCGCCCGCCCGTACTCGCGCGGGAACTGCCGCAGCGCCTCGATAACCCGGTCCCGGTTCTCGCCGAACAGCAGATCATCGGTGACGTCCGACTGCACCATCTGCGCCAGCGCCGCGTAAAAGTCGGCAGTGACCCGCTGCATCTCCTCCAAGCGGGTCCGGACATCGTCCAGGTCGGCCGGCAGCAGACCGGCGTCAGAAGCAACATGCTCGGTCAGGTCACGAACGGTTCGTTCGACGCTGTCGAGCAGCCGGCTCGGCAGCTGCAGCGCCCGCCGCGAGTCCACGACCGCTGTCCGTACGGCGGCGACGACCGCCCGGCCGATCTTGGTCAGCGCCCACGCTTCCTGACGGCGGACCACGGCGTCCAGACCCGCGTTGAGGGCAGCGTAGTCCCGGAACGGCTCGACCAGCAGCGCACCGGTCAGGTAGTCGAGGACGGCGCGCAGCTCGAGGTCGCTGACATGGTCACGGAATCCGATCTCATGCACCTGGCCGCCGATCTCGGCCAGCGTCGACATCGGCGCTCGGGTCGCCAGCTCCTCCAAAGCGGCCAGAACGGCGGTGTTTCGTTCCCGCGCGAGATCCTCGCTCTGGCCGAAGCAACGCCACACGATCGGGTCGATGTCCTGCCACCACAATCGTGGCGGGTTCGGCATGGGCTACCTCCCGACAACCTCGCCGACCGCGCCAGCGTCGCGGCACCCCCAGACACTGTCCGAGATCAATCAGTGACTGACTCGGTAACCCTACGGTGGACCCTTGGCTCCGCGCCACGCCGCACCGAAGGTCATCTCGGCAGAGTCACCCGCCGGGCTGACCGGTATCAGCTCAGCCGATCAGCCATCGAGGTTGAGCGGTGGATCGTCGATGTCACACCGCGGTTCGGCAGCATCGGGTAAGGACACGCGCATTACCCCCTTGGCGGGCACGCCACCGGTGAAGGCGGTTCCCAACATATTGTCAGGGCAGGAACGAAAAGCTCTGTTCGAAGGGGATTCCGCGCCGCGTCACTCCCGATACCGTTATGCAGGGCCCGTCGGCGGGAAGACAGGGAGGGCTCGGCGGTGCCGGCAACGTGCACCTCGACCAGGACATCCTGGTAGTTGCGCGTCGAGTTGTTCCTCAGGGCGAAGCTTGCCGGTGTCAGCACGTGTACGGCGGCCCGGCGGACGATGGCCGGCCACTGGGAGCGGATAGCGTCAAGGTAGGTGTCCACCTCAGCCTCGTACTACTCCTCGCTGCGGTCCTCGGCGATCTTGCCACTCAACCCGTTGAGCCCGAGTCCGGAGACGCCGCTGCCACCCTGGGCCATGATCTTGGCGATCAGGGTTTCCGCCGGCGCCGAGCGGGTCCTGCGTTCCCGGGCCGCCGTCAGCGGCTTCATCATCTCTTGCTTCTGCAAGACCAGGAAACGCTCAAGATGCTCGGGTCGCCAGCCGTAGCGCGACAGCGGACGGGCGCTTTCGACGCTGACCGAGACGTCGAAGGTGTCCGGGATGCGGGCGGCCCTGCGGTCCCCCAGCCGGGCGATGTCGAGATGGTTTGCGCGCGTCGACTGGGCCAGCTTGCGGACGAACACCGCCCCGTCAGGGACACCCGGCGCTTCCTTGTGGAAGCAGTGAATGGGGTCGCCCCACTGCGGAGCGGCGACCTCGATGATCAACACAGTGTGACCTTGGAACCGGGTCCAGTGCGGACTCCAGACCGGCCCGTCGGCGCCGACGTAAGGGGTGATCAGCTTGTCCAGGTCGGCGTTGTCGACTGGCTTCACCCCGTGCACCGTGCCGGGTTCGATACCGATCAGCAGGATACCGATGCCTCCGACGCGGGTAGCGGCCTTGTCCGGTTCCCGGTTGGCCATCGCGATGATCGCCTTGGCTACGACCGTGGCCATCTGCTCCTTGGAGCGCAGGTCAAGCGCGGACTTCCACTCCAGCCATGTCTGTTCGTCGTTGTCGTCGGCGCTCAAGACCGCGTGAAGCACGGCGTCCCATTCGCTGATCCGCCGCGGCTGCTTCGTGACGTCCATGTCGAGCATGGGTGCACGCTAGCGGCTCCCTCTGACAGTTTCGGTGCAAGGTACCTGCCGCGAGCGGCGGTACGCCGCTCGCGGGTCGCTGTCAGTAGGGTCCCTCCGTGCTGCCGGGCGGAGACGCTTGGGGACGCGGCTCGATGCCATCCGGGCGAAGGAACCCTCCCCGTTCGGTTTACACGACGGCCGGTGATGCGAGTCAAGGTGGCTGAATGGCTTGTATCTCTGGCATGGCGAAGTGAGAAGGCAGGATGGGCCGGCCACCGCTTCCGCTCGGCACGGGCGGCAAGGTGCGATTTCATCGCTCGGGACAGGGCTGGGTCGCGAGATGCGGCTTCCGTGACTACGACGGAGTGACGCGGTTGGTGGAGCGCTGTCGCGGGTCGAAGGCGGCGGCCGAGCGTGCGTTGAAGGAAGCGCTGCGCGATCGCTCTGGCGCCGGGGCGGAGAGCGGCGGTGAGACCCGGTTGAGTGCCGTAGCGGAGGCATGGTGGGAGACCTACGCCGCCGGCGACGGGTCACTCGGGTCGAAGGTCACCTACCGGCACGTGATCGACCATCATGTGCTGCCTGCGGCGGGAGGCCTGCGGTGCCGCGAGTTCTCCGTCGCAGTCGCCGAGCGGCTTCTGCGGCGCATCGAACATGAGCATGGCCGGGCGGTGGGCAAGTCGGTGCGGACGGTGTTGAGTAACGTCTGCGCGTTCGCGGCCCGGCTCGGTTTCATGGTCCGAAATCCGGTCCGGGACACCACCGCGATCAGGACGAAGCCGAAGAGACTGCCCAACGGTTTAGCTGCTGTGCAGCTTCGGCAGCTTCGCGCCTACATCACCTACTCCCCCGTCGCCGTGCGCCGCGACATTCCGGCGGTCATTGACGTCATGGCGGCTACCGGCCTGCGCATCGGCGAGTGCATCGCGCTGACCGTGGACGCGGTTGATCTGCACCGCCGTACGGTGCAGGTTCGGGGCACGGTGGCGCGCTATCCGGGTATCGGTGTGGTGTTCGCGCGTAAGCCCAAGACGGAGGCCAGTTATCGGACGTTGACCGTGCCGGCGTGGGTGATGCCGTCTTTGGAAGCCCATGTGTTGGCCGCCGCCGCGGTGGAGGTTCGGGTGGTTCGGATCAGCGAGGACTGCGACCTGGTCATGCCCACGGCGGCGCGAGTCGGGCGCCGGCGGCCGGCTCCGCCATGGCTGCGCGATGCGCTGGAGCGAAGCGAATCCTGGCAGGAGGAAATCGCGATCGTTCTGCCCTCGACTACGGGCACGTTGCGGGATCCGTCCGGCGTCTCCCGTGACGTCAAGGCGGCTTTCGTGTTCGCCGGTCTGGATCGGGATACGTCGCATCTGCTGCGAAGGAGTGTGGCGACGCAGATGGACGATGCGGGTGTTCCGGTTCGGGAGATCGCTGACCAGCTCGGTCATGCGCGGGTCAGTATGACCCAGGACCTGTACCTGGATCGGCAGCCGGTCTGCACAGCCGGTGCTACCGCTCTCCAGCCATTCGGTCTGCCGTCAGGTCAGCCCGCCAGCTAGTTCTCGCGGTCGGGGTCCAAGTGTTGGCACGCCCCCTGGGCGTCCTCGTCGAACTGGCCGGGTGCGGTGCTCACGTTCTGCCAGAACGTGCCCGCGGTCGGGTACTGCACGGTGGTTCGCCAGGCGTAGCCGGGATGGCGGTGTTGCATCCGCTGGATCGCCCGGCTTCCCAGTCCAAGGCCGCGGTAGCGGTCGTCGACGTCGAGTTTGCGGACCAGCCCGCGCCGGCAGAGCTCGCAGACTTGGTAGTCGAGCTTGCCGATGACGTGCCCACCCAGCCGCAGGAACAGTAGTTGATGACCGATCCCAGCGGTGCCGGCCGTCTGGTGTTGCCACCGCACGCGTGCGCGCACCAGTATCCGCCGCTAGAGGCTGCGGCTGCGGGAGCTGCGGTCGGGCCATCGGTACGGTTCCGGATCCGTAAACATCTCCTGATGCAGCTGTGCCGCGAACCGCTCGCGGTCGGCGTCGCTGCGGTCGGCGCCGGCATCGCGGAGCCGCTGCAACGTCTGCCTGAGGAATGCCCCGGCGTCGTCCCATCCCATGTCGCTGTCGGACTCGTGGCGGGTGCGCGTGACGGCGAGTGCGGCCGTGACCCGGGCGGCGTCGTGGAGGTAAAAGGGCAGCATCGCGTTAACGGTTGCGGCACGACGCTCCGGAGACATGTCCGCCCATTCGAAGGCGGCATGACGCGCCCGATCGGCATCACTTTCTGCAAGGTCACTTCCGACTGCGTCCGCTGGTTCCATAGATGAACATTGCGCCGAGGCGGGTGGGGTAGCAAGCCGTGCGGGACTCCAGCGACCAAAGAGCACGCGTTCGCTTCCGAACCGTGGTTTTCGATGTGTTGTTGCTGTGTCGTGAGCTCCAGCAACCCGGTCGCTGTTCAGCTCGCGATACACAGGGCGTAGGGCATCCTAGGATGAAAGGCTACCTCGTGAAACGCGTTCCGTCGGTGGGCCGGCCGGTGCACCTGCGCTGCCTGGCTGGCGTCGCCTGCCACCGCGTGTCATGGACACAGTCGTAAACCATCCATTTAGGATTCTGGAGTCCGAGCGCCCGCCCGCCTCGGGTGATGTCGAGCAGAGTGTGATGCCTGCCGGGAGCGAGGTTCGGCCGCGATGACTTCGGAACGCGAGATGGCGGCGTGGATACTCGCTGTCCTGTACGAACTGCAGGGCACAGCCGAGACTCACCAGGTGTTCGAGATGATCAAGCGCCGGTTCGGCTCCCGCCTGGATGCCGAGGATCTCGCGGATGTGAGCCCGTGGCGAGCAGAGCAACGCTGGCGCAACAAGGCACATACGGCTCGGCGCCGGATGATCGAGAAAGGACTGCTTCACAGCGGCGATGTCACCGGGCGCAACGTGTGGAGCTTGACCGCTGCGGGCACCGCGGAGGTGCCGGCTGCTTACCTTCAACCTGCGGTGGACCTTTGCTCCCGCTTTCGCGCGAGTGCCGCTGACGTGCAATGGCGCACGCGATTGGGCCGGTGTCTGCGTCTTGCGCCCGCAGAGACGACCTTCACCGACGACGTCCTGCTGACGCTGGCCGCAGGGCATCGCGGGAGCGTGTCGGTTCAGCGCTTCACGTCCGCGCAGGAGGCTCGCAACGGGGCGGACTGGGAGTGGTGGATTCGAGATCACTCGGGGTACGCCGGGTTCCGGATGCAAGCGAAACGCGCCGCGCCAGGCAACGGCCGGATCGCGTTCGACCAGAAGGCCGCTCGGTCCGCCCCGGCCGGGGAACAGATCGATGTCTTCGACTGGAGATGCCGCAACGACGGCATCGCCGGGCTGTACTGCATCTACAGCGACGCGCTGCCGGTAACAGACCCTCCCGGGGTGACGGCGAGTGCCTGTCCGCACGGCCGCGCCGACTTTCGGCAGTGGGCGTGCACTGTCCTGCCCGTTGACACCGCGCTCCTGCTGCGGCGCTTGGGCAAGTTCGACGCCGCAACGGCTCTGTCCTATGGCGCACCGTGGTATCAGCTGGTCTGCTCCGAGCCAGTACGTAGTGTCACCGACAGCGCGTTCCAGTGTTTCAGCGGCTTGCGGGCCCAGAACATCACCCTGCGACGCAGCACCCAGCGCCACCTGGAGATCGACGACGGCTACCCGGATCTCTTCGACGGTGCGCTGTTTCCCTCACGGGAGCCCCCGCAGCAGGTAGTGGCGGCATTCGACAATGGGCTAGGTCGTCTGCGGCCGTGGGCGGGCCTGACTGGTGTCATCCTGATCGACGCTCGCGATGTCTTACCCGCAGCATTCTGACGACAGCGGCAGCGCCGGCGGCCTCACCGGGTCGACCGGCTCCGAGCAGGCCCTCGGTGGGGTGCTGCCAGCGGACCAGGGTCTCGGCGTCGGGGAAGGTGACCAGTTGACCGGATTCGATCGCGGTGTGTAGGGCGGTAACCTTGCGACGCATGCGCCACGCGCAGGGCGCCAGAATCACTGCTACAGGCGCACGCGGGAGAACCGTTCGAGGGCGGCCGGAGATCTGGGAAGAATCCGCAAAGCGTCGAGGTCTTTGATCCGGGTTGGGTTGACCACCTCGAGCCACTCCCTGCCCTCGAGATCGGTCAGGCATCGCGCCATCGACCTCATGCAGCGCATTGAAAGCCAGCAAAAGTACGGCGTGACGATGTTGTCGACGTCTCGGCCATGCAGGTGCAGTTGTGCGGGGTCGAGGCCTCGTTCGAGCAGGTTGGCGAACACCGCGCGTCCCGCCCGGTGGAGCGGCTGGCCGGGCTTCACCTGCTGTGCAGGTGCTTATCCGCTAGCGGATGGTCGATGTCGCGGTCCTGGAGGGTCAACCGCTCGACGGTGATCGCGCCCGTTCCGATGCCCTCGAAGCTCCTCAGCTACTCGGCTGACGGGTTGCGGCGCCCGGATCGGTGCTCTGTTCAAGGGCCGTCCACCACTCCTCCAGCTCATCGACCCGGCTCTGGAGTGCGGCGTTCGCCGCCCGGGCCATCGACAGTTCCTCGGTCAGCGCACCGATCGGCCCGGAGGCGGTCAGGGCGTCGAGCCAGCCAGCGACCAGCCGATCCTCAGCGGCGACCCGGCGGAGCGCGGAGGCGATCACCTCCGGTGACAACTCAGCCACGAACTCTCTCGGGAGCGTGAGCAGGCGAGCGACCTCGCCGAGGTTCCGCGCGGCGCTCATCTGGCGCCGAAGGCGCTCGGCGGACGGCACCGCCGGTTCGGCCGGTGTCGCAGCCGCGATTGGCTTGGCGGGAGAAGGAGCGGGCTTCGACACAGGCGCGGGCGTAGGTGCCGGCTCCGGCTCCGGGTCGGCCTCTGACGGGAGTTCGGGAAGGTCGTCCCCCACCCAGGCGTAGGCCAGAGTGTCGCCCTTCTGCCGTCGGACGACATTTGGCCACTTGGGCAGAACCGCCAGCGCGCGGGGCCCGTGCCGCGCCCAGGTCTCGTTCCGGAGACCGAGCTCGGCCAGACGCTCCCGGATCTCTCGCACCTTCAGCGGGACCGACGACTCGGCCAACAGGTGGAGAACCACCGCGAGGGGCTCCTGGGCGAAGACGGCGTGGAACAGCCGGGAGTCGGACAGAGCCAGGAAACGCAGCGAACCCCTCGTCGCGACGTGAACGCCGGCGCCCCGTGGGACAAGCTCCTCCTCATCGGTGTCATCCCACTTGACCTGGTATTTTGTCGCGTCTTCCGCGAGGATCGATCCGACTCGGGTTCGGCGTACGCCGAACGAATCGGACACTCGGACCAGACCCTGATCTGCGCTCACGAATGCGACTGTAATGGTTATCGTCGCGGCCGAGGCGTCGGCCGGAGCCAGCCCATCCTGGCCAGGCTCATCGGCCGTGTGCGTCCAGCGCCGGCTTGGCGGAACAACTCTGAGAGGAGATGGGCGCACTTGCCGGCCGCCCGTACGGACAGATCGGTGAGCTTGTCACACGTTTAGAGGTCGAGCGTGAACGTGTGCCCGTCCCGGGGCTTCCTGGACGCGCTGCTGGCGCGGATGGGCATGGAGCCCGCCAGGCCGCCCAGCATCGAGAGGCAGTACCAACGTTCAGCGCTGGCCGCGTAGACGCAGCTGGCGGCCGGACCCGTTAGACGCGTTCGCCGATGCCGAGTCGCGCGTGGACTTGCTGGGCTCGTTCCGCGGCCGCGCTGGCGCCATAACGGCGCGGCATCTCTTCCGAGGACCATCCCATCAGCAACATCAGGTCGCCGGTATCGCCACCGGCCAGCTTCCATTCATGGGCGAAGCTGTGCCGCCACCGCTGCGCATGGACATGCTCAACCCCAGCCCTGTCCCCCAGTTCCCGGAGCCGGATCTTGATGCCGTTCGGCTTCAACGGCCGGGCGCCCTTCGCAGCGATCCACAACTGGTCGATGCCGGTCAGGCCCGGGCGTCGGCTGCGGGCGCGCACATACCGGCGCAGAGCACCCGCAGTCTTGGCCCCGAACCGCACCCGGCGTTGTTTGCCGCCCTTACCCATCAGGACGACCGAGTCAGTATCCAGATCGACGTCAGGCACCAGGAGATCGCCGATCTCAGCCAGCCGGCCCCCGGTGTTGTAGAACATCCTAACCAGCGCCTGGTCGCGCAGCTGCACGAAGCCGCGCCCCTCACAGACCTCGAGAATGCGTCGCGTTTCCTCATCGCTGAGGACCTCGACAAGCTTCTGCACCGCTGTCGGCTGCGGCACGCCGTCCATCGGCGACCGCTCAACTTCGCCCTCGATGACAAGCCAGCGGAAGAACTGCTGCAACGCCTTGTACTTGTTCAACCCAGTTCCCGCCGAGCGCTCCTCGATCACCGACGCTTGAAACGCCGTCACCTGCCTGCTGTCCACCAAACTCGGACCGCAAGCGCCGCCTACCTCCGGCATCCGCTCGCCCAGATACGCGGCCAGTTGCGAAGCGGCGAGCACATAGTTGTACCGGGTGGTCTCCGGATGATTCGCGGCGCGCAACGAGCGGTCCCAGTCTCTCAGCAGCACCGCCCAGACCTGACTCTGAACACCAGTCAGGAGATTCTCTATCTTCAATGCCAGCTCCCCGGTCAAGGAGTCGCTGCCCAGCAGCACAGCCGCCCGAGTCAAGGGCTCGCACAGCGGCGTGCTCACGTCCCGCAGCCAAAAACTCCGGACCGCGCCCCCGGCTCACGAGTAAAGGGTGGTGCCGCCGGGTCAACGGCCACAAGGGGCAACACCCGAACGGCCTACACGGCCCGTTGACCTGCAGCGATACACAGCGGAGCCTCGAAGACCCATTCGATCATCATCGGCGAAGGCGGCCAAGTAAAGGAGGCCACGAAAACGACCTCCCGACCCATAAGATCGGCCTTGAACTCCGGAAACATCTTCCGGAATGCACTTCGATCCGCTCGCGCGGATGCCGAGTAAAGGGTTCCACGCACCCTTATGATCGATCAGCGTAAATAAAAGAACGCCTTCGCAGGTCTTTGACCTGCGAAGACGTTCCGAAAAGTCGGGCTGACAGGATTTGAACCTGCGACCCCTTGACCCCCAGTCAAGTGCGCTACCAAGCTGCGCTACAGCCCGATCCCGCCCCGAACCTCAGCCCGGCGCGACATCTCCTAAAGCTTACCAACCGCTACCCATGGGCCTTCCCGCGCCCCCCTGGCCCCAGCTTCTTGCGGGGCTTCACCGAGAGTTCCAGGGGCGTCCCCTCGAACCCGAACTCCTCACGGAGCTTCCGCTCGATGAACCGCAGGTAGCCCGCGTCGAACGGGGCCGTCGTGAACAGCACGAACCGGGGCGGCGCGACGCCCGCCTGCGTGACGAACAGGACCCGCGGAGCACGGCCGCCGCGGACCGGGTGCGGCGTGGCCTGGGTCAGAGCCGTGATCCACTGGTTCAGGGCTCCGGTGGGGATCCGCTGCTCCCACGACGCGAGGGCCGTGCGCAGGGCCGGCGCCAGCTTGTCGACGGCACGGCCCGTCTTGGCGGAGATGTTCACCCGGACGGCCCACCCGACGCGCTTCATGTCCCGGTCGATCTCCTTGTCCAGGAAGATCCGCCGGTCGGCGTCGACGAGGTCCCACTTGTTGTAGGCGATCACCAGGGCGCGGCCGGCCTCGATCACCTGGGAGATGACCCGCTGGTCCTGTTCGCTGATCACGTCGCCGGAGTCCAGCAGGACGACCGCGACCTCGGCGGCCTCCACGGCGCCGGCGGTGCGCAGGGACGCGTAGTACTCCGTACCCGATGCCTGGTGCACGCGCTTGCGCAGGCCGGCCGTGTCGACGAACTGCCAGAGCTCGCCGTCCATCTCGACCAGGCTGTCGACCGGGTCGACGGTGGTGCCGGCGACCGAGTCGACGACCGCGCGCTCCTCGCGGGCGAGGCGGTTCAGCAGGCTGGACTTGCCGACGTTCGGACGGCCGACGAGCGCGACCCGGCGCGGGCCACGCGGGCCGCCTTCGACCACCGGGGGGGTGGGCGGCAGGGCGTCCAGGATCCGGTCGAGCAGGTCACCCGAACCGCGGCCGTGCAGGGCGGAGAGCGGGTACGGCTCGCCGAGACCGAGCTGCCAGAGCGAGACGGCCTCGAGTTCGAGGTTCTGGTTGTCGGCCTTGTTGGCGACCAGGATCACCGGTTTGTGGCTGCGCCGCAGCATCTTCACGGCGGCCTCGTCGACGTCGGTGGCGCCCACCGTCACGTCGACCACGAAGATCACCACGTCGGCGGTCTGCACCGCGATCTCGGCCTGGTCGGCGATGGCGCGGGCCCGGTCACGGGCGTCGGGCTCCCAGCCGCCGGTGTCGACGACGGTGAAGCGCCTGCCGTTCCACTGCGCGTCGTAGGGCACGCGGTCGCGGGTCACCCCGGCGACGTCCTCCACGACCGCCTGACGGCGGCCGATGATGCGGTTGACAAGGGTCGATTTGCCGACGTTCGGCCGGCCGACGACGGCGACCACCGGAACAGGTCCCGAAAAATCGGAAATATCCTCTGAAGAAGAGCCGGACGCAGAGAAATCCAGCCCACCCTCGAAGTCGTTGAGATCGAGACCAGCGGGAAGATCAGTCACTTACTTACCTTGCTGTTGAGCAGATCGAGCAGATGCGCCACGACCTCGTCGATCCCCATCCCGGTGGTGTCCACCTCGATGGCGTCGGAGGCCTGGCGCAGCGGGTCGACCGCGCGGCTGGAGTCGAGCTTGTCGCGGCGGGCCAGGTCGGCCTCGGTAGCGGCGACGTCGGTGGCGTCCTCGGCGCTGCGCCGGGCGGCGCGAGCGGCGGCGGACGCGGTCAGGTAGACCTTCAGATCCGCGTCGGGGGCGACCACGGACGCGATGTCACGGCCCTCGACGATGATCCGCGGATGGGCGGTGATGATCGCCTGCTGCAGCGCGACCAGGTGCTTGCGGACGGCAGGCACGGCGGCGACGGCGGAGACGGCGCCGGTGACCTCCGGCCCGCGGATCGGGGCGTCGACGTTCACACCGTTGGCGGCGAAGTGCGGCGCGGCGGGGTCGGTGCCGATCGACAGCTCGGTCTCCAGCGCGATCTTGGCGATCGCCTCCGGGTCGGTGAGGTCGGCGCCGCCCTGGAGCACGGCCCAGGTGATCGCCCGGTACATCGCGCCGGTATCGAGGTAGACCCCCTCGACCGCCGCGGCGAGCCGCCGGGAAACGGTGGATTTGCCCGAACCGGACGGGCCGTCGACGGCGACCACGCACGTTTCCGGCCGTTCCTGAAGCGCCACCGGTTCCTCCTGATGTCCCACGGCAACCAACCCTCCCATTGTGCCCGCCCATGGACTCACCGACGAACCGGGGCTATGCCGAGAAACAAATCAAGATCAAGAGCTTTCCCGGGTACGCCCACTGGCCGCCCCGTCCCGGGGATCAGCCCGCGGCGAGCGGCGGCAGCATCTTCGCCGTGATCGTCCCCAGCTGGGCGATCTCCTCGGGGTCCAGGTTGTCGAAGACCAGCCGGCGCACCTCCTCGACGTGCCCCGGCGCGGCCGCCCGCAGCGTCTCCCAGCCGGCGTCGGTGAGGTGCGCGACCTGGCCGCGCTTGTCGCTCGGGCAGGCCTGCCGCCGCACCCAGCCGCGCTGTTCCAGGCTGGCCACCGCGTGCGACAGCCGGCTCGTCGTGGTGCCGACCACGCGGGCCAGGTCGGTCATCCGCAGGCACCGGCCGTCGGCGCCGCTGAGCGTGGCCAGGATCTGGTAGTACGCGTGCGGGATCCCGGCGTCCTCCCGCAACTGCCGGTCCAGCGCGGCCGGCAGCAGCATCAGAACCTGGGCGACGTTGAGCCAGGTCCGCATCTCCGGGTCGGTCAGCCAGCGAGGTTCGGCCACGGTGTCATCCTGCGCCACGGTGTCATCCTGCCTGGCCGGGCGCGAGGACGTGCGCGTTGACGGCGCGGACCTGGGCGGCCAGTTCGGGCAGCTCGACCACGTCGACCCCGGCGAGGCGCAACGTGTCGACGCCATCGCAGTCGGCGAAGAGCAGCGGCTCGCGCAGCGCGAGCACCACCCGGCCGAAGCCGGCGGCGAGGACCAGCCGGGTGCAGGACGCCGGCCGCGAGCGGCGCGACGTGCAGGGCTCCATCGTGGTGTAGATGGTGGCCCGGGACAGGTCGGTCCCCGGCAGGATCTTGGCGAGAGCCGCCTCCTCGGCGTGCTCGTGCGGGTCGTTCTCGCCGGTGTACCCGGTGGCCAGGATGCTGCCGTCGTAGTCGACGACGATCGCCCCCACCGCGTACCGGGTGTCGACGCGGGGCGCGAGCAGGGAGAACGTGATCGCGGCCCGCATCCAGTCGGCGTGGGTGGCGACGGCTTCGGCGTGGTCGGGGAGGCTCGGCACGGCCGCGCCGGCGAGGGGTGACACGGCCGCGCCGGGGTGGACCGTGCAGGGCACGGCGGTGGCGCTCATCTCAGCCGGCCAGCGGCAGGTCGAGGGTGTGCGCGGTGTGGTCCCGCTTCGCGGTCAGGTACCGGGCGTTCGCGCCGGTCAGGTGCACCCCGGTGGGGATCCGCTCGGCCACCCCGACGCCCAGCGCCGCGAGCTGCGCGGCCTTGTCCGGGTTGTTGCTGAGCAGGCGGATCTCCTCGACGCCGAGCGCGGTCAGCATCTGCGCGGCCGGCGTGTAGTCCCGCTCGTCCTCGCCGTGCCCGAGCGCCAGGTTCGCCTGGTAGGTGTCGAGTCCGGTGTCCTGCAGCGCGTAGGCGTCCAGCTTCGCGTAGAGGCCGATCCCCCGCCCCTCCTGCCGGAGGTAGAGCAGGAAACCGCCGGTCTCGGCGATCCGCTCGACGGCCTCGCGCAACTGGGGGCCGCAGTCGCAGCGCTCGCTGCCGAACACGTCGCCGGTGAGGCACTCGCTGTGCGGCCGGACCAGCGGCGCCGTCTCACCGGCGGCGGCCGCGACGAGGGCGGCCCGCCAGGGCCCGAGGCCCAGGGCGAGGTGTTCGCGGCCGTCGACCAGGCCGGTGAAGGTGAAGACGTCAGCGGTGGTGGTGTATCCGTCCGGGAACCGCAGTGGCACCGAGACCCGGGTCCGCACCCTCGTGGCTGGTGAGTCCAGCGTGACCGTCATGACGAACCCCCAGTTGTTGAACTTTCACCAACAGCATCCGTCGGCGATCGGAAAACAACAAGAGTGGCGATCACCACCTCATCCACCGAGACGGCTCATCTACCGGAGACGGCTCATCGGCCGGAGACGGCGAGATCGTGGGCCGCCTCCCGGCGGCGGGTGGAGAACCGCGGCTCCAGCAGGGCGACCAGGAAGGCGAGCAGGCTCAGCACCGCGCCGGCCAGGGCCACGCTGCGCACCCCTGCCGCCGGGATCAGGACACTGCCGAGCAGCGCTCCCGCGGTGATTCCCACGTTGAACGCCGTCGACGTGCCGGCGGTCGCCATGTCGGTGTTGCCCGGGGCGGTCTCCAATGCCCGTACCCCCAAGGCGGAAGCCATCGCCGACAAGGCGAAACCGGCGGCAGCAAGAGTGACCACCGACGCGGCCGCCGATGTTCCGAAGGCCCACTGGACGAAGAGCGCGACCGCCTGCGACCCGATCACCGCGGTCATGGTCAGCCAGCCGTTGCGGGCCACCAGCCAGGCGGCCGCGAGGACACCGGCCAGCCCGGCCAGGCCGCGCACGAACAGCAGCGGGCCCACCGCTGACTCGCGGAAACCGCTGACCTCGGTGAGGAACGGGGTGATGTAGGTGAGCACGGTGAACGACCCGGCCACCGCGAGCGCGGAGTAGACGACGATCGTCCAGTACCGCCCGGCGTCCGGCGCGGAACCCACAGCGGTCTCCGCCTTTCCCTGCGGCGCCCGCGGCATCAGCGTCACGATGACCACCATGATCAGCAGGCCGACAACGCTGAGCGCCAGGAACGCGGCCCGCCAGCCGGCCTGCTGCCCGAGCCAGGTGCCGGCCGGCACGCCGGCGAGCGCGCCGAGCGAACTGCCCGCGAACAGCACGGAGAGCGCACGCGGCCGAGCCGGGGCCGCGAACATCGCCGCGGCGGCCGGCGTGACCACCGACCAGAAGACGGCCTGACTCATCGCGACGACCACACGGGCGACCATGAGCGGCCCGTAGCCGTCCACCAGCGCCGACCCGGCGTTGCCCAGGACGAAGACCGCGAGCAAGGCGCAGAGCAGCAGGCGGCGCGGGACGCGGTGGGTGAGTTTGGTGAGGGGTACGGAGGTGAGCACCACCACGAACCCGTAGACAGTCACCAGCAGCCCGATCTGCGGGATCGTGCGCTCGAGGTCATCGGCGATCAGCGGCAGCAGCCCGACCGGCAGCGTCTCCGCGGTGACGTAGACGAACGTGGACAACGCCAGAGCCAGAAGGCTCACCACCGCACGCACACGCATGCCCTACTTCTACCCGCACGGCCCCCGGCCCGCAGATGTGGAGATGTGGTGAACACTCGACATCCGGGCCTATTGACTTTCGATAGCTAACAAGTGATTCTCGATGGGTGCTTACCGAGAATCGAGTGGTGACGCCGCTCCGAGTCGTACTCGTGGTGCTGTTCGGCGTCCTCGTCATGCTGCAGACCTTCTCGTTCCCCGGGCAGTTCGCCCACATGGCGAGCGAGGATCCGGACTTCGCGCCGCTGCGCTGGCCGGCCACCGCGCTGGTGGCGTTCTGGCTGCTCTGCGGCGAGGTCGTGATCGTGGCGACGTGGCGGCTGCTGACCCTGGTGAAGAAGGACCGGATCTTCAGCGACGCCTCGTTCAAGTGGGTCGACGCGATCCTGTACGCGATCGGCGCGGGCTGGCTCGTGCTCGTCGCCGTCTTCCTGGTCGTCGGGTTCAACGCCGACGATCCGGGGCCGATCGTGGTGCTGATGCTCCTGGTCACCGGCGTGACAGCGTTCGGCCTGCTGATGCTGGTGATGCGGGCGCTGCTGCGGCAGGCCACCACCCTGCGCAGCGAGATGGAGACGGTGATCTGATGCCGATCGTCGTGCGCATCGACGTCCAGCTCGCGAAACGGAAGATGGGCGTCGGCGAGTTCGCCGAGAAGGTCGGCCTCACCCCGGCGAACGTGGCGGTGCTCAAGAACGGCCGGGCGAAGGCCGTGCGGTTCAGCACCCTGGAAGCGATGTGCCGGGTGCTGGAGTGCCAGCCCGGCGATCTCCTGGAATTCGTGGAGGACGAGGAATGAGATATCTGGCTGCCGTCCCGCTCGTCGCGCTCGGCGTCGCAGCGGTCATCTTCGGCGAGTCCGACGACTCCCCCGGCCTGCAGGCCATCGGTGTGGTGCTGGTCTGCGCCGCCGTCTACGTCTTCTTGCGGATGACCCGCCGAGCCCGCTGACCGCCGGACGACTACCCCGGATCGTCACCTGGCGTGCCGGCGTCCGGGGTAGAGCCGGCGCTTTCCGGAAAGCCGCGGACGTGGGAGGCCCCACAGAATGCCGCACACCCCGTAACGCTCCTCGTGGTCAGCCACCCATCGTGACGCGGAGAGGGCTCGGCGAGGCCGCCCGGCCGCAGACGCGGCGCCCCTCACCCAGCGGGCGACCTGGCGGACGAGACGCCCCCTCCGCACGCAGGCAGCGCTCTGGTCGCGATGCTCGTGCAGATCCCCTGGTGTCCTGTCTTCCCAGCGACAGAACCGTTCCGATCAAGGGTTCGGGAGCAACACTCGGAGAAAGCGCTGAATACCGAGCCGAGGCCGTCATGTCACGTGCATCCGCCACCCGGTGGGCAGTCGTTCCGGGCCTGCTGATCGTTCTCAGTCTCAACGGCGCGCCGGCCTACGGTGGGCCGGCGCCAACACCCTCACCGTCGCCGGGACCGAACGCCGACGCTCCGGGCGCCTTCACGATCCCCGACCACTGGGCGCTGTGGTTCATCGGCGCGATCGCCGTGGCGGTCTCGCTCCTGTGGGCATTGCCGCTGTTCTACGACACTCGGCAGGCCACCCGTTGGCGGCGTCAGGAACAGACAAGACTCATCGATCTGATGATTACGAAGGTTACGAAACCGACCGTCGAGGACATCCGCCAGATCGCCTCGGCGATCAGCACGCAGCCGCGTGGCACACGGGGGCTCACCCAAAGTCTGCTCAGTCTGATCATCGCAACCTTCATCGGGATAGCCCTCATCGCCACGCTGGTTTCGGCGGGCGCGGGGTCGGATGAGATGCGCAAGACCATCGTGACCGCGCTGCTGAGCATCCTGGCGTCGATTGCCGGTTTCTACTTCGGTGCGCGGACGTCCGAGAACGCGACCGAGCAGGCGACGCGGCCCCCGGAGCCCAGGGGCGTCGACCCCGGCCCGGCGGCCGGCCCGGCACGCATGGAGGTGACGACCATCGACCCGGTGACCGGACCGGCCGCGGGCGGGACGCCGGTGACCATTACCGGGACCGGACTTCACGGCACCACCGGCGTCAACTTCGGCACTGTGCCGTCTCCACTGGTGCGGGTCTCCTCCGACCAGCAGGTGACCGCCGTCAGCCCGGCCGGTCAGGGGACAGTCGACGTGGTCGTGGTCGCCGACAGCCAGACTTCCGAAGCGAACGCCACTACCCGTTTCACCTACACGTGACCGACGCATGATCGCTCCAGCCGGCCGCCTGGCACGGCGTGCGGGTCAAGCCATCATCACGCCGGGATAGGGATCGTATTGGCATGGCCTCATGCATTGCCGTTCATGAATGAGTGGTGGTGGGGTAGGTGCACCATCCCCCTGATTCCGGAGGTCGTTCATGAGACGACGTTCCCTCGCGGTCTTCGCCGCCGCCACGCTCTGCGCGGCCGCGGCGTTCACCGCGTCCGCCCCCGCCGGGGCTGGGCCGGCCCCCGACCCCGCAGGCGAGTACGAGATCTACGACGTGCGCACCGAGGCGCAGCGCAACCAGATCGCCCGGATCGGCGCGGCGATCGAGGACATCGAGCACGGCGTCGCGTCCGTCACGGCGACCGGCGCCGAGGTGAGCAAGCTGCGCAAGGCCGGGTTCACCGTCAAGGACGCGCCGGAGCAGCTGACCACACTGGACTTCCCGCCCGCCGACGCGGCGTACCACAACTACGCCGAGATGGTCGCCAAGGTGAACGCCGCGGCGTCCGGTTACCCCTCGATCGTCAGCAAGCGGGTGCTCGGCAAGTCCTACGAGGGCCGCGACATCGTGGCCGTGAAGATCTCCGACAACGTCGGCGCCGACGAGTCCGAGCCCGAGGTGGTCTACCAGGCCAACCACCACGCGCGCGAGCACCTCACCGTCGAGCAGGCGCTCTACCTGCTGGGCCAGTTCACCAGCGGGTACGCGTCGGACAGCCGGATCAGGACCATCGTGGACAGCCGCGAGATCTGGATCATCCCGTCGGTCAACCCGGACGGCACCGAGTACGACGTCGCGACCGGCAGCTACCGTTCGTGGCGCAAGAACCGGCAGCCGAACAGCGGATCCAGCTACGTCGGCACCGACCTCAACCGCAACTACGGATACCAGTGGGGCTGCTGCGGCGGCTCGTCCGGCAGCACGTCGAGCGCCACCTACCGCGGCCCGTCGGCGTTCTCCGCGCCGGAGACCCGGGTGCTCCGCGACTTCTACAACAGCCGGGTGATCGGCGGCGTCCAGCAGGTCAAAGCCGTGATCGATTTCCACTCGTACTCGAAGCTGGTGCTCTGGCCCTACGGCCACACCACCGCGAACACGGCCACCGGCATGAACGCCGACCAGGCCAACACGTTCGCCACGCTCGGCCGGCAGATGGCGGCGACCAACGGGTACACACCGCAGCAGTCCAGCGACCTGTACATCACCGACGGTGACTCGCTCGACTGGCTGTGGGGCGTCCACAAGATCTTCGCGTACACCTTCGAGCTCTACCCGGGCAGCTCGGGCGGCGGCGGCTTCTACCCGCCGGCCAGCGTCATCCCGGCCGAGACGGCCCGCAACCGGACGGCAGCGCTGATGCTCGCCGAGGCCGCCGACTGCCCGTACAAGGTGATCGGAAAGCAGTCGACATACTGCTGACAATGGACGGGTGACGATCGATGTAGCGACGGTGCGGAAGCTGGTGTCGGAGCAGTTCCCCGAGTGGGCGGATCTCGAAGTCCGCCAGGTCGACTCGGACGGGACGGTCAACGCCATCTTCCGCATCGGCGACGGCCTCACGGCCCGCTTTCCGCTGATCCGCAGCGGGGAGAACCCCGCGCCTGCCGAGATCGTCGAGATCCGGCAAGGGCTTCACCGCGAGATGTACGCATCCCAGCGCCTGCTCGGCCGGACCCGCTTCCGCACACCCGTCCCGGTCGCCATCGGGGAAGCAGGCGCCGGGTTCCCGCTGCCGTGGACCGTGCAGACCTGGCTGCCCGGGACCGTGGCGACGGCCGCCGACCCGGGCGGCTCCGTGGCGTTCGCGACCGATCTGGTCGATCTGATCACCGCGATGCGTGCCGTGGAGACCGGAGGCGCGACGTTCTCCGGGCGGGGCCGCGGCGGCGTGCTGGCCGATCACGACGCCTGGATGCGGACCTGTTTCGACGCCAGCGAGGGGCTGTTGCCCGTACCCCTGCTGCGGGGTTTGTGGGAAACCATGCGGGAGCTTCCCCGCGGCGGCGACCCCGACGTGATGACCCACAGCGACCTGATGCCCGGCAACCTCCTGGTGGCCGGCGGCCGCCTCACCGGCGTCCTCGACGTCGGCGGTTTCGGGCCGGCCGACCCGGCGCTCGACCTGCTCTGCGCCTGGCACCTGCTGGAGCCCGGCCCTCGCGAGGTTCTGCGCGCGGGCCTGGCCTGCGACGACGCGGAGTGGGAGCGGGGCCGGGCGTGGGCGTTCGAGCAGTCGATGGGGCTGGTCTGGTACTACGAGCGGACCAACCCCGTGATGGCCGGAATCGGACGCCGGACCCTCGACCGGATCATGGCGGACGCCGCGGTCGGCGGTATGAGCGATCTGAGATTTAAACATTCGCACATATAAATGACAGAGTTCCCTCAGCGGCGCTACCCGACCGGCGCGCCCCGACTGAGGAGGACCCCTCATGCGCAGATGGCGAACCCTTCTGGCGACCGCGGCGGCAGCGTTCACCGCAGCCACCATGGGCGTGCTGGCCGCACCGGGCGCAGCGGCCGCGGCCGACGAGCCCATCACCCCGTACGTCGTCGGCGGCACCCGCGCCACCCAGGGCGAGTTCCCGTTCATGGTCCGGCTCTCGATGGGCTGCGGTGGCGCGCTCTACAGCCCGACGCTCGTGCTGACCGCGGCGCACTGCGTCAGCCGCACCGGGAGCAACACGTCGATCACGGCCACCCTCGGCGTGGTGGACCTGCAGTCCAGCACCCGGATCACCCGCCGGTCCAACTACGTCTACCGGGCGCCCGGATACAACGGCAACGGCGACGACTGGGCGTTCATCCGTCTCGCCAGCCCGGTCACCGGCCTCGCCACGCTGCCGATCGCGACGTCGACCGCCTACGACTCGGGCACCTTCACGATCTCCGGCTGGGGCGCGGCCCGCGAGGGCGGCGCGCAGCAGCGTTACCTGCTCAAGGCCACCGTCCCGTTCGTCAGCGACAGCACCTGCAACTCCAGCGCGATGTACGGCGGTGAGGTGATCGCCGCCGAGGAGATCTGCGCCGGGTACACCTCCGGTGGCGTCGACACCTGTCAGGGCGACTCCGGTGGCCCGATGTTCCGCCGGGACGCGTCGAACGCCTGGATCCAGGTCGGCATCGTGAGCTGGGGCGACGGATGCGCCCGCCCGAACAAGCCGGGTGTCTACACGCAGGTCAGCTACTTCTCCGCGGCGATCCGGTCGGCGGCTGCCAGCCTCGGCGGATGACGGGGGCCTCGCGATGAAGTACGGCGGGGGCGGTGATCGCCCCCGCCGTCATATCGTCTCGTTACTCGGTGGCCCCGGGAGCGGCGGACTCCTCAGCGGCGCCCTGCTCCTCGGCGGCACCTTCCTCACCGGCGGCACCCTCGTCACCGGCAGCGCCCTGGTCCTCGGCGGCGCCCTCTTCACCCGCGGCGCCCTCTTCGCCTGCGGCGCCCTCGTCCTCGGCTGCACCGGCGCCGGCGGCCGCTTTGGCGTCGGCGAGCGCGAGGCAGGACTGGAGCAGGCTGCGCTGAGCGGAGGCGACAGCGGCAGCGGCGGCGTCCCCAGCGGAGGCGCCTTCCTCAGCGGCTCCCTCTTCGGCGGCGCCCTCTTCAGCAGCGCCTTCCTCGGCGGCGCCCTCTTCGGCGGCCTTCTCCTTGCCGGCGGCCTTCTCCTTGCCGGCGGCCTTGGCGGCCTTCTTCAGGACCTTGGCCCACTTCTTGGCCTGAGCCTTGTTCTGAGCCTTCTCCGCCGCCGCGCCCTCGCCGGCCGCGCCCTCCTCAGCGCCACCTTCCTCAGCGCCACCTTCCTCAGCGCCACCTTCCTCAGCAGCGCCGCCCTCAGCAGCGCCGCCCTCGGCCGCCGCCACATCCGCGGCGAACGTGTCGCAAGCGGCCTCCAGCGCCACCGCCGAGTCCGCGGCCGCCTCCTCCGGCGCCTGCTCCTCGACCGGCGCCAGCTCCTCGCCGTCGCAGATCACCGCACCCGCGTTGACCTGTAGCTCCGCACACTGGGACACGTCGAACTGCTGACCGTCGACGCTCACCAGATCGGCGGCGTTCGCCTCGGTGCCGGCCGAGGCCAGCTGTACGCCTGTCACACCGGTGGCGACCAGCACCCCGGCGACGATCACCGCCCCGATCGTCTTCCGCCGGTTGCCGTCGTTGCGTCGGTACGCGCGCGACCTCATGATCACTCCTCGTCGTGGACGTCGATGTCACCCCGGTCGGGGGCACATACGGGCCTCGACGGGCGCGCGGTTCAAACCGGTTTTTCTGATCGGTACCGGACAGACGGAAACTCGCTGGTCAGGGCGCTGCTGAGGAAACCCTGGAAATGCCGCCGGCGACGAGCTGCTCCCGCTGTTCCGCACCGAGCCGATCGAACCAGCGTGGCGGCCACAGCGCCGGCGGCAGGTATCCGGCCATCCCCAGATCCCGCCGGGCGCACTGGTAGAACTCGTCGCGGGTCCGCTCGAACTCGGAGAGCGCCTGCACCCACGACGCCTCGCTGGTCAGGACGCCGCGCGCGAAGAACTCCAGTTGCCAGACCGTCTGGTGCCAGGCCCGCGCGGCCCGCACGGTCTCCGGGTGCCCGAGCAGCAGCACCGACTCCCAGGTGACGGCGCGCGCCGCGGCCGCCTCGGCCAGCTCGGTGCGGCCGTGGTCGAGCGGGACGGCTTCGGCGGAGTGCGACAGGCCACGGGTACGGGCCATGCCGCTCGCCACCCGCACCACTCGTTTCACAGCGGTGCCGTACGCCACGTACGCCGCGAGCCGTTCCGCGTCCCAGCGCACCCGCTGATCCCGCCGCCGGTGTCTCTCGCCGACGCCGAGGAGCAGGAACGTGAGCAATCCGCCGAGGACGGCGCCGATCAGAGCCGCATACTGCTGCATCGTCACTCCCAGAAGTCGCGCCGCCACGGTAAGAACATTGTCCGCTGTCCACCGTCCTAGCGGCATTCACCCGTTTTGGTGGGATCGGCGTTCCCGGGCGGCCGATTCGGGGCACACTGACCGCATGACGCAAGCCCTCGCACCACAAGCGGCCCAGTTGGTCTGGAGCCGAGCCCGCGCCGACCTCGGCGACGGCATCGGCGACCGGCATCTCCGCGCGCTCCTTCTGGTCCACGGCATCGTCACGAACTGCGGTCCGGCGCACGCCGCGATCAGCTGCGAGCCGGCCGAGCTCACCGCGGCCGCCGAGGCCTGCCACTACCTGGGCCTGGACGGTCTCGCCGCGCTCCTGCGCGAGCTGCCGGGCGCGACAGCGGACGACGCCGCGGAGCGGCGGCTCGACGCGCGGTACTACGAGCTCGTGCCGGACGACGCGACCATCCGCCGGGCGTTCGAGGCGCGGTACGCGACGACGCCGGACGACTTCGAGGAGATCACCGCCCGCCGTTTCCCGAGGTACCACACCGCCGAGAACTGACCATCGAGCGGACCCCGCCGCGGCGCATGATCATCTATGCTCCGTGCCATCACATCGACGCGCTGCGTACGGGGGAACTTCATGGTGCGTTCATCGCACGTGTCCCGCATCGGGATCATTCTGCTCACCACGCTCGGCGCCGGGGTGCTCGCCGCACCGGCCCAGGCGGCGACGACCGGCGTGGTCTCGGTCGCCAAGTCCACTCAGGTGCAGTACAAGGCCGGTTCCGGGAAGGCCAGCACGGTCGTCGTCACCCGGTCCGGCAAGACCGTGACCATCGACGACAAGTACAAGATCAAGGCCGGCAAGGGCTGCAAGCAGGTCAAGGGCGACAAGACCAAGGTCCGCTGCAAGCTCAAGAAGAACCCGACCCGGGTCCTCGTCCACGCCGGTGACAAGAACGACAAGGTCACCAACAAGACGGGCATCCCGTCGCTGTTCGACGGCGGCACCGGCAACGACAGCCTGTGGGGCGGCTCCAAGGCCGACAAGCTCTACGGTGGCACCGGCAACGACTACCTGTCCGGCGGCGCCGGCAACGACGCGCTGTACGGCCAGGCCGGCAACGACACCGGGTACGGCAAAGCCGGCCACGACAAGATCTACGGTGGCGGCGGCAACGACCGGCTGCACGGCGACAGCGGGTACTACGGCGACACCGGCAACGACAAGATCTACGGCGAGGGCGGCAACGACAGCCTGATCGGCTGGCGGGGCAACGACTACCTGTCCGGCGGCGCCGGCAACGACGGCCTCGAGGGCGACCTCGACGGCGACAACTACAACACCTCCGGCAACGGCGCGGACACCCTGCTCGGCGGCTCCGGGGTGGACACCGTCCGCTACGACACGTACGGCACCGTGCGCGTCGACCTGGACGGCCAGAAGGGCGACGACGGCCGGGCCGGCGAGCGTGACACCGTCGGCGCCGACGTGGAGAACATCGTGGCCGGCGACAGCAACGGCAGCGTCCTGATCGGCAACACGGCGAACAACGTCATCACCAGCGGCGAGGGCGCCGACAAGATCTACGGTCTGGGCGGCAACGACACCCTCGACGGGTCCTGGGGCAAGGACGAGCTCCACGGCGGCGACGGCGACGACACGCTGATCGGCGTCGACCACGGCTCGCAGGAGATCGACGCCGACAAGCTCGACGGCGGCGCGAACACCGACACCTGCAAGGCCAGCACGATCGACATCGTGGTCAACTGCGAGAAGTGACGATTCCGGCCGGGGCGGTGTGACCGCCCCGGCCGGCCTGTCACTCGCCGTAGAGCTTGCCGATCTCCGTGGAATAGCGGTCGGTGATGACGCGGCGGCGCAGCTTGAGCGTCGGGGTCAGCTCGCCGGTCTCCGGGGTCCAGCCGTTCGGCAGGATCCGGAACGTCTTGATCTGCTCCGGCCGGGCCAGTTTCGTGTTCGCCAGGTCCACCGCCGCGGTGATCTCGGCGAGCACCGCCGGGTCGGCGGCGAGCTCGGCAGTGGTCTCGCCGGTCAGGCCGCGCGAGCGGGCCCAGAGCGGCAGGACCTCCTCGTCCAGGACGATCAGCGCGGTCACGTACGGCCGGCGGTCGCCGATCGCGACGGCCTGGGCGATCAGCGGGTGTGCCCGCAGCAGGTTCTCGATCTGCGCCGGCGAGATGTTCTTCCCGCTGGAGTTGATGATCAGTTCCTTCTTGCGGTCGGTGATCGTGAGGAAGCCCTCGGCGTCGAGCGTGCCGACGTCGCCGGTGGCGAGCCAGCCGTCGGCGTCGGTTACCGGGTCGACGCCGCCGTCGGCGCGCAGGTATCCGGCGCAGACCAGCGGGCCGCGGACCAGGATCTCGCCGTCCTCGGCGAGCTTGAGCTCCATCCCCGCGTTGATCCGCCCGACCGTGCCGGTGCGGAACTTCGACGGCGTGTTGATCGTGGCGGTGCCGGTGGTCTCGGTCATCCCCCACACCTCGAGCACGTCGATGCCGAGGCTGGCGAGGTAGAGCAGCACCTCCACCGGGATCGGGGCGGCGCCGCTGCCGGCCCAGAGCACGTTGTCCATGCCGAGCCTGGCGCGCAGCGGCTTGAGCACCTTCTCGTCGAGGGCGGCGAGTTTGGCGGCCAGCTCCGGCGGCACCTCCTGGTCCGCGCCGCGCAGCTTGTAGACCTCGAGGGCCACCTCGCGCGCCATGTCGACAGCGGCCTTGACCTGCGGATCCGCGGCGGCGAGCTGGGCCTGCACGCCGGCCACCATCTTCTCCCAGATCCGGGGCACGCCGAAGAACGAGACCGGCCGGATCTGGGCCAGCCCGGCGAGCAGCTGGGTCGGGTCGGGGCAGATCGTCACGTGCCCGGTGCGGTAGATCGGGTTGTAGACGCCGAGCACCCGCTCGGCGATGTGCGCGAGCGGCAGGTAGGCCAGCGACGCGGCGTGGTCCGGCACGTCCGGCACCACCGCCTCCAGGACCACCGTCTGGTAGATCACGTTGCCGTGGGTGAGCAGCACGCCTTTCGGATCGCCGGTCGTGCCGGACGTGTAGAGCATGGTGACCGGCTGCTCCGGCCGCACCTCACGCCAGGTCTTCTCGAACGCGCCCGGGTCGGCCTCGAGCGCGGCCGCACCGCGCGTGACGACCTGGTCGAGCGAGAGCCGCTCGCCGGAGTCGTCGACGACCACCACGTGCCGGAAGCGATCCAGCACCTGCTCCCAGCGGGCCAGGTCCGCGGCGCGCTCCACGATCAGGATCTCGGCCCCGCTGTGCCGGGCGAGATAGGCGAGCTGGTCGTCGGAAAGGGTGGCGTAGACAGTGGACGGGACCGCGCCGAGGTGCACGGCGGCCAGGTCGACCAGCCAGTGCTCGGGCCGGCTGGACATCATGATCAGCATGCGGTCGCCGGAGCTCAGGCCGAGGTCGGCGAGGCCACGGGAGAGCACGGCGATCTCGTCGCGCAGCTCACGCCAGGTCCGGGTGCGGCCGGAACCGAGGACGCTGAGCGCGGGCAGGTCACCGAACTCGGTGGCGTTGCGGTGCACGAGGGCGGGAATGGTCAGGCCGCGCGCGGTGTCGGCGCACCGCTGGGCGAGGGAGGAATCCATGGTTGTGCCTCCTTCTGGCCGTGTGCCGCAGGGCGGCGGACGGGGTGTTCGGCAGACAGGCTGGCTCGCAGGACGACGACAGGACGAGTCGTCACCCATGGCGGCACTGTAAACCCCGGTTAACTTGTTGGGAAGGGGCCACCAATGAAGCGTCCGCATAGAAGCGAATCGCCCCTAACATCAGGCCTTATCGCCCCTAACATCAGGCCTTTAGGACGGTGAGCGCCAAGCGCACCAGATGGCCGTCCATCCCGCTGCGCCGATCGAACCGCACCCACCTGCTCAGATCGGTCACCACGTTCAGCGCGGCGTGCACCAGCAGCCGGGCCTCGGCGGCCGCGAGCGCCGGGCGCAGCCGCCCGAGCAGCCGCACCCACTCCTCCACGTGCAGCCGCTGCACCTTGCGCAGCTCGTGCCGGTCGGCCTCGGGCAGGTTGTTGTTCTCCGCGAGGTAGACCGAGACCAGCGCGCTGCGCTCGAACGTCAGGTCGACGTAGGACTCGGCCATCCGGCGCAGCGCGTCCTCGTCGCCGTCCGCGCCGGCCAGGGCCACCGCGGTGGTCTCGGCGACCCGCTCGGACGCCCGGTAGAACGCGGCGGCCAGGATGTCGGCCTTGCCGGGGAAGTAGCGATAGACACTGGACGCGGTGATCCCCGCGGCCCGGCCGATCTCCTCGACCCCGACCGCGTGGTACCCGTACCGATGGAAGAGCTGGACCGACTCGGCCAGGAGGATCTCGCGGCGCGCGCCCACCCGCACGGCCTGCTCCTCGGACGGTCCGGCGGGGACCGGCGCCGGGGTCGGCGGCTCGCCGCGCAGCACCGCCCACGCCGCCCGATGCAGCGCCGCCTCACCGCGCCCCTTCGCGATCGCGGCGCGGTGCGTGCCGACGCTGCCGAAGACACTCAGCGCGGCCCGGACCAGCGCCTCGGCGTCGGTTTCCGTCAGCGACGGGCGAAGATCCAGCAACGGTACGGCCAAGCGCCGCACCAGGACCGAGAGGCTCGCCCGGAACTCCGCGCGGTGCTCGCCATCGAGGTACCGCCACTCCCACTGGTAGAGCCCGGCGACCTTGCGCCCGGCCACGGCCAGCCGGGCCAGCGCCATCAGCAGCTCGTCGAGATCGGTGGAGGTCGTCGCGTCGAGCACGGTGTCGGTGAGCTTGCGGGTGGCGAAGACGAGCATCGCGTACTTGTTCGGGAAGTGGCGGTAGATCGCCGGGCCGCTGATCCCGACCGCGGTGGCGATCTCGTCGAGGCTGACCCCGTGGTACCCCCGCTCGCAGAACAGCTCGGCGGCGGCCAGCGCGAGCTGCGCCTTGCGGTCCTTGGGGCGTTTGCGGACCGTGGGCGCAGGCTCTCCGGAGGCTGCTGTGACGCTCACGCAGGACAGCCTAGTCGTGATGTGCGGTTCGCGGCACTGACACCCGCGTAGCCTTGACATCAAGCGGAAACATCGGCAAAAGTTAGCCGCAATTCGCACCCCGAGGGAGTACGCGTGACTACCGAGGCCTTCATCTACGACGCCGTGCGGACGCCGCGCGGCCGCGGCAAGAAGACCGGTTCGCTGCACGGGGTGAAGCCCCTCTCGCTGGTCGTCGGACTGATCGACGAACTGCGCCGGCGCTTCCCCGACATCGACCCGGCCGAGATCGACGACGTCGTGCTCGGCGTCGTGTCGCCGCTCGGCGACCAGGGCTCCGACATCGCCAAGACCGCGGCGATCGCGTCTGGCCTGCCCCACACGACGGCCGGTGTCCAGCTCAACCGCTTCTGCGGCTCGGGCCTGGAAGCCGTCAACATCGCGGCACAGAAGGTCCGCTCCGGCTGGGAGGACCTGGTCCTGGCCGGCGGCGTCGAGTCGATGTCGCGGGTGCCGATGGGCTCCGACGGCGGCGCCTGGGCGCTCGACCCGGAGACCAACCTGAACACCGACTTCATCCCGCAGGGCATCAGCGCCGACCTGATCGCCACGCTCGACGGATACAGCCGCGAGGACGTCGACACGTACGCGGTCGGCTCGCAGCAGCGGGCGGCGAAAGCCTGGCAGAACGGGTACTTCGAGAAGTCGGTGGTGCCGGTCCGCGACCGTAACGGCCTGCTGATCCTCGACCGCGACGAGCACATCCGCGCGGACAGCACGGTGGAGAGCCTCGGCACGCTGCCCGCCTCGTTCGCCGTGATCGGCGACCAGGGCGGCTTCGACGCCGTCGCGCTGCAGAAATACCACTGGGTCGAGAAGATCAACCACGTCCACTCGCCGGGCAACTCGTCGGGCATCGTGGACGGCGCGGCCCTCGTGCTGGTCGGCTCGGAGGCGGCCGGCGTGCGCGCCGGGGTCCAGCCCCGCGCCCGGATCGTGGCCGCCGCGCTCAGCGGCGCCGACCCGACGATCATGCTGACCGGCCCCGCCCCGGCCGCCCGCAAGGCGCTCGACAAGGCCGGTCTCACCGTCGACGACCTGGACCTGGTCGAGATCAACGAGGCGTTCGCGGCGGTCGTGCTGCACTTCATCGACGACCTCAAGCTCGACCCGGAGATCGTCAACGTCAACGGCGGCGCGATCGCCATGGGACACCCGCTGGGCGCCACCGGCGCCATGATCCTCGGCACCCTCGTCGACGAGCTGGAGCGGCGCGGTGGGCGGTACGGCCTGGCCACCCTCTGCATCGGCGGCGGCATGGGCATCGCCACCATCGTCGAGCGGCTCTGAAGGGGCATTCACACATGACCGAGACCATCCGCTGGGACCGTGGTGAGGACGGCATCGTCGTGCTCACTCTCGACGACCCCGCCCGCGGCGCCAACACCATGAACGACGCGTACGTGCGCAGCATGGGCCAGACCGTCGACCGCCTCTACGCCGAACGCGACAGCATCACCGGCGTCATCATCACCTCGGCCAAGAAGTCCTGGTTCGCCGGCGGCGACCTGGACCAGCTCGGCAGCGTGCCGGCCGACCGCGGCGCCGACGTCTTCGCGCTCGGCACCGAGGTCAAGGGCCAGCTGCGCCGGCTCGAGACGCTCGGCAAGCCGGTGGTGGCCGCGCTCAACGGCTCCGCCCTCGGCGGCGGCCTGGAGCTGGCGCTCGCCACCCACCGCCGGATCGCGCTGAACAACCCGCGGCTGGAGGTCGGCCTGCCCGAGGTCACCCTCGGCCTGCTGCCGGCCGGGGGCGGCGTCGTGCGTACCGTCAGGCTCCTCGGTTTGTTCGTGGCCCTCACCCAGGTGCTGCTCAAGGGCACCCGGCACCGCGCGCCGGCCGCCAAGGAGCTCGGCCTGATCGACGAGCTGGTGGACACCCCGGAACAGCTGCTCGCCGCGGCGCGCGAGTGGATCCTGGCGAACCCGGCCGCCGCCCAGCCGTGGGACACCAAGGGCTACAAGATCCCCGGCGGCACGCCGTCCACCCCGGCGCTCGCCGCGCAGCTGCCCGCCTTCCCGGCGAACCTGCGCAAGCAGCTCAAGGGCGCGCCCTACCCGGCGCCGCGCAACATCCTGTCGGCGGCGGTCGAGGGCGCCCAGGTCGATGTGGACACCGCGTTCACCATCGAGACGCGGTACTTCGTCGAGCTGGTCACCGGCACTGTCGCCAAGAACATGATCAAGGCGTTCTTCTTCGACCTGAACGAGGTCAACTCCCGCGACATCGGCGACGTGCCGCCGATCAAGAAGATCGCGGTGCTCGGGGCCGGCATGATGGGCGCCGCCATCGCGTACGTGTCGGCCAAGTCCGGTGCGGAGGTGGTGCTCCGCGACGTCTCGCTGGAAGGCGCCCAGCGCGGCAAGGCGTACTCCGAGAAGCTCGTCGCCAAGGACGTCGGCCGGGGCCGGATCACCAGCGAGAAGGGCCAGGCCCTGCTCGACCGGATCACCGCCACCGCCGACGTCGCCGATCTGGCCGGCGCGGACGTGGTGATCGAGGCGGTCTTCGAGGACCCGGCGCTCAAGCACAAGGTGTTCGCCGAGATCGAGGACGTCGTCGCGCCGGACGCGCTGCTCTGCTCGAACACCTCGACCCTGCCGATCACGCTGCTCGCCGAGGGCGTGCGCCGCCAGGCGGACTTCATCGGCCTGCACTTCTTCTCCCCGGTCGACAAGATGCCCCTGGTCGAGGTGATCAAGGGGCAGAAGACCGGCGACGAGGCCCTGCGCCGGGCGCTCGGCGTGGTGCGGCTGCTGCGCAAGACCCCGATCGTGGTCAACGACAGCCGGGGCTTCTTCACCAGCCGGGTGATCGGCACGTTCACCAACGAGGGCATCTCGATGCTCGCCGAGGGTGTGCCGCCGGCCAGCATCGAGCAGGCCAGCAGCCAGGCCGGTTACCCCGCGCCGGTGCTGCAGCTGATGGACGAGCTCACGCTCACCCTGCCCCGCAAGATCCGCAAGGAGTACCAGGCGGCGGCCGGCGACTCCTACGTCCCGCACCCGGCCGACGCGGTCATCGACCGGATGATCGACGAGTTCGAGCGCCCGGGTCGCTCGGGCGGGGCCGGCTTCTACGAATACGCCGACGGCAAGCGGGCCGGGCTCTGGCCGGGCCTCTCCGCCTTCGCCACGCCCGCCGGCCGGGAGATCCCGTTCGAGGACCTCAAGGAGCGGATGCTCTTCATCGAGGCGATCGAGACCGTCAAGTGCCTGGACGAGGGCGTGCTGACCTCGGTGGCGGAGGCCAACGTCGGATCCATCCTCGGCATCGGTTACCCCGGCTGGACCGGCGGCGTGCTGCAGTACATCAACCAGTACGCCGGCGGCCTTCCCGGCTTCGTGGCCCGCGCCCGCGAGCTGGCCGAGCGTTACGGTGAGCGGTTCACCCCGCCGCCGCTGCTGGTCGCCAAGGCATCGGCCGGGGAGACCTTCGTCTGACGGCGCGGGCCGGTCACCCACCTTCTCCGGTACGGGTGACCGGCCCCGCCGTTACCGCGGTGAGCCCTTCGTGCCCCCGTTCCTGTGCCACGAGAGCTCGATCCGCGCCCCGACGACCGGCCCGGCACGCTGCGTGGGGCGGCACGGCGGATGGGGCGGCACGGTGACATGGGTGGCATCGGCGATCAAGCAGGGATGAGGTCGCACACAACGCCATTGCGGGCTTTCGTCTACGCCAGGGCCGAGATGAGGGCACGCGGACGGCTTGCGTGTGCTTTCATCCGGGCGGGCGCGCGTTGCGTGTGCCCTCATCCGGGTGGGGTTCGCGTTGCGTGTGCCCTCATCCGGGCGGGTTCGCGTTGCGTGTGCCCTCATCCGGGGGCGCCCATCCAGGGGCGCCCATCCGGCGACGCCTATCGCGGGAAGGTGGCCAGTTCCTTCACCGCGGCCGCCAGATCCATGTCGTACCCGGCGTCCACCAGCTCCCGGCAGCCCGGATCGCCGGCCACCGCGAGCCGCCGGATGTCGTGGATGGACGCGCTGATCCGGTCCCGTGCCTCCCGCACGATCAGCGACCTGTCGCCGCGCCATCCGTACGCGTCGAGCATCAGCCGCAGCCGCCGCGGCCGGTCGGCGAACGCGGTGAAGCCCTCGGCGGCGGCCACCTCCCGCGCGCTGAGCGGCACCCAGGCGAACACCGTGAACGCCAGGTCCGCCTCGACCGTGACCGGCCCCGCGAAGTCCCACCCGTAGAACCCGGTGACCCGCTCGCCGGACCAGACCGCGTTGCACGGCGCCACGTCGTTGTGCCCGATGATCAGTCCGGGCTCCCAGGCCCCGCCCTTGCGCCACACCGCGTCCCGCGGCGGCTGGAAGCCGGCCACCACCGCGTGGTACTCGCGCAGCCACTGTGCGACTTGCCACAACGTCTCGTCGCTGTGCGTCCAGGCGGGCCACGGCCGCGCGTCGCCGAGCGTCTCGCCGGGCAGCAGGGTGAGGATCTCCCGGCCCTGCTCGTCGGTGCCGCGGGGCGCCGGCGCACCGTCGAACCCGGCGTCCTCCAGGTGTTTCAGCAGTGCGGTGACCGCAGGTGTCCAGGGGCCGGCCGGCCGGCGCAGGGTGTCGCCGAGGAGTACCGCACCCCCGGTCCGGCCGCCGGGCAACTCGCGCTCGCTCATGATCAACAACCGTAACCCGGCACGGCGGTTCCCGCGGGCTCTGCTAGTCTAAATCCGAACTAGTCGACTTGTGGAACTAGACTGGGAGGCGACCTATGGCTGGTCCGGGGCCGGACTCCGGCTGGTTACGCGCCACCCTGGAGATGGCCGTCCTCGCCGCGCTGACCGAGGGCGACCGGCATGGGTACGCCCTGGCGCAGCGCCTCGGCGAGGAGGGCCTCGGCACGATCCGGGGCGGTGTGCTCTACCCGGTGCTCAACCGGCTGGAGACCGAGGCCGCGGTCAGCTCCACCTGGCAGGCCGGCGAGGGCGGTCCGGGCCGCAAGGTCTACGCGATCACCGATGCCGGCCGGCGCCGGCTGGACGACCAGTGGCAGTCCTGGCAGCGATTCGCCGCCACCCTCGACGGGTTCCTGCGGCAGACGATGGAGGAACGATGACAGCCGGTTTCGAGCGGTGGGAGCTGCTGGCCCGCACCGCGCTCAGCGACCGTGGCATCGGCTATCACGAGGCCACACCGCTGATCGAGCAGGCCCGGTCCGACTACGAGCAGAGCGGCGCGGACCCGTGGGAGGCGCTGGGCCCACCCACCGGCTTCGCCGCGGACGTCGCCGCCGCCCAGCCGGCCGCGCAGGCGTCGCGGGACACCCTCGGCAAGACCGCACGTGATCACCTCAGCGACGGCGTGTTCCGGTACGCGTTCCTCGGCGTGCCGGTGTCGCTGCTGGCGATGTGGGTCAACGGCGGTCTCACGATTCCGCTCACCGCCGCCGGTACGGTCGGCGTCCTGCTCGGGTTCCTGAGCCTGTTCACCGTCGTCGCCGTGCCGGACGCGCTGCGCGCCGCCGGGCATCCCCGTCTGGCCCCGTGGGCGTTCGTCGCGGCCGGCGCCCTGGTGATCGCGGCCGCCGCCGGGTTCACCGAGTTGCCGGACGGTCGCATCGGGGAGACCTCGGCGCTGGGCACACTGGTGGTCTCGCTCGGCCTCTGCTGGTGGCTCACCCGGCCCGCGCCGGCCCCGGAGCCCGGCCCGCTCACCGCGCAAGCCAGCGACCCGGCCACCAACCCGGCCGCCGGTCCGGCCAGCGCCCCGGCCACCCGCCCGGCCATCCGCCCGGACGCCGGTCCGGCCAGCGGCCCGGACGCCGGCGCTTCCGGCGCCCCGGACGATCCGGACGCGTGGTTCGCGCGACTGCGGGCGCTGCTGGTCGGGCGGTTCGACGTGCCGCCCGGCCGGGCCGCGGCGCTCGTCGGGGAGGCGCGGGCACACGTGGCGGCGGCCGGTTCCGGTCCGCGCGACGAGTTCCCGTCGCTGGAGCAGTACGCGAAGGAGCTGGCCGACGGCGAACCCCGCCGGCAGCCGCCGTGGTGGCGCACCAGAGCCGCGAGCCGGGCCGGCCGGATCGGCATGCTCGTCGGAATGGCCGTCCTGGTCGTCCTGGCCGTGATCGAGCATGACTGGTGGATCGCGGTCACCGGCACCGCCCTCCTGCTGTCACTGGCAACGGGCCTCGGACGCCGAACGGACTGACCGCCGCAGCCGCGTGCCGCCGCCGTGGGAGGCGCCGCAGCGGGCGGGCGGCAGCGGGCGGCGACTAAAGGCAGCGGCAGCCGGCTGCGGCCAAAAGCGGGCCCAAGGCGGCGGCAGCGGGCGGCAGCGGCGGGCGGCGCGGCCGGTCACGGGTACAGGGGCTGGGCGGCCAGGCGGCGGTAGTACTCGTCGGCGTGTAACAGCTCCTCGTGCGTACCCCCGGCCGTCACCACCCCCCGGTCGACCACCAGCACGTGGTCGGCGGCGCGCACCGTGGAGAACCGGTGGGCGATCACCACCAGCGCGCACACCGCCGCCACCTCGCGCAACGCGATGGCCAGCGCCCGTTCCGAGTCCGCGTCCAGATGCGCGGTCGGCTCGTCGAGCAGGATCACGCGCGGCCGGGCCAGCAGGCACCGGGCGATCGCGACCCGCTGGCGCTGCCCGCCGGACAGCTGCCTCCCCCGCTCGCCCACCGTGGTGTCCAGCCCGCGCGGCAGGGCCGCCACGACACCGGTCAGACCGGTCATCGCCAGCACCCGGGCCAGCTCGTCCTCGGAGACCGCCGGGCCCGCGCCGTAGAGCAGGTTCTCCCGCAGGCTTCCGGCCAGCAGCGGGCAGTCCTGCTCGACCAGGCCGACGGCGGAGCGGTGCCGGTCGTACGGCGTGAACCGCACGTCCCGGCCGTTCAGCAGCACCGTGCCGCGGTCCGGCTCGTAGAACCGCTCGGCCAGCGCGAAGATCGTGGACTTGCCGGCTCCGGACGGCCCGACGAGCGCGATGTGCCCGCGCGCCGGCACGGCGAAGCTGATCCCGCGCAGCACCGGCCGGGCCGGGTCGTAACCGAACCAGACGTCGCGGAACTCCAGCACCGGCCCGGTGTGCCGCTGCACGCCGACGATGCCGACCGGGTGATCACGTTCGGTCGGCAGGGACAGCACCTCGTTGATCCGGTGCAGCGCGCCGGAGCCCTGCTGGACCGCGCTGACCGCCTGGAAGATCTCGTAGATCGGCGCGGACAGGTACGTCATCGCGAGGGTGAACGCGACCAGCCGCCCGAGGCTCGTCTCGCCGGCCGCGACCCGGGTGGAGCCGACCAGCAGCACGGCCAGGAACGCGCCGCTCACCGCGAGGTCGTTGGTGGGGCCGCTGAGCGCGACCAGTCCGGCCATCCGCAGGTTGGAGACGTACGCCCGGCCGGCCGCCCGGTCGATCCGGGCCGCTTCGACGGGTTCCGCCCGGCAGGCCCGCACGGTGCGCAGACCACCGAGCGCCCGTTCCAGGTCGGCGCTGAGCGCGCCCTCCGCGGTCTGCGCGATCCGGGACGCGACCCGCAGCCGGCGCACCACGGCGAGCAGGCTGCCGACCGCGACGCTGAAGAGCAGCACGACGAGCGCGAGCAGCCACCGGTCCAGCCAGCCGAGCAGCAGCACGGTGGCGATCAGCCCGGCGACGCCGGCCACCCCGGTGCCGAGGCTCTGCGCGACGAGGGTCTTGACGATCGTGGTGTCGCCGCAGGCACGGGCGATCACGTCCCCGGTGCGTACCCGATCAAGAACGGACAGGCGCATGCGGAGCACATGCTCGGCCACGGTGCGGCGCAGGTCCCGTGTCATGGTCTCGCCGGTGTAGGCCTGCACCCAGCGGGCGAGCGCGAGGGCGGACGCCTGCGCGATGAACAGCCCGGCGAGGACGCCGAGGACCGGCCACGGGACGGTTCCGCCGGCGGCCGTGTCGATCGCCTTGCCGGCGAGCAGCGGCTGCGCGAGGGCGAGGGCCGAACCGAGGAGGCTGAGCGCGGCGGCGAGGGCGATCCACCGGCGGTACCCGCGGGTGAGCTGCCGCAGATCCCGCCAGCGAGCCATATCGGGCATGTAGCGACTCCTCGGCATTTATCTGCAACCGCGTGAGGAGACGCTATGCAGCGGCCGCTACACCCAGCAACCGGCCGCTCACTCCCGACAGCCGGGCGGCAACCCGCAATTCCCCCGTGCGATGACACAATCCGGTCATGACGCTCCTCACCGCGCTAACCGGCGGCGACGCACAGCCCGGCGGCGGCCAACGATCCGGCGGTGACGACCTGCCCGGCGCCGTCGCCACCCCGGAGCAGGACCTGTCCCGGCACGAGCTCCTCGGCTGGGCGGCCGCGATCGCCGAACGGATCGCCGGCCACGAGATCGTCGCGGTCGATGCGAAACCCGGCCTGCCGACGATCGCGGCGGTCACCGGCGCCCTGCTCGCGGGCGTCCCGGTCGTCCCGGTGCCGCCGGACGCCGGTGAGCTCGAACGCGCGCACATCCTTCGTGACTCAGCCGCGGCGTTGGTGCTGTCGGACGATCGCGAGGCGGCCGGGACCTCCCCCGTACCCGTCATGGCAATCAGTGACCAGAAACGGCCCGGCAGCGTGCCGCCGGAGCCGGAAGCGAAGCGACCGGCTCTCGTCCTCTACACCAGTGGCACCACCGGGCCGCCGAAAGGCGTGGTGATCTCGCGCGCCGCCCTCGCCGCCGGCCTGGACGCGCTCGCCGAGGCGTGGCAGTGGACCGCTGACGACACGCTCGTGCACGGCCTGCCGCTCTACCACGTGCACGGCCTGGTGCTCGGCGTGCTGGGACCGCTGCGGCTGGGCGGCCGGTTGCGGCACACGATCAAACCCACACCTCAGGGGTACGGGTCGACGCCCGGCACCATGTATTTCGGCGTGCCCACCGTCTGGTCCCGGATCGCGAACACCCCCGGCGCGGCTCGCGCGCTGCGGCCGGCCCGGCTGCTCGTCTCCGGGAGCGCCCCGCTGCCGTCCCCGGTCTTCGACTCCCTCCGCGAGCTGACCGGGCAGGCCCCGGTCGAGCGGTACGGCATGACCGAGACCCTGATCACGGTGAGTGCCCGAGCCGCGGGCGAACGCCGGGCCGGCCAGGTCGGCACCCCGTTGACCGGCGTCCGCACCCGCCTGGTGGACGAGTCCGGCACACCGCTGCCCGCCGACGGCGTCACCATCGGAAACCTGCAGGTCACCGGCCCCACCCTGCTCGACGGCTATCTGCGCGGCGCCGGCGTCGAGCGGCCCGAGCTGGACGACGGCTGGTTCCCGACCGGCGACGTCGCCACGATCGGCGCGGACGGGTGGCACCGCATCGTCGGCCGGGCGTCCACCGACCTGATCAAGACCGGCGGGTACCGGGTGGGCGCCGGCGAGGTCGAGGACGCGCTGCTGCTCCATCCGGCGGTCCGCGAGGCCGCCGTGATCGGCACGCCGCACGCCGACCTGGGTGAGCAGGTGACAGCGTTCGTTGTGGCCGACCCGGTCACCGAGCAGGAACTGATCACGTTCGTGGCGGACCGGCTCGCCGCCCACAAACGACCCCGGATCGTGCGGATCGTGGGTGAACTGCCTCGCAACGGCATGGGCAAGGTGCAGAAAAAGCTGCTCGCCGCGATGTGACGTGCCGATAGGCCGGACATGATGAGACAGGCCGTCCGCGTGCTCATCCTGGCGGCCGTCTTCGTCACGATCAGCGCGGTGCTGGGACTCCTCGGCCGCGAACTGGGCTCGCCGCCGTGGCTGCTCTGGCCCTCCACGATCGGCGCGGCCGTCACCTCGACGCTGGCCTGCGCGCTCGCGTCGGTCACCGGCCGGGGCCCGGCGCGCGACTTCTGGCGGCGGCTGGCGTACGCGGGCGGCTGGCTCACCGCCGGCACCGTCGGACAGACCGCCGACACGCTGGTGGCGGGCAACCCGGTCCCGATGAGCCCGTTCACCGCGACCGGCTACCTCGCCGCGGTCGGCGTCGCCGTGCTGGCGCTGATCCGCCTGCCCCGGCCGCAGCGCACCTGGCGGGCGACCGTCGCCATGTTCCTGGACATCGGGATCGTCGCGGTCGCCGCCAGCCTTGTCGTCTCGCACTTCTTCTGGACGACGTCGGGACCGGCCTCGGGCACCGGCGCCGTCCCGGTCATGCTCGCCGTCGTGCTGACCGTCGCGTGCGCCGCGGTGGTCGCCGTGATCAAAGTGGGCATCACCCGCAGTTCCGCGGTGCATCGCGCCGCGCTCTGGTCGCTCGCCCCGATCGGCCTGCTCGGGCCGGCCGCGTGGGCTGTCGCGCCGCTGATCGAGGAGAGGCCGTTCCTCAACCCGGCCGCTGTCACGCTGCCCTTCGCCGCGATCTTCTTCGCGGCAGCCGCCCTGCTGCAGATCCGCGCCAACCTGGACCCGGCCGCCCGCGAGCCGCAGCCACTGCCCGCCGACCGGCCCGGCCACCTCGGCCTCTGGCGGCACGTCAGCGCGGTCCCGTACACGGCCGTCGGCATCACCGCCGCCATGCTGATCATCAGCACCCTCCGGCACGGCAACCTGTCACCCGGGCTGGCCGGCGGCTCGGTGGTGCTGACAGTGCTCGTCATGGTCCGCCAGTACGCCGCTCTCTCCGACAACAACCTGCTGCTCGACCACCTCGACGCCCAGGCGAACCACGACGACCTGACCGGGCTGCCGAACCGGCGGTTCTTCACCGCCGCGCTCACCGGCCGCACCGACCCGGTCACCGTGGCGGTCTGTGACCTGGACGGATTCTCCGCCCTCAACGACCGGCTCGGTGACCGGGCCGGCGACGCGCTGCTGCGCGCCGCCGCCGAGCGGATCCGGGTCGTCGCCGGTCCGGAGGCCGTGGCCGCCCGGCTGCTCGGCGACGAGTTCGGCGTCCTGATGCCGCTCGCCGGGGACCACACCGGTCTCGCGGAGTCACTGCTCACCGCGTTCCGCGTCCCGCTGCGGGTGGACGGGCACGACCTGCTCGTCACCGTGACGGTCGGCATCGCCGCGGGCAGCGGCGACACGGTGCCCGACCTGCTGCGCCGCGCCGAGCTCGCGCTGCAGGCCGCCAAGCTGACCGGCACCAACCGGTTCCGCGATCACAGCGGCGAGCTGGACGCCACCGCGGCGCACCACGCCGAGCTGGCCGCCGCGCTGCGCCGCGGCCTGGACCGCGGTGAGTTCCGCCTGGTCTACCAGCCGATCGTGGAGTTGCCGACCGGCGCCATCACCGGAGTGGAGGCGCTGGTCCGCTGGCAGCCCGCCGACGGCCCGGTGGTCTCGCCGGCCGAGTTCATCCCGGTCGCCGAGCACAGCGGCCTGATCATCGATCTGGGCGCCTGGATCCTCGACCAGGCCTGCTCCGACGCCGCCGCCTGGTACCGCCGGCACGGCGCCGCCGCGCCCCGCGTCAACGTCAACGTCTCGGCCCGCCAGCTGCTCGACCCGGATCTGCCCGGTCTGGTCGCCGACGCGCTGCACCGGCACCGGCTGTCGCCGGACCGGATCACCATCGAGATCACCGAGACCGCCGTCTTCGCCGGCGGCGTAGCTTTGAGCACGGTGCGTGAGCTGCGCGAGCTGGGCGTGGGTCTGGCTCTCGACGATTTCGGTACGGGCCACAGCTCCCTGACCCTGCTCCGGACCTGCCCGGTCACCACCCTCAAGGTGGACAAGTCGTTCATCGACGACCTCAACGGCACCGCCGAGCAGGAGGCGATCGCCACCTCGCTGAGCACGATCGCCGCGACGCTGGGCCTGCGGGCCGTCGCCGAGGGCGTGGAGACCCGCGACCAGGCGGACCGGCTGCACGCCCTGGGATATCGGTATGCCCAGGGCTACTACTTCGCGCGCCCGGCCCCGGCCGCCGAGATCGACGCCGTCCTGGCCGAGATGGCGCTGGCCAGCTAGGACCTGTCCTGGTCGGGTGCGTTCATCAGCTCTTCGTACTGCTCCGGGCTGAGGATCATGAGATTCTCGACATCGTCCGGAACGGAGTCGTCGGCCTGCTCCGTGCCGGTGACCGGCGCCGGAACCACCCACCCGCTCAGGTCGTAGATCTTCGAACAGTATTCGTCGGTCCCCCGGACCTCCTCTTCGAAGTCCAGCTCATCGTTCTCGAACACGGATGCCAGCAGGGTGGGAAAGGTGCCACCCATGCCCGGATAGATCTCTCCTCCCGCGTCGGTGAGTGGCAGATCCACGCCGACCGTCACGCCGCTGGCCGGATTCCTGATGTAGAGCCGATGCCGCTGAGATTCCAGCATCAGGAAGCCGGCAAGCGTATACATCTCCCGGTACCGAACCGAGCTGCCGTACAGCATCATGCGCAGCATCGTGAAGTAGTCGGTGTCCGGTCGAGTCGCATGACGGCCCGCACTGAAGCCGATCTCCTCGGCAGCCACTATCGCGTAGCCATGACTGTCGCGCTCGCCGCCGACGCCCACGAGGTCAGCAGGAGTCAGGTCGCGTATCCAGTCGAATGCCGCATGGATGTCCAGCTCGCGCTCCTGGCTGATCAGGCGGAAGGAGATGGCCACGCCGGCCCGTAGCATCACCCTGGTCTCGTTGACGCCCGCGCGAACGACGCCGGCGAGACGCAGCCCGGCCGGCGGCCCCCCGATCGGTTCGATCATCAGGGGCGCAACCGTCTGCAGGAAACGCTCGTGCAGATGGTCTTCCTGCTCTGTGCTCATCGCATCCTCCGCGCGGCGCCGCCACAACCCTACTTCAACTTGTTGATCCACTCAGGGCACTTCTCGCCCTTTACTTCTTTTTTGTCCTTCACACAGAATGCGGTGATCACTCCGACGTAACCGGCGTCCGGTACCCGGTATTTATTGTCATCGGTCATCGAAGACTGCCACGAGACGAACCGGATTTTCACCTTCGGTCGACCATTCGCCGGATCACCGACCCAGACTTCGTACGTCAGCTTGGCGCCGAAAGTGCTGATCGGGGCGTTCTTGGGAATCGTCTTGAAGACGGCGCGATTGCGAAGATTATGTTTGGCGGCGAAGTGGTGGTAGCCGAATGCTCTGGTGCCGTACCGAACAGTGATCTTATTGCGCTTGTAGTCGGTGTACGAGTACAAGACCTTGTGCCACGGCACGCCACCCCCGGTGCCGCCGCCACCATTGCCGGGGTCAACGGCGCTGGGCCTCACTTCGTTGCCACCGGCCGCACCCGCGTCGCTGCTCGACACGGCCGCCGAGCTGACACCCGCGCCGGTCAGAATTTCTCCGGTATCCGTGTCGATGAGCTGACCTGCGGCATTGCGGATAGTTTCAGATTCCAGCGGCTCCGGAACACCGGTGGGAACCGCCGCGCCATGAATATCGAAATACCTCTCTTGATATTCCTGCGGGGTCATGATGTACATCGTCTCAACCTCGGCGGGGCCGGTGTCACCGCTGGGCGGAGCGATCTCTTTCGCGACGGCGGGCGACGCCGACTGCGCGATCAGCACTGCGGCCACCAGGGTGGCCGTCAATTTCGCCGTGATCGCGCGTTTGGGGTGTTGCATGGAGCATCCCGTTCTTCTGTTGATCTGCGACTCGCAATGGCCGATGGTATGGCGCAAATCCGGGATTTCTCAATACAGACCAACTGATGATCCGCCAGTCAGCGGGGATGTCTCCGCCACCTGGCGGGATGTGTTATCGACCAGGAGAGCGCGCGCTCGAAGGGCGCGCGCCTTCCCTCGCCCAACCCCGTGGCGACGTTTTTGCCGGCTTGGTATTCGCTTATCGGCGTTACCGGGCTAGTCCGTGGTGTCGTCCGGCTCCGTGATCCAGGCGGAGAAGACCGGGACACCGTCCCACGGGCCGCCCGGCTGGGTGGTCACGGCGACCACCGCGTACGGGTGGGCGAACCGCAACTCGGCATGCCGGATCGCGCCCTCCGGCGGGAACGACGTCGCCACCCCGAAACCGCTGACCGCGGCCGCCTCGAAGCCGTACCGGCTGTACCGGGCGGTCGCCACCTGCTTCGCGTCGAACCGCGGGCCGGCGACGCCGAGCAGCCTGCCGAGCACCCGGGTCGCGGCCGAGAAACCGAGCCCCGGGTCGGCGGCCAGGTCGTGGTCGCTCGTGGCCGACCAGGCCGGTAGCAGCGCCCGCACGTGCTCGCGCTGGTTGTCGTGGCCGAACTCCTCCCGAATGCTCCAGAGCGGCGACTCCCCGAGCGGCAGGTCGAACAGCGACGCCGGGGCGAGCGTGCGGGCGGCCACGGCCGGGGCGATCTCGTAGGCCGCGGCGAGCACCCGGCGGGCCGGCACGTCCGGCTGGCCGGCCACCGAGACCACTGTCAGCCCGCCGGTGGCGGAGGCCGCGTGCACGATGACGTCACCGATGCCGGAGGCCCGTGTCACGAACGCCCGGTGGCCGAACGGCGGCGTCCCCAGCACCCGGGTGAGCCGGCTCGCCCACTCCCCGCCGAGCGCTGCCGCCGGGGCGGTCTCGAACGGCTCGGACCAGGAGACCCTGGTGGCCAGGGCGCTGCCGAGCAGCAGCAGGAGGTCCGGCGCGGGCTCGACCGGGAAGCGGCCGATCAGCCCGTCGGTGTGCTCCCGCGCCCAGGCGTCGAGGGCGGCGGGGCCGGGCAGCGGCCCGGTCGTGGTCGCCGCAGGCAGGGGCCAGCCGGCGAGCGCCGCCGGGTCGACCTGCTCCGCGTGCCACACCGCTGTCGCGGCGGCCACCAGCGGATGCGGCTCGGCGAGCAGCGCGCCGGCGATCCCGGCCGCCTCCTCGGGGGCGACGCCGAGCGCCTCGGCCAGGTCGTCACCGCCGCCCGCGGCCGCGGTCAGCGCCAGCAGCAGCCAGGCTCCCAGGGGTGAGGCGACGTGATGGCGGCCGCCGGCGACGGCGTGCAGCCGATCGGCGTACCGGGCCAGTGCGCTGTTCCAGTCCATCGCCTCATCCTCTCGGATCGACCAGGTCGGCGACCACTCCGAAATGGTCGGTCGCCCACACCCCGCCGACCGGCTCGTCGAACACCCGCCGGCACCCGGCCACCTCCAGGGTCGGGCCGTGCGTGCCGCAGCGGACCATCACGTAGTCGATCCGCCGCCCGATCTCCAACGGCATCTCCCCGGTACGGACCAGCGGGTTCTCCGGCGTGAAGGTGTGCCCCGGATCGTCCGGGTGAACGGCCTCCCAGGCGTCCCGATAGGCGACCGAGAACCCGCGCAACGACTGCCGCCCGGTCCAGAACCGGACGCTCGCCGAATCCGGGGTGTCGTCGAAGTCGCCGGCCAGGATCACGTGCGGGCGCCGGCCGGCGAACCGCTCCTCCACCATCCGGGCGCAGAGCACCGCCTGCTCCTCGCGTTCCAGGGCGTAGCCGTACTGGTACGACGGCTTGTGGTGGACGAAGAAGAGCGGGCCGATCGGCGCGTCGATCTCGGCGACCACGGCGGCCGCCCAGGGCAGGTCCACCCGGCTGGAGACATGCAGATCAATCTCGGACACGGCGCCGATCGGCCAGCGGCTGGCGAGCACCGCGCCCACGCCGTTCTCCGAGCGCCGGGAGTGCCGGGCCAGGTGATATCCGGGTCCGAGCAGGTCGGTCGCCTGGTCGTACCCCTCTCCCCAGACCGTCTCCTGCAGCGCGATCAGATCAGGGCGCACGGCGGCCAGCCCGTCGCGCAGCACCGGCCGCCGCCGCTCGTAGTCGGCGTGCTCGGGCGAGAATAGATTGAGGGTCATCACTCGCGGCATACCGCTGTCGATTGCCGCGTCGAGCCGGATCAAACGTCGGGCCGCCGGACGCGAGTACCGTCTGATTGATGATCCCTTCCTGTCCCGAATGCGGCGCCCCCGGTGTGCCGCTGCTCTTCGGCCTGCCCGTCCCGGAAGCGATCGACGCCGCCCAGGACGGTCACCTCGCACTAGGCGGCTGCGTCATGCGCGACCCGGCGCCGAACTGGCAGTGCCCGCAGGGCCACCAGTGGCGCGACGACGACGAGCAGGCCTGGGACCAGCGCCTGCTCGCCGTCCTGTCCGCCCACATCCACCGCTGACCTCGGAGTGGCCGACCAGGAAGCTGGACGCGCCGAACCGGTGTGTTGACTTCAGGTGCGGAGCGCACCCGATTTCCCCACGCCCAGCCGGGTCCGGGCCGGTGTGGGGATTTCAGGTGCGGAGCGCACCCGAAGTCAACACGCCAGCGGGTCCGGGCCGATCGTCAGCGTGTGCTGTGTGCCAAGTCCCGCACCGGAACGGCCGGCGGCGGCGGAACGGCCGGCGTCGCCGCACCGCGGCGGCCGAGCAGGGCGACCGCGCCGAGCAGCACCAGCAGGATCCCGGCGAACCAGGTCATCACGGTGACCGCCGGCAGCGACCGGGTCGCGACGCCGAGGGCGATCGCCGGGACGCCGAGGCCGAGGTAGGCGATCAGGAACAGGCCGGCCAGGGCCTCCCCGCGTTCCGCCGGCGCGGCCGACGCGGCGACCGAGCCGACCGCCGCCTTGAAGAGGACGCCCGCCCCGATGCCGGCGACCACGCCGCCGGCCAGGAAGGCGGCCAGGCTCCCGGTGTGCATGCCGATCACCAGGACGACGATGCCGGCCGCCTGGGCGAGCAGGCCGAGACGGGTCTTCGCCGCCGCGCTCAACGAGCCGGTCAGGGCCTGTGCGGCGGCCGCCGCGCCGAAGACCGCGAAGACGATCGCTCCGGCCAGCGCGCGTGACGAGTGGTGCAGGGTGCCGGACACGAAACCGGGGGCGAGCGAGGTGAAGACGCCGAACACCGCGAACGAGGCGAGCGCGGAGACCGCGGCGGTCAGGTAGACCATCCGGTCGCCGTGCGCGCCGATCCGCTGCGGCCGGTACCGGTAGCGCTCCGCCGTCCGGGTCACGGTCTCCGGCGTGAGCGCCACGAGCAGGATGCTCAGGGCGAGCAGGCCCGCGAACACGAGATACGGAGTACGCAGGGGGGCGTACACGAATTGGGCCAGAAGTCCCGCGATCAGCGTGCCCAATCCCAGGCCGCCGCTGTTGGCGGCGGTCGAGACCACCTCGAAGCGCTGCCGTGACGCGCCCGGCCGGTGTGCCGCGTGCAACTCCTGCAGGTGCGCCGTCGCGGTGGCGGTGATCATGCCGACGCCGAGGCCGGTGACGAACCGGGCGGCGAGCAGCACCGGCAGCGACGCGCTGGTGAGGAAGAGCGCGGCGGCGACCAGTTCCAGCGCCAGGGCCGGGATCAGGATCTTCTTGCGGCCGAGCCGGTCCGAGATGTGCCCGGCGAGCAGCAGGCTGATCACAACGCCGACCGCGTAGACGGCGAAGACCACCGTGACGGTGAAGGTGGAGAAGCCGTCCCGCCCCATGTAGAGCGGGTACAGCGGGGTGGGCACGGTGGAGAACGCCATCGCGGTCAGGAACGCGATGGCGATCGACCAGAAGCCGGCGTGCAGCCGGGCGGGCGATGCGTTCATGAGCCGACTGTCGCTCGCCCGATCATCAACAACAACGAAGAAAATAGCTCACATGCATCACCAACGTTGATAATCGACGGGTGGAACTGCGTCAGCTGGAGTACTTCGTCGCGGTCGCCGAGGAGCAGAGCTTTACCCGGGCGGCGACCAGGCTCTTCGTCGTCCAGTCCGCGGTCTCGGCCGCGGTCAAGGCACTGGAGCGGGATCTCGGCGTACCCCTGCTGGAACGCAACTCGAAACGGGTGCTGCTCACCGACGCCGGAGCGGCCCTGCTCCCCCGCGCCCGGTTCGCCCTGGACGCCGCCCGCGAGGCCCGGGACGCGGTGGCCGAGGTGCGCGGCGGGCTCAGCGGCACCCTGCGGATCGGCACACTCACCTCGATCCGGATCATCGACCTGCCGGCCATCCTCGGCGAGTTCCACCGCCGCCATCCCGGTGTGCTGCTGCGCACCAGCGCCGCGCCGTCCGGCTCGATGGGCCTGATCGAGGCGCTCACCGACCACCGGCTGGACCTGGCGTTCGTGTCACTGCCGGGCGCCCGGCCGCCCGGCGTGCGCCTGATCGACCTGACCGAATCCGTCCTCGACCTGGTCGTCCCCGAGGACCACCCGCTGGCCGGCGCCGATCACGTCCCGATCACCGCGCTGGCCGGTCTGGACTTCATCGACTCCCCGGTCGGATACGGCAACCGGTCGGTGACCGACCGCGCCTTCACCGCCGCCGGGGTGCCGCGCCGGGTCACCATCGAGATCCCGGACATCGCCACCGGGCCGGCGCACGTCTACCACGGGCTCGGCATCGCGCTGCTGCCCCGGTTCATCGCGGCCGGCGAGCCGGGCGTCGCGGTGATCCCGGTGACCGGCGCCGACCTGGTCTGGCCGCTCTCCCTGGCGATCGCCGGCGACCGCACGCCGGGCGCCGCCGCCCGGGCCCTGATCACCCTGCTCACCGACGTGATACGCAACGGAGGACGCCCGTGACCCTCTATCTGATCGTCTGTGCCACCGGCCCGGCGCCCGGCGTCGGCGAACTCGTCGGCCTGTCCCAGCGCGCCGGCTGGGAGGTGCAGGTCGTCGCCACCCCGCTCGCCCTCGACTTCCTCGACCTGCCGGCGATCGAGAAGCAGACCGGGCGGCCGGTGCGCAGCCGGTACCGCAAGCCGACCGAGCCGAAGCCGCCCCGGCCGGACGCCATCATCGTCGCCCCGGCCAGTTACAACACCGTCAACAAGTTCGCGCTCGGCATCGCCGACACGTACCCGCTCGGCCTGCTCGCCGAGGCGCCCGGCCTCGGCATCCCGGTGGTGATGCTCCCGTCGGTGAACCCGGCGCTGGCGGGACGCCTTCCCTACCAGGCCAGCGTCGCCTGCTTGCGCTCCGAGGGGGTACGGGTCCTCGACCCGCCCCTGATCGACGGCGACTTCCCGTGGCACCTGGCGCTGGAGTCCCTTCCCCGCGATCCCGGGCGCCCCTGACCGCGAGCTCGGGTGTGCTCCCCGTCCGCGTCCCCACCCGGATCGTGTGCCCTCAAACCCGGGTCCGGCCACGGTCCGCGCCCCCGCGGGACACCCGCCGGCTAGTCGCCGACTGCCTTGAACAGGGCGGCCACCTCGGCCGACGACAGGTGCCGGAAACCGCCCGGCCGCAGGTCACCGAGCCGGATCGGGCCGACAGCCGTCCGGATCAGCCGGGTCACCGGGTGACCGACCGCGTCCATCATCCGGCGGACGATGTGCTTGCGGCCCTCGTGCAGCACGATCTCCACCTGAGCCGTCTTCCCGATGGCGTCGACCAGGCGGAAGCTGTCCACCTTCGCCGGGCCGTCCTCCAGCTCGACGCCGGTCTGCAGGGTGCGGCCCACGCTGCGCGGCAGCGGCCCGACCACCTCGGCCAGGTAGGTCTTGGAGATCTCGTAGGACGGGTGCATCAGCTTGTGCGCGAGCCCGCCGTCGTTGGTGAGCAGCAGCAGGCCCTCGGACTCGGCGTCGAGCCGGCCCACGTGGAAGAGCCGCTGCTCGAAGTTGGCGCCGAGGAAGTCGGCCAGCTCGGTGCGGCCCTTCTCGTCGTCGAGGCTGGAGACGACGCCGCGCGGCTTGTTCAGCGCGACGTAGACCAGCTTGGTGTTGGTGATCACCCGCTGCCCGTCGACGTGGATCTCCGCCGTGGCGGGGTCGACCTTGTCGCCGAGTTTGGCGACTCGGCCGTTGACGGTGACGCGCCGCCGGAAGATCAGGTCTTCGCAGGCGCGCCGGGATCCAACACCGGCCGCCGCCAGGACTTTCTGGAGGCGTTCGGCGGTGTCAGCCTGAGGCATCGAGTACTTCTTCCACATCGTCGGGCAGGAACGGAGCAAGCGGCGGCAGCTGGTCGACCGAGTTGAGGCCGAGCTTCTCGAGGAACAGCACGGTCGTCCGGTACAGGTATGCACCCGTCTCCGGCTCCGTGCCGCACTCCTCGATGAGGCCGCGAGTGACAAGCGTACGCATGACGCCGTCACAGTTCACACCGCGGATGGCCGAGATCCGCGAGCGCGTCACGGGCTGCTTGTACGCCACCACCGAGAGTGTCTCCAGGGCGGCCTGAGTGAGCCGCACGGACTGTCCGTCCAGCACGAATCGCTCGACGTAGTGCGCGTACTCCGGCCGGGTGTAGAGACGCCAGCCTCCCGCCACCCGCCGCAGGTCGATCCCGTGCCCCGCCGCCGTGTACCGCGCCGAGACGTCCTCGAGGGTCCGCGCGATCCGCTCGACCGGCTGCTCCATCACCTGCGCCAACTGCAATTCGCCTACCGGCTCATCAACCACCAGCATGATCGATTCGAGAGCCGCCGCCAGGTCCGCGTCGTCAAGATCCACAGAGAGGGTACGGGCATCACCTCCCGCAGACGCATCCGAGCCGTCCCGCGGCCCCCGGCCCTGCACCGGAACCGTGACCACCGCCGGCGCCCCCGCCTCCGGGCCGGGACCGTCCCCGTTGATCGGCGCGTCCACCGGAACGTGCTCCTCGCCGTCCGGCGCGTCGTCGTCCGCGTCCGCGCTCTCGGCCGCTTCCTCGACCGGATCGGGCAGCGGCAGCTCCGGACCGAGCTCCTCCTCGGTCGGCTCGGGCTCGATCTCCTCCTCGGGCAGGTCCTCCGGAGCGTCCACGGCATCCCGGTGATCCCCGCCGGGCAGGCCCTCCGGAGCGTCCACGGCGTCCCGGTAGTCCCGGTCGGGCTCCCGCCGGCGCTCCCACGGCGGCACCCACGCGGCCGCCTGCGCCGCCAGGGAGTCCTCATGCTCCGCGCTGCTCACGATGTCTCCTCCACCCCGCCAAGATCGCCACTGGACGGCCGCTCGTCAAGATCGTCCACGCCATTCTCGTCCGAAACGGCGGCCATCCCGGCATGATCGGCCGCATCGCCCCCGGCCTGGGCGGAGTTCGGCTCCGGAGACCCCTCCGGGGCCGGTTTCGTCCCCTCGTAATCGTCGATGTCCAGCTCGACCTCGCCGTCCCCGCCGATCCAGCGCACCGTCAGCTCGTCCAGCGAGACCGGCTGCTCGAAGTCGATCAGCCCTTCCCGGTAGAGCTCCAGCAGCGCCAGGAACCGGGCGACCACCTCCAGGGTGTTCGCACAGTCCGCCACGAGCAGGCCGAACGTCGCCACCCCGGCCCGGCGCAACCGGTCCCGCAGCAGCGCGGCGTGCTCCCTGACACTGACCCGGACCTGGTGGATGTGCGCGATCGAGACCTGCGGCGGGCCCGGCTTGGGCAGGAACTGCTTCAGCGCGAGTTTGAGGAGCCGCTCCGGGCCGATCCCGAGAACCAGCTCCGGCAGCGCTTCCGCGTACCTCGGCTCCAGGGTGACCAATCGCGGCCAGCGACGCGCGCCGCTCGCCTCGAGTTCCGCGATGTGCGCGGCCGCTTCCTTGAACGCCTTGTACTGCAGGAGCCGGGCGAAGAGCAGGTCGCGCGCCTCCAGGAGCGCCAGGTCCTCCTCGTCCTCCACCTCCGCGGCGGGCAGCAGCCGGGCCGCCTTCAGGTCCAGCAGCGTCGCCGCGACAAGCAGGAACTCACTCGTCTCGCCGAGGTCCCAATCGTCGCCCATGGCCCGGATGTAGGCGATGAAGTCGTCGGTGACCTGGTGCAGCGCGATCTCGGTCACGTCCAGCTTGTGCTTGCCGATCAGCTGGAGCAGCAGATCGAACGGGCCGGTGAAGTTCTCCAGCCGCACGGTGAATCCGCCGGAATCGGGCTCCGCGACCTCGGCCATGACGGCATCATCGTCCGTGGGGGCGTCGCCGTCCGTGGTGGCGTCACCGTCCGTGGGGGCGTCACCGTCCGTGGGGGCGTCCACTTCCTTGGCCTCCACGACGGGGCCGGGCTTCTCGGGCACGTGCCGACCGTAGACCATGCCTGAGACGAGCTGCTCCGGGCTCACGTTGTCGGTTCCTCCACGTCGTCGCCGGACAGTCCCCGAAGCTTCCAACGTCGCAACCCGTGACCGGTTGCTGCTCTCCGGTTACGCTGCCGCGATGAGGTCACTGATCACTCCGCGCCTGGTGTTGCGGGAGTGGGAGGAGAAGGACGCCGAGTTCATCCTGGACATGTACTCGCGCTGGGACGTCATGCGCTATCTCGGCGCCGAACCGCAGGTGCTCACGGATCTCACCGGCGCCCGGGCCCGGCTGGCCGCGTGGCGCGACCGGCAGGACGACGTGCACACCGTCTGGGCGGTGCAGGACCGGCGGACCGGGCACCTGCTCGGCACCGCGTTCCTTGTCGAGTTGCTCGCCGGCGAGCCGCTCGCCCCGGCCGGCGCGACCGAGATCGGCTGGCACCTGCACCCGGACGCCTGGGGCCAGGGGTACGCCACCGAGGCGGGGACGGCCGTTCTCGCGTACGCGGCCCGCTCCGGCGTCTCCCCGGTGCTGGCCGTCACCTACCCGGAGAACACCGCCTCGCAGGCGGTGTGCCGCCGCCTGGGCATGCGGCACCTGGGCCGGACCGATCGCTACTACAACATGACCTGCGAACTCTTCTCGACGTAGGGTTGGCCGGGTGATCCGCAAGCGTGTCCTGGTCAGCGGCCTGGTCCAGGGCGTCTTCTACCGCGACACGTGCCGCCGGGCCGCTGCCGAGCAGGGCGTGACAGGCTGGGTCCGCAACCTGCCGGACGGCCGCGTCGAGGCCGTCTTCGAGGGTCCGGAGGCCTCGGTCGACAGGATGGTGGCGTGGTCCCGGGTCGGGCCGCCGCAGGCCCGGGTGACCGACGTCCGGGAGTTCGACGAGCAGCCGGAGGCGCTGGCGTCCTTCACCGTCCGCCCCTGAATGCCATTCCCGGCTTCGCCTGCCCTCCCCGGTGTGACCGGAAGTAGCGTCCCCGGGTGATCGGCCAGAGGCCCGCCCAGGCCGCGCCGCGCCGGGCCGGGCCGGGCCGCGCCGCGCCGGGCCGGGCCGGGCCGACGGTCTTCGCGCAGGCCCGGTCGCTGTGGTTGGCGGCTGAGCGTGGACCAGGACACACGTAACGTCATTGCGCGCTTTCACCCACGCCAGGGAAGGGATGCGGGCGCACACACCGCTTCGGTGTGTTCTCATCGCTGCCAGCCCGGCCTTCGGTGTGCCCGCATCGCCGCCAGCCGCGCTTCGGTGTGCCCGCATCGCTCCCGGAGGGGCGTCCAGCCCGCAGGCACTGAAGGCAGGAGGAGTCGGAGGAGAGCGGAAAACCGGTTGGTTCGGCGGTGCGGGGCGAGTAAGGGTTTAAGCATGTCTATTTTGGATGATCCTGGGCTGTTCGGGCGGCAGTGGGCCACCAAATACGACCAACCCGGCAATCCGGATCCGGAGCCGGCCGCCGCGTTTCTCGCCGGGCTCGCCGGGAGCGGGCCGGCTCTGGAGCTGGCCATCGGGAGCGGGCGCGTCGCGCTGCCCCTCGCGGCGCGCGGGGTGGCCGTCGAGGGGATCGAGGCTTCGCCGGAGATGGTGGAGCTGTTGCGAGGGAAGCCGGGCGGCGCGGCGTTGCCGGTCGTTCTCGGGGACATGGCGGACGTCGCCGTGGACGGCAGCTACCCGCTCGTCTATCTGGTGTTCAACACGCTCTTCAACCTGACGGTTCCGGGACGGCAGGAGGACTGCTTCCGCAACGTGGCACGAGTGCTCGCGCCCGGCGGCCGGTTCGTGATCGAGGCGTTCGTGCCGGACGAGGAGCAGTTCGCCCGGGACGAGCGGGAGGTGCAGGTACACGGGGTCACCGAGGACTCGGTGACGGTGCGCATGCATCGGTACGACCGGGAGGCGCAGACGTTCCTCCGGCAGACGCTGACGTTCCGTGAGGGTGGCATCCAGTTGCGGCCGTTCGGCATGCGGTATCAGTGGCCGGAGCAGATCGACGGGTTCGCCGAGGCTGCCGGGCTGCGGCTGGAGGCGCGGTACGCGGACTGGGATCGCGGGCGGTTCACCGCGGAGAGCCCGAGCCACGTCTCGGTCTATCGCAAGGACTGACCGCTCAGGGCCAGGCGCGCAGGAACAGGCGCGCAGGAACAGGCGCGCAGGAACAGGCGCGCAGGATCAGGCGCGCAGGATCAGGCCCAGACGCGCAGGAAAAGCACTCCGAGGAAGTCCAGGACCATGTTGAGCAGGGGGTAGCCGGTCGGGAAGAACGCGAAGATCAGCAGCAGCAGGACGCCGATGTTCTTGTCCTCGAGCCAGAGGCGCATCCACTGCATGCCGGTGCCCGGGCGGCGTAGGGCGTTCCAGAGGATGCCGAAGCCGTCGAGCGGCGGGATCGGGATGAGCGCGAGCAGGCCGAACGCGAGCAGGCCGACGCCGAGGGAGAGCACGATCTGCTGGGCTGCCGGGAGGCCGACACCGCGCAGGACGTCACCGAGGCCGGCGCTTGCCAGGACCAGCTCGGCGGCGTCCGGGAAGACCAGGGCGTAGGTGGCGATCAGCAGCTCGCCGGCGAGGATGCAGGCGACCGGGCCGGCGATGAAGACGGCGGCCGCACGGCCGCGGCCCCGGTAACGCGGGATCTCGTCGACGGAGAGCTGCTTGCCCCAGCCCATGCCGCCGACCGCTGCCGCGACCGCGCCGAACGGGTCGATGTCCTCGCGCGGGCTCAGGCGCAGGGAGACCCGGCGTTCCGCCAGGCCGACCGTGCGGGCGGTGAAACGGATGGCGAGGGCCCGCAGCGCCAGGCCGAGCAGGAAGGCGATCAGCAGCGCCACGAAGGCGACCGGTTCGCCGAGGGCGAAGAGCACGGTTGGCGGACCTAGCCTCGTTCGGCCTTTGCGGCGATGACCTCGCGAGCGAGCTGACGGTAGTTGCGGGCGCCGGACGACGCGGGGTCGAGCGAGGTGATCGGGGCGCCGGCGACCGTGGACTCCGGGAACTTGACCGTCTTGGTGATGACGGTCTGGTACACCTTGTCGCCGAACGCCTCCACCACGCGCTGCAGCACCTGGCGGCAGTGGGTGGTGCGGGAGTCGTACATGGTGGCGAGGATGCCCTCGAGCTCCAGGTCGAAGTTGAGCCGCTCGCGCACCTTGTCGATGGTGTCGAGCAGCAGCGCCACACCGCGCAGCGAGAAGAACTCGCACTCCAGCGGGATGAGCACGCCGTGCGCGATGGTCAGCGCGTTGATCGCCAGCAGGCCCAGCGAGGGCTGGCAGTCGATCAGGATGAAGTCGTACTCCTTGCGGACCGACCGCAGCGCCCGGGCCAGCGCCATCTCCCGGGCGACCTCGTTGACCAGCTGGATCTCGGCGGCCGAGAGGTCGATGTTCGCCGGGAGCAGGTGCAGGCCGGCGACGTCGGTCTTGATGATGACGTCCTCGGTGGCGACGTCGTCCTGCATGAGCAGGTTGTAGACGCTCAGGTCGAGGTTGTGCGGGTTCACACCCAGGCCGACCGAGCAGGCGCCCTGCGGGTCGAAGTCGACGAGGAGGACCTTCCGCCCATACTCCGCGAGCGCGGCGCCCAGGTTGATGGTGGTCGTCGTCTTTCCGACACCACCTTTCTGGTTCGCCAGCGCGATGATCCGGGCCGGGCCGTGCCGGTCGGTCGGCATCGGCTCGGGGATCGGGCGGCGCATCGTGTAGGCCGTGGGGTCGGCTGGACCCAGGTCAGCTCCGAGATCAAGGGAGTTCTGCTGGTCGCGGAGCGCGGAAGTCCAGGCCTCTGCGCGCTCGCCGTTCCCTGACATGACCTCGCCCCCCTCCCGGCTCGAAGCCCGACTGTACGCCACGACCGCCGCCCCTTCGGGGTCAGCCGTTCGGCGTGTCGCACCTGTGGGTACGCATCTTCTAACGAGCGCGCGGATGAGAGGTGGCGTAGACCTCCCGGAGGCGCTCGACGGTCACCAGCGTATACACCTGCGTCGTCGTGACCGACGCGTGTCCCAGGAGTTCCTGAACCACGCGGACGTCAGCCCCGCCGTCGAGCAGATGCGTGGCGTAGGAGTGACGCAGGGTGTGCGGGGAGACAGCGTACGGGCCGTCCACCGGCAGGCCCGCCTGAACCGCGCAGCGGCGCAGGACGGTCCACGCGCTCTGCCGGGAGAGGCGGCCGCCGCGGGCGTTCAGGAAGACCGCGGGGGTGCCCCGGCCGTTCTCGGCGAGCAGGGGGCGGGCCCGGGTCCGGTAGGCGCTCAGCGCGTTCCGCGCATAACCGCCGACCGGGACGATCCGGGTCTTCCCCCCTTTTCCCCGCAATATCACGTCTTCGTCGTTCAGATCGTCGATGTCCGCGCCGACCGCCTCGGAGATCCGGGCGCCGGTGCCGTACAGGAACTCCAGCAGCGCCCGGTCCCGCAGCCCCAGCGGCGAGTGCGTGTCCGGCACCGCGAGCAACCGGCCCACCTGATCCACGTCGAGTGCCTTGGGCAGCCGTTTGGGCGGCGCCGGCGGCCGGATGTCGGCCGCCACGTCCTGCCCGGCCAGGCGCTCGCGGACCGCGAACCGGTGCAGCCCGCGCACCGCGCTGATCGCCCGCGCGGCCGACGACGACGCGAGCCCGCCCTCGCGCAGCCGGGCCAGGTGCCCGGTCACGTCGGCGGGCCGCACGTCCCCGAGGTCGGTGACGCCCGCCTCGGCCAGCTCCGCGGCGTACCGCTGGAGGTCACGCCGGTAGGAGGCGAGCGTGTTGCGGGACAGCCCCCGCTCCACGCTCAGGTGGTCCAGGTAGGCGGTGATCGACTGGTCCAGGTTCAGCGGAGCACCTCCGTCAGCGATATCGAGCGCATGCCGTGCGCCTCCGCGACCGGGCCGTAGACGACCTCGCCGCCGAACGTGTTCAGACCGCCGGCCAGCGCCGGATCGGTCCGCAGCGCGTCCCGCCAGCCACGGTTGGCCAGCTCCAGAGCGTACGGGAGGGTGACGTTGGTGAGCGCGTAGGTGCTCGTGTGCGGCACCGCGCCCGGCATGTTGGCCACGCAGTAGAACATCGAGGAATGCACCGGGTACGTCGGGTCGTCGTGCGTGGTCGGCCGGGAGTCCTCGAAGCAACCGCCCTGGTCGATCGAGATGTCCACCAGGACGCTGCCCGGCTTCATCCGCGACACCAGGTCGTTCGAGATCAGCGTCGGCGCCTTCGCGCCCGGCACCAGCACCGCGCCGATCACCAGGTCGGCGTCGAGGACCGCCTTCTCGATCTCGTACGCGTTCGACGCGATCGTCTGGACGTGCCCGCGATAGTCGGCGTCGACCGCGCGCAGCCGGGCTACGTTCTTGTCGAGCAGCAGCACCTCGGCCTGCATGCCGAGCGCGATCGCCGCGGCGTTCAAGCCGGACACCCCGGCGCCGATCACGACGGCCTTCGCCGCGTACACGCCGGGCACGCCGCCCATCAGCACGCCGCGGCCACCGCCCTGGCGCATCAGTTGGTACGCCCCGACCTGCGGCGCGAGCCGGCCGGCGACCTCGGACATCGGGGCCAGCAGGGGCAGCGAGCGGTCCGGCAGCTCGACCGTCTCGTAGGCGATCCCGGTGACCCCGCGGTCCAGCAGCGCGTCGGTGCACGCCTTCGACGCCGCCAGGTGCAGGTAGGTGAAGAGGACCTGCCCGGCCCGCATCCGGTGGTACTCCTCGGCGACCGGCTCCTTGACCTTGAGGATCAGGTCACCGGTCCCCCACACCGCGTCGGCGTCCGGCAGGATCGTCGCGCCCGCCGACTGGTAGTCACCGTCCGTGATGGAGGAGCCCAGGCCCGCGCCCGCCTGCACGAAGACCTCATGGCCGAACCGGGTGAACTCGAACACCCCGGCCGGAGTGATCGCCACCCGGAACTCGTTGTTCTTGACCTCGCTGGGAATGCCGACCTTCACGAGCCGACACCGTCCTCTCTCCACGCTGAGTTAGTCCCCTTTGCGCGGAGAGTACCCCCGGGGACCTCGGGTTTCGCGGCTCATGTCCCGGGTTACCCCTGTTGGCTCTTCAGGCGGTACGGTCGCCGGATGATCGGCCTTCCCTGGCTTCTGGTCGACGAGACCATCGACGACGGTGACAGCCTCGTCGCGGCGTGCGCCGACATCGACGGCCTGTTCGCCACGGTCACCGAACCGGCCGTCGAGCGTTACACACTGCTCGACTGCACCCCGGCCGGCCGGTTGCGGGCGGCCTGTGACGGAACCGGTCCGTCGTGGGTGGGCAATATCGGTCTCGGGGCGGTCGAGGACCCGTCGCGGGACCAGGAGTTGCTGGACGTCACCGTCCTCGACGCCCGCCGCTCGTCGCGCCACGGCCCGCTCGACGTCATGCTCGAGGGGCGGCTCCGCCACCCCCCGTCGAGGACGCCGCCCGCCGGCGGTTTCGACCTCACCGGCATCGGCGCGGAGGGCGAGGAGGACTTCGGCTCCTGCGGCGGCGTCGGCGGCGTCTACCGCCGGCAGCCCGCGCCGCAGCCCCGGCCCGCCACGCTGCTCGGCTGCCGGCCCGGCGCCCGCCTGCAACGCGCCATCGAAGCCCTGGAGAGCGGCACCAACAACCGTCACCGCCGCTGGATCAACGCCTCGCTCTTCACGGTGGCCCACGACGGCACCGCGACCAGGCTGCTCGACACCGGGATCGGCGCCGAGGTCGCCGCGGTCCGCCCCTCGCTGCACGGCGACGACCTGGTCGACGTGGTGCTCGAGCCCACCTACGCCGACGCCGTCATCCCACCCCGCCCGGCGCGCGCCCGCGAGATCTGGGAGCGCTGGCGGTCCGGCCGCCCGTCCGAGACCGGGACCTGGGCCGGTTACGACCGCGACCTGCGCCAGGAGTGGGCCGGGGCGGCGCTGGCCCATCACCGGCACGGTCCGGCGTCGGGCAGCGTTTTCCATCTCGACGGGCGGCACGTCACCGACGAGGAGGGCTTCTACTGCGCGATCGGCGAGGCCGTGAACGGGCCCGGCGGGTACTTCGGGTGGAACCTCGGCGCGCTGCACGACTGCCTGCAGGGCGGCTGGGGCGCCGCCCCCGGCTTCCGGCTGATCTGGCACGACGCGGCGGTGGCGCGGGCCGCGCTGAAGCCGGGATACGACAGGCGGTGGTGGGCCCCGGCGCTCACGATGGAGCAACTGCTGGACCTGCTCACCGCCGCCGGCGTGGACGTCGACCTGCGATAGGTTCCGGCCACCTCAGCCGACGAACCCGCCATCAGCCGACGAAGATGCAGAACGTGTGGCCGTCCGGGTCCGCGTAGACCCGCAGCGGCTCCTCCGGGTCGTCGCTGCGGTCGAAGCGCAGCGTCCCGCCCAGGCTCAGCACCCGCTCGTGCTGCCGGTCGAGTTCAGCGACCGAGCCGACCGCGGTGTCCAGGTGCATCTGCTGCGGCACGCCCGCGTCCGGCCAGGTCGTCGGCTCGACCTTGTCGGTCTGCTGGAAGGACAGCTGCCACGACCCGTCGTCGCCGAGCAGGACCAGCCAGTCCTGTCCCTTCTCGTCCGGTTCGCCGGACGCCGGCGGCTCGTCGCCCGGCCGGTACTCCAGGCCGAGCAGGTGACGGTAGAACTCGGCGAGCCGCCGGGCGTCCGACGAGTCGAGGACGAATGCTCTCAGCTTCGGAACAGTCACGCCGGTCTTTCTACCCCGGCAGCTGGTAGACAATCACGTCACCGGCGCGGAACCGCTCGGTCGCCAGCGTGGCGAGCTCCGGCGAGACCGGCGAGGCGCGCTTGTCGGCGTAGAGCCACTTGGCGCCGTACTTCTCGCGCAGTTCCGCGAGGCCGGCGGCGGTCGGCGCGCTGAACGCCGCATCGTTGATCCGCTGACGTTCGGGCTGCGGCGCCGGCTGCCGGAAGTACGGGATCCCGTTGTCCCCGTGCGCCGACTGGGTGTCGGGCTGGTACGCCCAGCCCTCCAGGACCACCGCGTGCTCGGTCAGCGCGGACACCCAGAACGACCGGTTGATGCAGTCCGCGTCGGTCTTCACCATCTCGCAGTGCACATTGGTCGCCACGTAGTCCTCGGCCGGCGCGTTCTTCGCGAGCCAGTCGGCGGCGCGCATCTCGTTCGCGGTGACCCAGAAGTTGCCCTTGGTGCCGGTCGACGGCGTCTTGCCGCTGACCGCCGCCTCGATCTGGCCGGAGAGTCCGCGCCAGGTGGTGGCCCAGCCCAGTCCGATGCCGGCCGCCAGCAGCACGGCCAGGCCGCTGCCGATCAGAACCGGCCAGCGGCGCCGGTGCAGCCACCACAGCGCCGACCCGATCGCGATCACGGCGAGCAGCACGAGCAGCGGGCGGGCCAGGTTGTACCGCCAGTGGTCCTCCCACGGGCCGGTGAGGCCGGGACCGTACCGATGCAGCATCGCGCCGGTCACGGCGCCGGCGATCAGGCCGCCGGTCACCGGGACGAAGGCCTTGCGAGGCGCGACAGCGGTGAGCAGCCAGGCGGTGAGCGCGGCCTGCGCCGGGATCGCCGAGTAGATGAAGTACAGCTCGCCGTTGGCGGTGTGGTTGATCAGCAGTGCGCCGGCCCAGCCGGCGATCCCGATGCCGGCCAGCACCCACGCGGCGGCGTCCTTGCGGAAGTCCTTGCGCAGCAGCGCGGTGAAGCCGAGGACCCGGCCGATCTGGCTCACCACGAAGCAGACGAGCAGCGCCGGGAGGATCAGTTTGAGACCCCACGGCACGTGCATGATCTGCTCGGGGAGCAGGCCGCCGGTACCGGGGATGCCGTCCCGGCCGACCACCCAGATGAACTGACCCTTGAAGCTGAACGTGGCGCCGAACTGGATGCCCGCGCCGGAGCCGCCGCCGGCCAGGAACGGGGCGGTGATGCCGAGGACGAGCGCGGCGCCACCGAGCGCGGCGAGCATCGCCTTCGGCGGCTTCCGGCCGAGCACCCAGAGGGCGAGCGCGCCGAGGCAGATGCCGCCGAGCAGCGTCGGCAGCGAGCTGGACTTGCTGGCGGTCGCGACCACCAGCAGCAGGCCGAACAGGGTCCAGCCGCCGCGACCGAGCCGCTGACCGCGGGCGATCTCGACGAGCAGGACCGCGACCACCGTCACGAACGGGATGGAGAAGGTGAGCGTCGGGCTGTAGGACGGCTCGATCGTCACCGGCCAGCTGGAGAACTGCGGCCAGATCGCGGCGATCGGCAGCGCGACAGCGATGAACGCCGCGACCGGCCCGCCCCACCACACCCGGCTCGCGGTCCGCGCCAGAGCCGCGATCACCAGCACCGAGGTGATCACAATCGGGCCGGCCCACAGCCGCAGCATCACGGTCGCCAGGTCGGCGCCGCTGATCAGCGTGGCGGAGGCCCGGAACGCGTCCGAGAACCAGTGGTACTTCAGCGGCTCGCCGGCCATCTGCGGCTGGGTCGGCAGGATCGTGTGGCTGAGCTGCGCGGCGTTCGCCCAGTGGTAGTAGATGTCGCCGAAGAGCGAGTGCGTGACCGGCGGCAGCGGGTTGCCCGCCCACTCGCCGAGCGCCAGGATCGCGACCCCCAGCAGCATCACCGCGGCGATCAGCCAGGACCAGGCCAGCGGCAGCGGCTCGGGGTTCTCGATCCGCCAGTGCCGGCGCAGGCCGGGCACCGCCACGAACGCGGCGAGCACCAGCAGCGGCCAGATCCAGAGCACGCTCTCCAGGCCGACGCCGACGAAGATCGCCCAGCCGATCAGCTGGACCGCGATGCCGGTGGCGGCGCCGAAACCGACGTCCTCCGGCAGGTTGCCGCGGCTGCCGCGCAGCGCCCGGAAGACCAGCACGCCCGGCACGAGCACGCCGAGCGTCCAGTAGATCGCGTAGCGCAGCGTCTGCACGCCGGGCGTGCCGGCCCAGGTCAGCATGCCGACCAGGAACCCCACCACGACCAGCCAGGGCAGCGCGCGGATCAGCGTCTCCGCGTCGAATCGGCCGGTCTTCCGGTCCGGCGTGTCGGCTTCCGGCGCCGGCGCACGCTCGATGACCGCGGTATTTGCGTCCACTGTTCCCCCATGCTTCTGGTCGGCAGCACGGTAGCGGATCGACGTCTCCGCTCACTGAACGCGCAAAACCACGAAACCGCAGGTCAGAGCGGGTGTTCCATAGTCCGTTCAGAATGAGGCCAACTGCCGTGCGTCAAGAAATCACCCGCCGATCAGCAACGGCAGCAGGGTCAGCCCGTTGATTGCCGCGTGCACGACGACAATCGCCCACACATTCCGGTATTTCGACCAGAGATAGCCGGCGAACAGGCCGAGCGCGCCGTTCGAGGTGAGAATGACGAGCGTGATGTCGAGGAATGGGCCGTCCGCGTACCGGTGCACGTGCATGAGGACGAACAGCAGCGCCGTCGCGACGATCGCCGGCCACCTGCCCCACAACGCTTCGAGCCGGGTCTGCAGAATGACCCGATAGAAGATTTCCTCCAGCACGCTCGCGGTCAGGAACGTGTAGAACGCCACCACCGCGAGCTCGATCCGGTCCCAATCCCGATAACCGGACACATCCCACTCGGCGAGCGGACTGTAGAAGAACAGATAGCCCCAGACCACGATCACCAGCGCCGGCCCGAGCCAATACCAGAGTTTCGGAATCCGCTCCCGATGTGCGCGCGCCGGGGACGGCCGCCGGATCCGGCGCAGCACCACCCACGCCCCCACCAGCAGAATCAGAATCTTTGCCAGCGGATAGACGACGCTGTCCCGGGTCAGCAGAGCGGCGACCGGGAACAGCAACGCCAGCCCGATCAGCCAATAGGACTGCCGCCGCAGTTTCTCGTCCGGATCGACGGCCATCCCCGGAAGACGCGGCGGAATCAGCGCGATCAGCACCAGCCCCACCAGATAGGGAATCACCACCCCGGCCAGCGGCACCGCTCCCGCTTCCGCATCAGCCGACGTGGCCAGATCCGTCCGCCCCATCAGTAGCAACAGAATCGGCGCACCGGCGAGAAGAACAATCCCGGCCGCGGTCAATCCTTTGGTCCGCATGAATCCATCATGGACACCGAAGGCAACCCCGCCACATCGGTACGAGCCAAACCCTCCCCTGCCGCATCACATGCGTCCCGCCTCGTCCGGGCACCTGACGGTCCGTTCCGCCGGCGCGACCCGCCGCCGGCCCTGGAGCGCCGCCGGGGCCGGC
>NZ_JBEZZR010000044.1:24848-76154 GCF_040639325.1 Actinoplanes sp. NPDC023936 | reverse complement strand
AGAACCGCACCTGCACCCCACGAGGCACCATCTTCCCCATCAAAACCCCTGATCAATCGAGTGTTGCAACCACTGATTGACTCCAAGGCGCGGATGACCTGCGCTGGGTACGGCTCGGGGTCGCGAGCCGTAGTGTGCGCATGTTTCCGGCGCGGATGACCTGCGCTGGGTACGGCTGAGGTTTGCGCAATGCCACTTAGCCGGAGTCGATCTTGGAGTCGGGGCTGGTGAGCGGCTAGTCCGAGTGAAGCGGTCGCCCTCGCAGCCGCCAACTACCCCGGATCGTCACCTGGTGTGCTGGCATCCGGGGTAAAGCCGGCGCTTTCCGGAAAGCCGCGGACGTGGGAGGCCCCGCAGAATGCCGCACACCCCGTAGTGCTCCCCGTGGACAGTCACCCAACGTGACGCGGCGTGGGCTCGATGAGCCGCCCGGCCGCAGACGAGGCGATCCGTGCACCCAGCGGGCGAAACGGCGGGCGACAGGTCGATCCGGGCGACGTGGCGAACCAGATGACCTGGCGAACCGGGCGGAACAGGCGAACCGGGCAGGCCGGGCGGGCCGATCGACCCGCCCCAACGGCAACCCTCGCGACCGCGTGACGACCCGACTGCGTGACGACCCGACTGCGGGACGGCGCGACTGCGGGACGGCGCGACTGCGTGACGACCCGACTGCGGGACGGCGCGACTGCGGGACGGCCCCCACCCCGGCGAGCATTACCCCGCAGGCCCGAATTCCACAGGCATATGTGCAGCTCGCAGCCGTGATCAACTTAAGCTGGGTGGCTTCGCGGGCCGTAGCGTGCGCGTGTGGACGGTGGGGTGCCGCGCCGGTGAGCTAAGTGATCGGGGTGAGGCGGACTCGCTTGGTCAGCTCGGCTATCGCCTCGGTGCGGCCGGTGCCGAGGCCGTGCCGGGTGACGTTGAGGGCGCCCGCCGCCGCGCCGGTGCGTACCGCCTCGTGCGGCTTGCCGCCGCGGGCCAGCACGGTGGCGACCCCGGCGGTCATCGAGTCGCCGGCGCCCCGGTGGTCGACCACCTGAAGGGTGGGCAGCTCCACGAGCAGCGGCTCCTCGTCGTCGATCAGGGCGATGCCGGGCTCGCCGGCCCGGCTGATCAGCACCGATCCGGCGCCATTTTTGCGCAGGTCGTGGGCCGCGTCGACGAGTTCCTCGACGCTGTCGCCGGTGGCCCGGCCGGCGTCGATCAGCTCCTCGTGGCTGACCTTGAGGAAGTCGACGCCGCCGTCGAGGACCGCGGTCAGGTGATCGCCGGAGAGGTCGGCGACCACCGTCGAGCCGTTCGCGCCGAGGTCGGCGGCGAGCCGCCGGTACACGTCGGGGGAGATTATGCCGGGCGCCGCCGGGCCGCTGAGGATGCTGACCCGGGTACGCATCCCGGCCGCCAGGGTGACGCTGTAGATCTCGTCGAGGGTGTGCCGTCCGAGCGCTTCGCCGGCGTGCTGGGCGACCTCGTCACGGGAGCCGTCGCGCCGGTCGTGCACGTACCATCCGCTGCCGGACGAGCGGCGGACCGTACGTACCTCAATCTGCTCGCTCTGCAGCAAGAGGGCGATGATCTCGCCGATCTCGCCGCCGACGGCGGCGCAGAGAGTGACCGACGCGCCCAGGCCGGCGCACATCCGTGCTTGCCAGACTCCCTGGCCGCCGGGGTGGACGTGCAGTTCGGGCTCGTCCGACTGCTGCTCGACGGTGACGGTCAGCTGGGGCACCGGTGCGAACACCATGATCGTGCCGGGTTCGTCAGCGGGCATCTCCGGGGCCTACCCGCTTCGCCCGGCCTCAACCCTTCACGGCTCCGGCTGTGATGCCCGCCACAAAATGCCGCTGCAGGAACGCGTAGGCCAGCACCATCGGCAGCGACGCGACCACCACCCCGGTGAAGAGCAGCGGATATTCCGTCAGGTATTCGCCCTGGAAGTCCAGCAGCGCCAGCGGGAGCGTGCGTTTGTCCGGGTCGTCGATGAAGAGCAACGGATAGAGCAGGTCGTTCCAGTGCATCACGATCAGGAAGATCGCGGTGGCGGCGAGCGAGGGGTACGAGACCGGCACGGCGATGCGGCGATAGCAGGCCCACGGCCCGGCGCCGTCGAGCTCGGCCGCCTCGTAGAGCTCGGCGGGAAGCGTGCGCATGAAGCCGGCCAGGATGAAGACCGCGATCGGCAGCGTCACCACGATGTTCACCAGGATCAGCCCGGTCAGGCTGTCGCGCAGGCCGAGGCGGTCGAACTGCACGTACTGCGGGATCATCACGGCCTGGGCCGGCACCGCCAGACCGATCGCGAAGATCGCGAAGAGGATCCGGGACGGCCAGCGCGGCAGCCGGGCCACCGCGAACGCGACGAGGCTGCCCAGGAGGAGCGTGACCGGCACGGAGACGGCGACGACCGTGAGGCTGTTGCCGAGCACCCGCAGCATGTCCTGTTTGGTGAGCACCGTGACGTAGTTGTCGAGCGTCGGGTTCGACGGCGGGCCGAACGGTGACGCGAACAGCTCGGGCGTGGTCTTGAAGCTGCCACCGACGATCACCACGAGCGGCACGGCGATCAGCAGGGCGTACAGGGCGAGGACAGCGCGTCTCATCCGTGCACCATCCGGGCGGCTCGGTTCTGCAGGAGGGTGACCGCCGCGATGGCGACCATGAAGATGACCGACTCGGCGGCGGCGTAACCGAGCTGCGAGTTCGTGAACGTCGTGTAGATCCGGGTGGAGAGCACGTCGAGGCTGGACCGCGGCGGGTTCCCGGCCAGGCCCAGGATCAGATCAAAGGCTTTGAAGGACTGCAGACTCGTGTACGCGATGACGAGCGCCGTGGCGGGCGCGACCATCGGCCAGGTGACGTGGCGGAACTGCTGCCACCGGCCGGCGCCGTCGGTTTTCGCGGCGTCGTACAGCTCCTCCGGGATCTGGTTGATGCCGGCGATGTAGATGACCATCATCTGCCCGGCGTGGAACCAGATCTGCGCGACAGCGACCCAGAGGATCGCGGTGGCCTCGTCGCCCAGGTACGCCGACTGGAACCGGTCCAGCCCGGCCGCGCCGAGCAGGCTGTTGGCGAGGCCGAAGTTCGGGTCGTAGACGAACTTCCAGATGAACGCGACGGAGACCGACGACAGCACGGTGGGCAGGAAGAACAGTGCCCGCAACGCCGTCGACGCCCGGCTGCGGGCGGCCAGCAGGACCGCGAGCAGCAGAGCCAGGGCGGTCTGCCCGAGCACCACGACCAGCAGGAACTTCAGGTTGTTGGTGAGCGCGTTGCGGAACAGGTCGTCGTCGCTGACCACGTCCGTCAGGTTCGACAGTCCCACGTCGGTGAACGCCGGGCTGTAGCCGTCCCAGTCGGTGGTGGCGTACCGCAGGCCCTGTACGGCCGGGAGCAGGAAGAACCCGCCGTACAGGGCCAGCGCCGGCGCCGCGAACAGCAGCAGACGCCAGTTCTTGAAAAAGATCATTTCTTCTGGTCGATCACCTTCTGGGCGGCCTCGGCGGCCTCCTCCGGGCTCTTGCCGCCGGCGACCTGCACCGTCGCGTTCTCCACGGCGCCACGGACGTCGAGGTTGCTGAACTGGAAGCGCGGCGCGAGAGCGGTCTTCCGGCTCAGCCACGGCGCGAGCGCCTTCAGGTCGGCGTTGGTGTACTCGACGCCCTTGACCGTGACGTGCTGCGCGGTGCCGTTGGCGTAGACGCCGGCCACCGCCGGGTCGGAGAGGTGCTCGAGCCAGGCCCGCGCCGCGTCCTGTTTCCCGGACTTCGCGTTCACGCCGAGGATGAACGTCGCGTTGAAGACGCCCTCGTACTTCGCCTTGTCCGCGGTCGTGGTGATCGGGGCGAGCAGGTCGATCGGGAAGGTGGCGCCGAGCTTGCGCACGCCCGCGACCTGGAACGAGCCGGTGGCGAGCAGGCCCGCCTTGCCCTGCGCGAAGAGCGCCACGGCCGCGTCGCTGCTGGTGCCCGTCGCGCCGGTCTGGAAGTACGGCGCGAGCTGCTGGTACTGCTTCAGGACGGTGAGGAACCAGTCGTCGGTGACCCTGTGCTCGCCGGTCTCGATCTTGCCGAGCGCGTCGTCGCTCGGCGCGTTGTTGACCACCATGACGTTGAGCAGTTGCCCGGCGTTGGCCGCGTCGCCGCCGGGCCAGGCAATCGGCGTGACGCCCTGGCTCTTCAGCTTGTCGAGCAGCGAGAGGAAGCCGTCCCAGTCCTTCGGGGCGGCGTTGACGCCGGCCTTGCTGATCAGGTCGGTGTTGGCCAGCGGGGTGTTGAAGACCAATTGGTACGGGACACCGAGCTGCTTGCCGTCCCGGGCGCCCGCGGTGATCAGGGCCGGCTCGTACTTCTGGACGAGAGCCTGCCCGGTCAGGTCGGTCCAGACCCCGGCCCCGGCGAGGTCGAGGAACTGCGCGCCGCGGAACGCGGTGAACGCGTCGCCGACGCTGCCGCCGCGCAGCTTCTGCAGCGCGGTGCTCTGGTAGTCGTTGGAGGGCGAGATGTCCTGCTGGACCTTCGCGGCGGTGAAGCCCGCGATGACCTTCTCGAAGACCTCCTTGTCCTCGGCCCGCCAGTGGGCGAAGGACAGGGTATCCGACTTGCCGGATTTGTCGGCGGAGTCGCCCCCGGGGCCGGCGCAGGCGGCCAGCAGGGAGGCGGCGGACGCGCCGGTGGCGAGACGAAGCAGATCACGACGGTTCATTGGTGCTCCCCAGAAGAAGATGGCGACGGCGCAGTTCCGGGATCAGCCCTTCGCCGGCGTGATAGACCTCTTCCAGGTGCGGATACCCGGAGAGGATGAACTCGTCGATCCCGAGCTCGTGGTACTCGGCGATCCGGTCGGCCACCTCGGTGTGGCTGCCGACCAGCGCGGTCCCGGCGCCGGGGCGGACCAGGCCGACGCCCGCCCAGAGGTTGGGGTAGATCTCGAGCGCGTCGAGCTTGCCGCCGTGCAGGGCGAGCATCCGCTGCTGGCCGACCGATTCGGCCTGCCGCAGCGAGCTCTGCGCCTTCGCGATCTGTTCCGGGGTGAGGGCGTCCAGCATGGACCCGGCGACGGCCCAGGCCTCCTCGGCGGTGTCCCGGGTGATGACGTGCAGGCGGATGCCGAATCTGATCGTGCGCGACGCGCGTTCCCGGATCGCGGCGATCTTGGAAGCCACGGCGGCGGGCGGCTCGCCCCAGGTGAGATACACGTCCGTGTGCTCGGCCGCCACGTCGAGGGCGGCCGGTGACGAGCCTCCGAAGTAGATCGGCGGCGGGGTGAACGCGCGTGGCGCGAGGGCGCCGGCGACCCGGTAGTGCTCGCCCGTGAAGTCGAACGGGCCGTCCCAGGCGCCGCGCAGCACGCTGAGGAACTCGCCGGTCCGCGCGTACCGCTGGTCCTTGTCCAGCCAGTCGCCGAAGCGCTGCTGCTCGGCCGCGTCGCTGCCGGTGACGATGTTGAGCATCAGCCGGCCGCCGGAGATCCGCTGGAACGTCGCGGCCATCTGCGCGGCCAGGGTCGGCGACAGCGAGCCGGGCCGGAACGCGACGAGGAACCTGAGGGTACGGGTGTGCTGGGCGATCGCCGCGGTGGTCAGCCACGCGTCCTCGCACCACGTGCCGGTCGGCGTGAGCACGCCGGTGAACCCGTTGCGTTCGGCGGCGCGGGCGACGTCGATCAGGTAGTCGAGGTCCGGCGCGCGGAACGCCTTCTCGGTGGCGGAAGTGTGCGTGCTGTGACCACCTCGATCGTCGACGCCGACGATCGACCGGCTGTCACCGGTCGTGGGGAGGAACCAATGCAGGATCACTGAGCCTTTTTCAACCCGGCGAGGGCCTCGCTTGCCGGTGCCGGACAGCGGCCCGGCGGCTTCAGGCCCGATGTCGGGTTGAAAATTGCTCATTGGCATGGTCCGAGATGTTGGCACAATTCCTATAGAGCAACAAGGCGATCTAGATTATGTGCACGTGATCACACAACCCCTACCAGGTTCGATGTCGGCTGACCTGCGGCGGGGATGGTGAAGGCGAAGATCGTCCCGCCGCCGGGGTTGGGCGCGGCCTCGATCCGGCCGCCGTGCCGCTCCACGATCCGGCGGCAGATGGCCAGCCCCAGACCCGTACCCGGATGGGCGACGCCGTTGCTGGCCCGGTGGAAACTGTCGAAGACCAGGGCGTGCTCGCCGTCCGGGATGCCGATGCCCCGGTCGGCGACCTGGACCCGCACGCCGCCGTCCGGCTCCCGGCGGCCGGTGATGTCGATCCGCGGCGCCTGACCGGGCGGGGTGTACTTGATCGCGTTGCCGACCAGGTTGTCGATCACCTGCCGGAGCAGGACCGGGTCGGCCTGCACCGGTGGCAGCGAGCCGACGAAGATGTCCGGCCGCAGATCCGGGCCGCCCAGATGGTCGGTCCGGGCGGTCACCACGTCGTCGACGAGCGAGCGCAGGTCCACCTCGCCGAGGCGCAGCGTGGCGTCCCGGGCGGCGGCGTAGTCGAGCAGTTCGCTGATCAGCTTCTCCATCCGGCCCGCCCCGCTGATCACCTTGCCGGCGCTGTGGCGCGCCTCCCGGAGGGCGTCCGGGCTGCCGGCCTCCGCGTCGTCCAGGGCGTCGATGATCAGCTCGGCGAACCCCCGTACCGCGCTGAGCGGGGACTTCAGGTCGTGCGCCACCACACCGGCGAAGCCGCGCAGCTCGGTCTCGACCTGCTTGCGCTCGGTGATGTCGTGGAAGACCGCGACAGCGCCGCGCTCCCCGGCGGAGGTCTCGATCGGGCGGGCCGACACGCTGATCACCCGCCCCTCCGGATACGCCGGGTGCCGGATGATCATCTCCACCTGGTCGCTGTCCTCCCCGGCGAGCGCACGGACCAGCGGCAGTTCCGCGGTGTCGAACGGGGTGACACCGTCCACCCGGAAGAGCCCGTAGTGCCCCTGCCAGGACTCCACCCCGGCCTCCGGGTTGCCCTTGCCGAGCATCCGGATCGCCGCCGGGTTGTGCAGCAGGAACCGGCCGTCCGGGCCGACCACGCCCACGCCGTCGCTGATCCCGTCCAGGACCGCGCCGAGCAGATCGGCCTGGCGGCGGCTCGCGGCCTCGCCGGCCCGCAGCTCGGCGGTGGCGGCACGGACCTGCACGCGGGCCCGGTCCCGGCTGGTGGCGAGCACCCAGACGAGCGCGCTGAGCAGGGCGGTCAGCACCAGGCCGCCGGAGGCCATGGAGAGCGGGAACGCGCTGCGGGCGCCCGGCAGCCCGGCCGCCGGCGCGCTCGCCCGCAGCGTCCAGCTCTTGTCCGCGACCGGGATGTCGACGGTACGGACCAGGTCGCGCTCGCCCTCCGACGCGGCGCCGAGCTCCGCCACCGTCACCTCGCGCCGATCCGCGCCGGCCACCGTCAGCGTCAGGTCGAGCAGGCCCTGTCCGGCGTGCTGAAGGGTGTCGCCCATGAAGTTCTGCCCGCGCACACCGAGCACCACCCAGCCGAGGAAATGCTGCTCGACCCCGTGGAAGACCGGCGCGGCCATCACGAACGAGTGCTGCCGCTGGGCCGAGGGCAGGTCTCGGTCGACGAGCAGCTGGTAGGTGTCGGAGACGGCCGGCTGGCCGGTCCGGCGGGCCTGGGCGAACGCCTCGGCCGGCGCCACGGCCTGGGTCATGTCGACGCCCCGCAGCGGGCGGGTGCCGTCCAGCGAGACGCCGGCCACCACGAACGCGTGCTCGCCGCTGCCCTTCGGGGCGAGGGTGAGGTCCGGCGCGCCGAGCCGCCGCCACCGCTCCTGCAGCTCGGCCACCTGGTCGTCGGTGGCCGGTACGACCAGGGCGATCGCGGTGGCGCCGGCCAGCTTCATGGTCTTCAGCGGCTGGACGATGCGGTCGTACTCGGTCGCGGTCAGGGTCTCCTGCGCTCCGGCAGCGGCCGCCGTGGTGCGCAGGATCTCCACGTAGCGCCGGGTCTCGGAGCGCACCGCCTCGGCGGCCGCCGCGGTACGCCGGTCCATCTGCACCTCGGCCGCCGAGCTCTCCCGCCGGACCAGCGCGGTGAACACGGCCAGGGTGACGGCACAACCGATCGCGGCCACCAGCGCACTGAGGGCCGCGGTACCCGGTCGCTTCCGGCTCACCCTTACCTGTTCGACGCCGGACCGGGGCTGCTGAGAGCAGCACCCGGGAGCGCCCTTCGCCGAACCGGTTTTACGAGCTGGCCGGGCCCTACGAGCTGGCCGGGCCCTACGAGCTGGCCGGGCCCTGCGAGCTGATCGGGCCCTACGAGCTGATCGGGACCGGCGGCGGGGTGGCGGCCTCGGTGGCAGTGGCCTCCCGCAGGGCGGCCCGGGCGTTGATCTGCTGGCTGGTGACCGCCCGCTCCGGCCGGCGGCGGCCCAGGAAGGCGACCGCCCAGCGGACCAGCGAGCTGGCCCGGTTGCGTCCCTTCGGCAGGTACGCCCAGTGCACGCCGAGCCAGAGCAGCCAGCCGGCCAGCCCGCTGAGCCGCAGCCCGCGCAGGTCGGCGACCGCGGAGAACCGGGCGACAGTGGCGATGTTGCCCTTGTCGAAGTAGTGGAACGGCTTGCCCGCCGGTTTGCCGGTGAGCCGGTCCCGGATGGTCCGGCCGACGTATTTACCACTCTGGATGGAGACCTGGGCGACGCCGGGCAGCCGGTCGAGGCTCATCAGGTCGCCGATCACGAAGATCTCCGGGTGGCCGGGGACGGTCAGGTCCGGGTTGACCTGGATGCGGCCGGCGCGGTCGGCCGGTGCGCCGGTGGCCTCGGCGAGGCGGCGGGCCAGTGGCGCGGCCGCGACGCCGGCGCTCCAGATCTTGGTCATCACCGCCAGGCGTTCGGTACCCGTCGACGTCTCGAAGGTCACGCCGGTGGCGTCGATGTCGACCACCTTGGTGCCGAGCCGGACCTCCACGCCGATGGCGCGGAGACGCCTCTCGGCGGCGGCCGACGATTGCGGCGAGAACGTCGGCAGCACCCGGTCGACCGCGTCGACCAGCACGATCCGCGCCTTCGCCGGGTCGATCCGGCGATACTCGCCGGGCAGCGTGCGGCGGGCGATCTCGGCGAGCTGGCCGGCCAGCTCCACGCCGGTCGGGCCGGCGCCGACGATGACGAACGTCAGCCAGCGCCCGGCGGCGGCCGGATCGGTCTCCAGCTCGGCCATCTCGAACGCGGAGAAGATCCGGGCACGCAGCTCGACGGCGTCGTCGATGCTCTTGAGGCCGGGGGCGAACTCGGCGAACCGGTCGTTGCCGAAGTACGACTGCCCGGCGCCGGCCGCCATGATGAGCGTGTCGTAGGGAACCTGGTAGGGCGTCCCGTCCGCGCCGGCCGCGGTGACCGTGCGGCTCCGCACGTCGACGTCGGTCACCCAGCCCTGCAGCACCTCGGTGTTGCGCTGGCCGCGGAAGAACTCGCGGACCGGGGTGGCGACCTCGCCGGGGGAGAGCAGGCCGGTCGCGACCTGATAGATGAGCGGCTCGAACACGTGGTGGTTCGTCCCGTTCAGGATCGTCACCCGGGCGTCTGCCTTGCGCAGCGCGCGGGCGGCGTACTTGCCGCCGAATCCGGCTCCGACGATGACGACGCGGTGCTGTCCCTGCTCGGTCATCATTTCACGCTCCTTGATCCACTTAATAGAACCGCGGATCAGGTACGGAAATGCCGTACGGCAGTGATGATGATGATCACCAGGGTCGGCCGTCACAAACACGTTGGTCATCTCGTCGCACGGGGAAGGGGCCCGCTGATCAAGCGAGCCCCTTCGATGGCGTAACCCGTTACTGCACCACGAAGAGCAGGCGGTTCGGCGATCCCGAGCCGGGGCTGGTGACCACGTTCGGGGTGGCGCTGCTGGTCAGCGACGAGGCGATCTGAGCCGGGGTGTAGCTCGGGTTGCGGGACAGCACGAGCGCCGCCGCGCCGGCCACGTGCGGCGCGGCCATCGAGGTGCCGCTGATCGTGTTGGTGGCCGAGGTGCCGGTGTACCAGGCCGAGGTGATCGACGAGCCGGGCGCGAAGATGTCCAGCACGCTGCCGTAGTTGGAGTAGCTGGCCCGGGCGTCGGTACGGGTCGTGGCGCCCACCGTGATGGCCGAGGCGACACGGGCCGGCGAGGAGCTCGACGCGTTGGTGTTCGAGTTGCCGGCCGCCACCGCGTAGGTGATGCCGGAGGCGATGGAGTTGGCGACCGCGGTGTCCAGCGAGCTGCTGACGCCGCCGCCGAGGCTCATGTTGGCGACCGCCGGCTTGACCGCGTTCGAGGTGACCCAGTTGACGCCCGCGATGACGCCGGCCGTGGTGCCGCTGCCGGAGCAGCTCAGCACCCGGACGCCGACCAGCTTGACGGCTTTCGCGACGCCGTACGTGCTGCCGCCGACAGTGCCCGCGACGTGCGTGCCGTGGCCGTTGCAGTCCACCGCGCCGCTGCCGACCGCGTCGTATCCGGCCCGGGCCCGGCCGCCGAACTGGCTGTGGCTGTAGAGGATGCCGGTGTCGATGATGTAGGCCGTGACGTTCGAGGCGGTCGTCGGGTACGTGTAGGTGGTGCTCAGCGGCAGCGCGCGCTGGTCGATCCGGTCGATGCCCCAGGTGGCGTTCGTCTGGGTGGCGGCCAGGGAGACGACCTGGTTCTGCTCGACGTACGCCACCTTCGAGTTGGCCGCCAGCCGCTTGGCCTGGGTCTCGGTCATGGTGGCCTCGAACCCGTTGAGCGCCTTGCCGAAGCTGCGCTTGACGGACGCGCCGTAGGCCTTGCTCAGGGACGCCTGCTGCGCCCCGGACTTGAGGACCACGATGTAGCTGCCGTCCACCGCGGTCGCGGAGCCGGCCAGCCGGATCTGCCCGAGCACCGGTGCCGCGGCCTGCGCCGGTGTTGCCGCCGCGACCGCTGCCAGTGCGAACAGACCTGCGGCCAGGATGCGGCCGTGCCGTCGAATCGCCATGTTCTTCCTCTCTCACGCCTGCCGGCGAACGTCCGGGGGGTATTGACGTTCGTCACTCGGCTTTGGGGAGAGCGTAGGCGGGAAGCCGCACCTCATCTATATATCGAAATGGCTATATCGTTCAGCAAATCGCCGGACGTGCCGAACAGGCGGGTGTGACAAGGATGTCCGTTCCCAGCACGGCGGGCTTCGCGGCGCTCTACCTGCTCACCCTCCTGGTCGGCCGGGAGACCATGCTGGCCGGTGAGCCGGTGGTGTGGCCGGCGGCCGGTGTGGCGGCGGTCTGGCTGGTGGTCCGCTGGGACTCGCGCTGGCGATGGCTCGACGTGGCAGTGCTGGGCGCGCTGACAGTGGGCGGCCTGCTGGTGGACCGGGCCGGCGTCCAGGCGGCGGCCGTGCACGCCCTCGCGGCGGTGCTGGCGGCGATGGCCTTCGCGGTGGCGAGCGCCCGGCTGCTGCCCGGCGTCTGGACCGGCCCGGAGGGCGGCCGCCCGATCGCGAGCCTCGCCGACCTCTGGCGGCTGCTGCTGGCCGCGACGCTCGCCGCCACGGTGGCGTCCTGCGTCGAGCTGCTCGGCGGCGGCCGGCTCGGTGAGGACGGCATGACCCTGCTGTTCGCGGCACGGGTGGTCCGCGACGTCGGCGGCGTTCTGATCTTCGGTGTCGCGGTCCGGCACGCCGGCTACCTGTTCCGCCGGGACCGACCGGCGCTGCCGCGCAACCGTGCCCTGGAATGCGTGGCCATCTTCGTCGTCTCGGCCGGTGCGTATTACTACACGTTCGCCGTCAACCACGACCTGCCGATCGGATTCGCGCTGCTCCCGCTCACCGCGTGGGCCGCGATCCGGATGCCGACGATCCTGGCGATCGGCCACTATCTGCTGTTCGGCTGCGCCGCGGCGATCTTCACCCAGCAGGGCTGGGGGCCGTACGCGGAGATCGCCGCACCGGACACCCGGCTGCTGGTGATCGAGATGTACACGGTCATCCTCGCCGTCGTCGGCCTCGCCCTGGCGCTGAGCCGCGACGAGCGCGACGAGCTGATCGCCCGGCTCCGCGTCTCCGAGCAGGAGGCCACCGAGAAGGCCGGCATGATGACCACGATCGTCAACTCGATGACCGAGGGGCTGGCCATCCTCGACCAGAACGGCCGGCTGGTGCTGCGCAACCCGGCGGCCGGCCGGCTGATCGGCAACGTCAACACGGTCGGCGGCGGCGTGGCGCTCGGCAGCGACTACGGGTTCTTCCACCCGGACGGCACCCCGCTCGCCGACGCCGACCTGCCCTACGCCCGGGCCCTCGCCGGCGAGGACGTGCCGCCGATGGACGTGCTGGTCCGCAACGCCGCGGTGCCGGAAGGGCGGGTCGTCCGGTTCAACGTGGCCCGGATCGCCATGCGGGCGAACGGCCCGCAGCACGTGGTGGTGGTCTTCCACGACGTCACCGCGGACCGGCGGCACCGCGACGAGCTGATGTCGTTCGCCGGGCGGGTCGCGCACGACCTGCTCAATCCGCTCACCACGATCGAGGGCTGGGCCGAGGTCCTGGAGCAGGAGCTGGCCGGATACCAGCCGGCCGAGCGGGTCGGCCGGATCCAGCGGGCGGCGGCACGGATGCGGACGTTCCTCAACGGCCTGCTCGCCTACACCGCGGCCCGCGACGGCAAGCTGATGCCGACCACGGTGAACCTGTCCCTGATGCTCGGCGACATCGTGAACAGCCGGTGGGACCTCGCGGAGAGCACCGGCTCGGCGCCGCCGTACTTCGAGATCGGCCCGATGGAGGCGGTCGAGGCGGATCCGGTGCTCACCCGGCAGCTGCTGGAGAACCTGATCGACAACGCGCTCGGGCCGATGCCGCCGGGAGTGGCGCCCTATGTCGGCGTCTCCTGCCAGCCGGCGCCGAACGGGATGCTGCGGATCGACATCCTGGACAACGGCATCGGGCTGTCGCCGAGCCAGCGGCGGGACGTCTTCACCAGCTTCCACAGCGGCCGGGACGAGCGGGGCAACGGGATGGAGCTGGCGGTCTGCAAGCGGATCGTGGAACGGCACGGCGGGACGATCGAGGCCATGGTGAATCCGTACGGCAGCGGGACCAGGATGTCGTTCACGCTGCCGGCCGGGCGGTCGGCGTACGCGCGCACGCTGGAGAACCAGTGGGCGTCGCGGGCCCGTTAGACAGCGCTCTCCAGCGTCAGGCAGAAGACGCTCCCGGCCGGGTCACCGGGCTGATAGCCGACCGAGCCGCCGTTCGCCTCGGCCAGGCTCGCGACGATGTGCAGGCCCAGCCCGTGCCCGGAGGCCGCGGTGCCACCGGCCCGGGTGTAGCGGTCGAACAGGCGCTCGCGCAGCGCCTCCGGCACGCCGGGACCCTGGTCGAGCACCGCGATCCGGGTCGTCTCGTCGCCGGCGGTCACCACGATCCCGGTCGCCCCGCCGCCGTACTTGCGGGCATTGGTCAGGAAGTTGACCACGATCTGCCGCAGGTGCGCCGGGTTGACCAGCACGGCTGCCTGCGGCGGGCAGTGCAGCGGGACGACCTGGTCGGCGGCGTCCAGCGCGTCCCGCAGCGCCTCGGCCAGCCGGACAGGGTGCCGCTCGGTGCGCAGCCGGGTCTCGCTCAGCGTGCACATCGACAGCACGTTGTGCCGCAGCTCGTCGATCCGGCGGGCGGCTTTCATGATCTTCTCGGTGGGCCCGGCGAGGGGCTTCGGCAGGTCGCTCTCCACCATCATCTCGCCGTAACCGAGGATCGCTGTCAGCGGCGTGCCGATGTCGTGCGAGAGCATCCCCATGAGGTCGAGCTTGAGCAGGTTGGCGCGTTGCAGCTCGCTGTTCGCCAGCTCCAGCTGGGCGTTGCGCTCGGCGAGCACGGCCTGGGCCGCGTCCCGTTCCCGCTGCGCGCGCAGCCGCGCGGTGATGTCCTGGATGACGCCGATCAGGTGCAGTGGCGCGCCGTCCGCGTCGCGCACCAGCCGGACCCCGATGTGCACGTCGACCGGGTGGCCGTCGGCGTGGATCAGCCGTTTGGTCCGCTCGTACGAGTCCTGTTCCTCGGCGAAGAGCCGGGCCGTCATGAGGATGCCCTCGGCATGGTCGTCCGGGTGCGTGAAGTCCTCGTTGCGGCGGCCGATCAGCTCCTCCGGCGCGTGCCCGATCATCCGTGCGTACGCCTCGTTCACGTGCCGGATCACGCCGTCCAGCCCGACGATCGCCTGGCCCACGGTGGACTGGTGGAACTGTGTCCGGAACTGCCGCTCGCTCGCCTCCAGGCGCTCCTCGGCCCGCCGGCGCTCAGTGATGTCGGTGTTCGTCTCGATCACTTCGGGGCTCGCCCCGCCGGCGTCCGGGCGGACCACGTGCCGGCTCAGCGCGGTAAGCGTCCGCCCGTCGGCCCGGCGGTGCGTGACCTGGCCCTCCCAGCGGCCCTCCTCGTGGAGGGCGCGCTCGATCGCGGCCTCGTCGTCCGGGAACACCGTGGCGAGCAGACGATGGATGTTGCGGCCGACGGCGGCGGCGGCCGGCCACCCGTACATCTGCTCGGCGCCCTTGTTCCAGAAGGTGATTTTGCCGGTGGGGGTGCGCACGATGATCGCGGCCGGCGCCGCGTCGATCAGCTCGGCCTGCCGGCGCAGCTGGCTCGCGGCGGCGCTGCGCTCGCTGATGTCGTGCAGGAACGCGTGGAAGACCACGCGCCCGTCGTGCTGGGTGGCCTGCACCGTGAACTCGACCGGGAAACGCCGGCCGTCCCGGTCCATCGCCGGGAGCTCGATGCGTTTGCCGGTGAGTGTGGACTGCCGGGTGGCGCGAACCCGGGCCAGCCCGGCGTGATGCGCCGCGCGGAACTCCGCCGGGATGATCAGCCCGGCCAGATCGGCGCCGACCGCCTCCTCCCGGGACCGGCCGAAGAGCGTCTCGGCGGCCGGATTCCACTCCAGCACCACACCGGACGCGTCGATCGAGATGTACGCGTCCTGCGACACCTCCAGGATCCGCCGGACCACCGCGGACGTCTCCTCGGCGTGCCGGGCCGCCCGGATCAGCGCGATCTCCGTCGACACGGCGGCCGCCAGGTCCTCCAGCACGGCCAGGTCGTCCGGGGACCAGTCGCGTGGCTGCCCGTCGATGGCACAGAACGAGCCGAGCGTCTGACCGTCGACCCGGATCGGCATCCCGGCGTACGCGATCACCCCGATCTCCGGGATCGCGAGGTTGTCCCTCAGCCGGTCGCTGAGCCGCGCGTCGCTGACCACGAGCGGCGCCTCGTCGTCGACGACGTGCCGGCAGAACGAGTGCGACAGCGGCGTCTGCCCGCGCTCGGCCCACGGCTCGGGCAGGCCGACCTGGCTGGGGAAGACCTGCCGGTCGTCGAGGACCAGGGAGACCAGCGCGGTGGGGCTGCCGACCAGGCGGGACGCGAGCCGGGTGAGGCGGCGCAGACCGGGCGGCTCGGGACTGTCCAGCACGCCGGTGGCGTGGACCGCGGCGACGCGTTCGGGGTCCTTGGTAGCGGCCACAAGATCCTGATCGGTTGCGATCCGGGAGGACTTAGGGCACCGCGCCCAGCATCACGAGAACCCCGGTGAACAGGGCGCTGGTGGCGTCCTGATCGAGATGCTGGGCCTGCCAGCCCCGGCTCTCGGTGCCCTGCAGCACGCCGGCCACCGTGGTCCGCACGGTACGCAGCGTGGCGGGGGAGAGCAGCACCGCGGAGGTGCCGTCGGCGTGCGCGGCACGCTCGGCGGCGCCGAGCGCCACCAGCGCCGCCGCCGCGCCGTTCAAGATCTGGGCGACATGCAGGCGGTCCCGGTCCAGATTGAAAGCCGCCACGTGTACGGCCAGACCGAGCGCCGTGATCAACCGGCCGGTCTCGTCGCCGCTGAGCACGGCGGGCATGGTGGCCGAGTCGTCCTCGCTCGTCGTCGCCCCGGCGCAGAAACCCTCGATCAGCTCACCGGCGATCTCACCCGGCACGAGGACCGAGGCGGACGGCGTGGCGCCGGGGAAGCGGCGGCTCAGGGCGGCCTCCACGGCATCGCGGACGATGTACTCCGGCACCACCCGCTGCTGCTCGCCGAGCCGACGGACGATCTCCGCGACGACGTCGCCGAGGTTCATCGCACCGGGCCGGTCCATCTTCTCACCGTAACGGTCGTCCGCCCGGTCCTTCAGCGGGCGCCGGGCAGGCGGATCCGGGCGGAGACGCCGTCCGCCGTGTTCCGCACGGTCAGGTCGCCGCGGTGCGCGCGCACGATGTTACGGGCGATGGTGAGCCCGAGGCCCACACCGGGCACCGCTCGCTCCCGGGCGTGCCGCCCGCGGTGGAAGCGGTCGAAGACCAGCGGCAGCTCGTCCTCCGGGATGCCCGTCCCGCCGTCGCGGACCTCGATCGCCGGGCGGGGCGTGCTCTCCACCCGTACCGTGATCGGCCGGTCCGCCGGGGTGAACGTGAGCGCGTTGCGCAGCAGCTGCTCGACCGCGTGGGCGAGCCGGGCCAGGTCGGCGCGGACCAGGACCGGCGCGGCCGGGGCCACGTCCACCGGGCCGCCGCGCAGCGCGATCAGCGGTCGGCACGACGTGAGGGCGGCCGCGACCACCGTGTTCAGGTCGACCGTCTCGACCGGCGCGGGGATCGGCGCCTCCGGCGGCCGGGTGCCGGCCAGGATGTGGTCGACCATCTCGACGAGACGCCGGCCGTTGCGGTGGATCGGGTCGATCAGCCGGCGGTACTGCTCCAGGCCCTCCTGGTCGCCGAGGATCTCCAGATAACCCTGGATGATCGCGACGGGTGTCCGCAGCTCGTGGGTGATCGTGGCGACCAGGTCGTCCTCGCGCGCAGCGGTGCGTGCCAGCTCGTCGCCGAGATCGGCCACCCGCAGCCGGCCGCGCATCGCGGACAGGTGCCCGGCGGCCTGCCGGGCGAACGTGACAAGGGTGTCCACCTGGCGGTCGCTGATCTCGCGGGCCTCGGTGTCGACCACGCACATGGCGCCGAGGACATGGCCCTCCTCGTCGATCACCGGTGCGCCGGCGTAGAACCGGATGCCCGGCGCGCCGGTGACGTTGGCGTACTCGGCGAACCGGGTGTCCCGGGTGGCGTCCGGCACGATCAGCGGCGCCCGGGCCGGCACCACGTGCCGGCAGAACGACACGGCCAGCGGGGTCTCCGCCTCGGCCAGGCCGACCTGGCCGGCGAACCACTGCCGGTCCCGGTCGACCAGGGAGACCGCGGAGATCGGGGTGCCGAACATGCCGGCCGCGAGCCTGGCGAGGTCGTCGAGGACCACCGGACGGGGACGATCGAGGACCTGGTAGGACCGGAGGGCGGCCAGTCGTGCGGGTTCGTCCGGATCTTGGCTCATCGGCGCGGTTCCCTCCACGACTGCTCTTCGGCCCGGGGGAAGTCGAACTGAGCGGATCCGGGGCCGGGCGGGATCGTGAACGTGAAGATCGATCCGCCGGCCGGGTTGTCGGCCGCGCCGATCGTGCCGCCGTGCCGTTCCACGATCCGTTTGCAGATCGCCAGACCGAGACCGGTGCCGGCGTACGTGGCGCCGCGGTGGGCACGGTGGAAGTTGCCGAAGATGGCGTCGTGCTGCCCGGCCGGGATGCCGATGCCGTTGTCCGCGATCCACACCCGTACCAGGTCGTGGTCGGGCTCGGCGGTGATGGTGAGCTCCGGCGTCACACCCGGCGCGGTGTACTTGATCGCATTGCCGATCAGGTTGTCCAGCAACTGCCGGATCAGCACCGGGTCGGCCTGCACCCGGGGCAGGTCGCCGACGATGAACCGGGGCACCGGGAGCCCGGCCGCGATCGCCGCGTCCAGCCGCGCCACTGTCACCTCGGTCACCACATGGCCCAGATCGACGGGTACGGTGGCGACCGTCGCGTCCCGTGCCGTCGTGTACGCGAGCAACCCGTCGATCAGCGCACGCATCCGCTGGGCCGCCCGGTGCACCCGGGCCAGGCCGTCCCGCGCCTCCGCCACCTCCGGGCCGTCCGGCAGCTGGTCCAGCGCCTCGCCGGCGAAGTCGCTCCAGCCCTCGATCGTGGTGACCGGGTTGAGCAGGTCGTGCGCGACCACCCCGGCGAAGTTGGTCAGCTCGTCGCGGTGCCGCCGCTCGGCCGTCGCGTCGTGGAAGAGCACCACAGCGCTGCGCCGGCCGGTGCCGTCGGTCAGCGTGGCGGCCCGCACGCTGATCACCCGGCCCTCCGGCACGCCCGGATTGTGGACCAGGATGTAGACGTCCTCCAGCACCTCGCCGGCCAGCGCGCGGGCGTGCGGCATCTCCTCGTCGGTGAGCGGCGTGCCGTCCAGGTGATGGAAGCCGGAATGAACGGCCCGGGCGGGCTGGCCGGCCGGGCTCGTGTAACCGCCGAGCAGCCGGGACGCGGCCGGGTTGCGCAGGGTCACCCGGCCCTCCTCGTCCACCACGGCGAGGCCGTCCGCTGTCGAATCGATGATCGCCCGGAGCAGCTCGGCGCGCTGCGAGGCCTGCTCCCGCTGCATCGCCAGCTCGGCCTTCTCGGCGGCGAGCTCGACGACGAGCGCGCTGCGCTCGTCACGGCCGAGCGCCAGCGCGAGGCCGATGAAAGCGATGAGCGACACGAAGAGCTGCGCGACGACGGCCCGGGACGCGTGGTTGCTGATCTCCGCGAACGGCCCCGTCCCGTGCAGGGTGAAGAGCACCACGATGATCCCGGCCATCAGGTTGTGCAGCGCCACGAACGAGGTCGCCAGCCGGGTGCCGGCCCAGGCCGTGACGCCGATCAGCAGGAACGCCAGCGGGAGGCCGTGACTGTACGCGAAGCCGGCCAGGTAGGCGCCGGTCGAGCAGACCACCAGCGCGACGTACTCGGCGATCCGGCCGCGCCGCATGCGCCGTACCCGATCGGCGGACTCGCGCCAGGCGGCCGGGCCCCGGCTGAGCGCCGGCCCGAGGCAGAAGCCGACCGCGCCGACCACCAGGATGCTCGCGATGTTGCGGGACAGCCACACCGACGTCGCCGTCCAGGTGTAGTCGCTCATCGCCAGCCAGACCAGGCCGGGTCCGAAGAACGCGCTGGTCAGGGTGGCGCCGGAGGCGGCGGCCAGCAACGCCCAGAGATCCGGCGGGCTGCGCATCGGCTCGGTGCCGCCGGCGCCCCAGAGGGCGGGTCGCCAGCGGCCGATCAACCACGTGAAGGCGTACGCCTGAGCGAGGTTCGTGGCCACGAAGATCACCGACATGGCCGGCGTGGCGCCGGTGCTGGTGTTCACCACGACGGTGACCACGGCGAGCGCCAGCGGGTCCAGCCAGCGCAGCGGGGCCCCCCGCTGCCGGCAGAACCAGATCACCGCGACACCGGCGGCCGGCCAGACCAGGCCGAAGCCGGAGTCGTCCAGGATGCTGGCCCGGCCCGCGTAGGTCGCGACCGCGTACGCCACCGTGAAGATCCCGGTGCGCATCAGCGACCTGCGATAGGTCATCGCCCCGTCCTCCCGGAACCGACGTGTCCAGGGACCAATCGGCTGGAAACGGGGCGAACTGAGCGTGTCAGCTCACCGCGGCCCTCCGAGCCGTGTACTCGCCGGTGCGGTGACCGGGGTACGGGATCAGGTTGTCCGCCTGCTCCTCGTACGACGTGTCGGCCCAGCGCCGGCCGGCCTGCTCGAGCGGCTCGGTGTCGTAGACCGACCGGTTGTGGAACCGCTGCGCGTACTCCATCATCCCGTCGACCAGCCGGTCCACGTCGGCGGTCGGCCGCACCACGAGACGCATGAACTGGCTGGTCATGCCGAGCTTGTTGCCGCACTCGCGGGTCATGATGCCGTGGTTGGCGACCAGATAGTCGCGCAGCGCCACACCGGACCACTCGGTGGGCAGCTTCACCAGGAAGAAGTTGCCCTGCGACGGGAAGACGGTCAGTCCCGGCACCCGGCTCAGCTCGCGGGCCATCGACCGGCGGTCCCGGCTCAGCAGGCGCAGGCTCTCCTCGTACTCCATCTCGTGGTCGGAGATCATGTGAACGACCTTCTCGGCGAGCGAGTTGAGGTTCCACTTCGGCAGCATCTTGCCGATCTTGCCGGCGATCGCGGGGTTGGCCAGCAGATATCCGAACCGGATGCCGTGCAGGCCGAAGTTCTTGCCGAGGCTCTTCAGCACCACCGCGTTCGGGCGGATCACCGCGTCCGGGCCGACCGAGGGGTAGCGCTCGGCGTCCGAGAAATCGATGAACGACTCGTCGACGACCACCAGGTCGAGGTCGCCGAGCGCGTCCATGAACCGGATCACGTCGCGACGCGGCAGGTAGTTGCCGTCCGGGTTGTTGACGTTGCAGATCACCGCGACCCGGGACTTGCGCTCCCGGATGAACTCCACGTACTCCTCGAGGTCGAGACGGAAGCCGTCCCGCTCCTGCAACGGGAACATGTCCACCCGCTTGCCGGTCTCCAGGGGCTGGTCGGTCCACCGGCCGAACGTCGGGATCGGGATGGCCAGGCTCTCCTTGACCATCAGGTGGTCGATCCAGGTGATCAGCTCGGTGGAGCCGTTCGCCATCGCCACCGTCTGCGGGTGCAGGCCGAGCACGCTGGCCAGCTTCTTGGTGATCGTCGCGGAGTCGGACGGGTAGTACTTGAGGATGCTCTTCAGGTCCCGGCTCAGCTCGTCGAACATCTCCGGGGTGGGGAAGTACGGGTTGCACGGAATGCAGAAGTCGACGATCTCGGCACCCTCGCCGGCCGCGCGGGCCAGGTCGAAGTAGGACGCGCTGTGCGCTCCCTTGTGCAGGATCGACGTGTCGATTCCGGTCCGTGCCACGGTGTCCTCCCTCAGTTGGGCGTGCCGCAGTCCAGTACGGGCCGGGACCCGGAATCGTTCAGCGCTGTCGCTTTCATCCTCGCCGGATGAGGCGCCCGCGGGCTCGTGGATCCAGGCTCGGGGCTGTTATCCCCGACCGCCCGGAGGACGGCATGACCGGTATGAACGCACCGCTCGATCCGACGCCGCGCCCGGCGGTGAACGGCGGCAAGCTCTGGGCCGGTGGCGCCGCGACCGCCGCCGTCGCGGCCCTGATCGCCATCGCCGGCATCCTGTTCGGCCGGGGTCTCTTCGACATCGACGTGCTGGCGCCCAAGGGCCAGGGCACCTGGGGTGACGCGAGCACCGGCTGGTACGCCCTCGGTGCCGCGCTCGCCGCCCTGGTCGCGACCGGCATCGTGCACGCGCTGATCCTGACGACGCCCCGGCCGATGCGGTTCTTCGGCTGGGTGGTCGGGCTGAGCACGGTGGTGGCGATGCTGGCGCCGTTCGTCACCGACGGCAGCCTCGGCGCCCGGATCTACACGGCCGGGCTCAACCTGGTGCTCGGTGTGGCGATCGGCTCGCTGATCTCCGGGGTGGCCCGGTCGGCGACCATCCTGATCCCGCCCCGCCAGGCGCCGCGTCCCTACCCGCAGCAGTATCGCTGAGGGGCGCGACCGATGAGGAGCACGACCATCCGCCCGGAGATCCGCGCGGCAGTCCCGGGTCGCAAGACCGGAGTGAGGGGTTCGCGATGAGCATGCTGGGACTGCTGCGCTTCGGCGACGTCGCGCTCGGCGCCGCGATCCGTGCCCGGGAGAGCACCGCCGAGGTGGTGGAACGGTTCCGGGCCGCCACGCCGCGCCAGACCCTGCAGTCGAACCTTCAGGTGAACCTGCAGCCGCACGCCGACGAGATCCGGGAGAAGCTGGAGAGGTTGCGCCGGCGAGGCGCGGCGGAACGGCAGCGCGGACAGGGCGCGGTGACCGGCGCGATCGACGCCGCGATGACCGCGATCGCCACGTCCTCGCTGGTGAACCGCATCGTCGAGGTCCAGGCGGACCGGATGCTCGGGATGCTGGAGAAGGAGCCGGATCGGATACAGGGCCTGGTCCGCAGTCAGCGCGACACCGTGGTCGGCGAGATGGTCGGCCGGGTGCGCAGCGGCGCTGCGGCCGGTGACGCGGCGGTGGATCGGCTCACCCTGCGGATGACCCGCCGGGGCGGCCCCGAGTCGTCGTGAACGGTTACGGCGGGGTGGTCAGCCGGTCGATGGCGTACGCGGCCGACGCGTTCCTCATCGCCCTGCTGGCCGGCGGGTCGGCCACCGTGTTCTCGATGGTCGCGTCGGTGATCGGCGCGGAGGCGCGTCAGCTCGGCCAGGTCGTCGTCTCGTCCTACCTGATCCTGTTGCCGGCGTTCATGGCGATGTACTGCGCGCTGTTCTGGCTGCTGGCCGGGTGCACGCCGGGCATGGCCCTGCTCGGCCTGCGGGTGGTCCGGGTCGACGGCCGGCCGATCGGCTGGGTGTCCGCGGTGGTCCGGGGCCTGCTTCTGGCCTATCTCCCGATCATCGCGCTCTGGCTGCTGGTGGACCGCCGGCACCAGGGCCTGCACGACAAGCTGGCGAGGACCACGGTGATCCGGGACCTGCGTTCCGGTGCGAGCCGATGCCACCCCGATGGGCCGGATCGCACGCTGGACACGGACACGGGCACGGGCACGGGCACGCGGACGCGCCGGCCGCCGCGCGGGCATGCGCTGCGACGGCCGGCGCGAGACCGGTTCCCTATTGATTGAGGATGCGGGCCTTCTGCGCGTCGAACTCGGCGTCGGTCAGCACACCCTGGGTCTTGAGCTCGCCGAGCTTCTGCAGCTGCTCGATCTTCACGGCCATCGGGTCCGGCGCAGGGGCGGGCGGCGGCGCGTACTGCGGTTGCGGCGCGTACTGCGGCTGCTGCGGCTGCTCCTCGTACTGCTGGCGCATGTCCTCCTCCTCGGCCTGCCGGGACCAGCGGCCGGCCTGGCGGCGGGAGACACGGTTGGAAACGGCTGTCGCGGTGCCCGCGACCACGGCGGTGCGGGCCATACCCCTCAGCAGACCAGGCATGTCGATCACCGCCCGCCCAGCTGGGAGACGGCCGGGACGAACGCCGTCTCGGTCTCGTCCAGGGCGGCGAGCAGAGCCTGCACCGGGATCCGGCCGCCGGCCACCAACTGCGCGCCGTTGCGCCGCAGGGTGATCGCGAGCGGCGCCGCCCAGGTGTTCTCGTAGACCAGGATCACCGCGGCCGAGCCGGCCGTCAGCACCTCGCCGGCCTCGCGCAGGTCGTCGCCGCCGAGCATGCCGGACGCTGCCCCGTGGAACGCCCCGAGCTCCTCGAGGTCGAGGTCGCGGCCCTCCATGGCGGTCACCGTGCCGTCCAGGTTCTTGCGGACGAACGCGAGGTCGAGCACCCGGATGATGTGCCGGTCCACCAGGTCGAGCAGCAGCGGGAAGGCGGTTCCTTTCAGGCTCCCGTCCGGGAACTCCAAACACAGGTAGTCGATCGGACCCATGTCCTGTAGTTCGTCTGGCATCAACAGTCTCCTCAGATCGTCGTTCCGGTCCGGATCCGGCCGTGTCCCGGCGCTCCCGGGATGTGCGTGACCTCCACGGCGCAGGCGCTTGCCTCAGCGTGCTCGACTCCGCGCCGGGCAGGCTCACCCGCCGCGGATGAACTGAGTGCCACTTCGGGGTTCATCCGCGGCGGGTGAGGTGGCCGGCGCACCCGTCGGGGAGGGTCGGCGCTGTGCCGTCGGCGAGTCCTGCCGCGGGCGACTCGAGGAGGGTCAGATGACGATCCCGGCTGGTGAGTCCTACCTCGCAGGTCCGGACGAGCCGGACGAACCGGAGCGCTCGGGGACGGCTTCGGCTGCGGTCGAGGGAGCTTCTTCCGTACCGGATGATCTGGAGGTCGCGCGTCTCCAAGCGGAAGTGGCCGCGTTGCGCGCCCAATTGGACGCACGCCCCCGGCGGCGGCCGGTGGCCCGGTCCATCCGCTCGGGCCTCGCCGCAGTGCTCGTCGTGCTGGCGGCGTTCTGCCTGGTGACGAGCGTGGTGGGGCTGTGGGCGGCGCGCACCACGCTGAACACGGACCGCTGGGTGGCGACCGTCGCGCCGCTGCCGGAGGACCCGCGGATCAACGCGGCCGTCGCCGAGTACGCCACGACCGAGCTGTTCGCTGTCGTCGACGTGCAGCAGCGGCTGCGGGACGTGCTGCCGCCGCAGGCCGCGTTCGTGGCCGGGCCGATCGCCGGGCAGCTGCGCGAGCAGGTGCACAAGACGGTACGGACGGTGCTGGCGAGCGACCGGTTCCAGACCATCTGGGTGTCGCTCAACCAGCAGCTGCACCAGCGGGCCCTGGCCGTCCTGGAGGGACGCTCGGAGGTGATCACGACCACCTCGGACAGCGTCCAGATCGACCTGCTGCCGCTGATCAACCAGGTGTTGCGGGAGCTGAGCGCGCAGCTGCCCACGATGTTCGGCAAGCAGATCACGCTGCCGGATCTGAGCAGCGGGGAGATCCCGCCGAATCTGCGGCTGCGGATCGAGGAGGCGGTGGGTGTCACGCTGCCGCCGAACTTCGCGCAGTTCACTGTCTACGATGCGGGGCAGTTGTACGAGGCCCAGCAGGCAGTGGTCGCGGCTAAACGGTATTTAGTGGGATTTGTCGTGCTGACCGTTCTGCTGGTGCTCGCGGCCTTCGCGATCTCGCCCCGCCGCCGGCGCACCATGGTGCAACTCGGCGTCTGGCTGGTGATCGCCGCGGTCGCCGTCACAGTGGTGCTGCGTGCCGTCCGCCGGGAGATCCTGGAGGCCGTCCCCGAGGGCGTCTACCGGGACGGCGTCGACGCCACCGTCACCACGGTCTTCAGCGTGCTGCGCGAACGCGGCGTCCAGCTGATCGTGATCGGCGTGCTGCTCGCGCTGATCGGGTACCTGGCCGGGCCCGGCCGGTTCCCCCGGTGGCTGCGCGGCCAGACCCGGCGCGGCGCGGTGGCCGCCTGGCGCGGCGTGGCCGTCGGCGGGCGTGCGGTGACGGCGCACGGGCCGGGCTTCGCGGCCCGCAATCTCGACCCGATCCGGATCGGCGGCGTGATCGTGGCAGTGCTGGCGGCGCTGATCTGGTCGTCGTGGACCGGGCTGTTCGTGATCGTGATCCTGCTCGTGGTGTTCGAGGCAGGGGTGACCCTGCTGGCCCGCCGCACGGAGGGTTCCGCCGAGGTGATCGTCGGCTGACCCCCCCGTTGAGCGTGTGGAGTGGGGGTGCGGAGCGCGCGGGCCGGTCAACCTCCGCACGCCCGTCTCCTCGCGAGCCGTAGTCCACGCAGGTAAGGCGTTCGTCGCCCTCGGCGAGCCGTAGCTGGCGCAGGTTGGCCGCGTTCGTCGCCCTCCGCGAGCCGTAGCTGGCGCAGGTCATCGAGCCGGATACCTGCCTGCGCTACGGCCGGGTGGCGCGAGCCGTAGGGGGCGCATGCTATCCGGGCGTGATCACATGTTTGTGCTACGGCCGGGTGGCGCGAGCCGTAGGGGGCGCATGCTATCCGGGCGTGATCACATGTTTGTGCTACGGCCGGCGCGCGCGAGCCGTAGCTGGCGCATGTCATCCGGCCGAACAACCTGCCTGCGCTACGGCTCGGCCGCCCGAACTTCACACGCTCCGCGATAACGCTACCTGCGTGTGGAGTTCAGGTGTCGCAGCGTGCCGGAACTCCGCGCGCGGGGTGGGGCACGCGGGGTGGGCACGCAGGTGGGGCACGCAGGTGGGGCACGCGGGGTGGGCACGCAGGTGGGGCACGCGGGGCAGGCACGCGGAGACGCGCCACCTCCCCAAGGGAAGGCGGCGCGACGATAAGGGAGGGCGGCGCGACGATAAGGGAGGGCGGCGCGACGATCAGATGCCGGGCTGGCTGGACAGCTCACCCCGCTCGACCGCCCCCGCGAAGGCGGCGTGGTCGCGTTCCGCCTGGTCGGCGTAGAGCTCGGCGAACTCCACCAGCGCCTCGTCGAACTTCGGGCTCGAACCCAGGTACGCCGCGATCGCGATCCGGTCGCCGCAGCGGGCGTGTGCCCGCGCCAGCGTCCACGCGCAGAGCCCGCCGTAGACCCGCATCCCGGTCGCGTCCATCTCCTCGACCACCGCGCCGCCCTTCCAGTCGCGCAGCTGGCGCACGTAGAAGTCGCGGGTCCGGCCGTCGAAGCCCTCGGCGGTGTGCCAGCCGAGGAAGATGTCGCTGGCGGCCTGCATGAGCCGCTGACCGGTGACCACCCGGCGGCCCTGCGGCTGCTCGGGCGGCGCGGCGTCCCGGTCGAGGACCGAGCGGCCGGCCTCCTTCACCTGCAGCAGCAGCGGGTCCTCGTCGTCCCGGCCGGTCAGCAGCACGATCCAGCAGCGGGTTCCGACGCTGCCCACGCCGACCACCTTGCGGGCCAGGTCGACGAACTCGAACGCGTCGAACAGCCGCCGCCGGTCCTCGGCGAGGCTGTCCCGGTACCCGTCGAGCAGGACCCGGATCTGGCTCTCCAACTGCTTGCGGGCCACGTCCGGGACCAGGTCCTGGACCGGGACCAGCAGCGGCGGGTCGGCGACGATCCGGCGCTCGCCGTCCACCACCGCCGTCAGTTTGCGGTAGGCCTGCAGGCTGTTCCGGGCGCGAGCCTTCGCGCCGGCCCTGGTGACCCGGGCCAGGCGGCTCTTGCCGAGCTCGGCGCCGAACTGGACCTGCAGCTCGTCCACGTCGGCGCGGGCGTACCAGAGGTCCAGTTCGCGCATCGCGGCGAACTCGGCCATCGCCTCCCGGTAGCGGCGGGCCGCGTACCGTACCGCCGCGGCCCGGTCCCGGCGGCGGAAGCCGTTCGCCCGGCCGGCCATCGCGAGGCTTGTGACAAGCCGTTTCACGTCCCATTCGAAGGGGCCGGGGTAGGTCTCGTCGAAGTCGTTGAGGTCGAAGACGAGACGGCGCTCGGGTGACGCGTACAGGCCGAAGTTGAACAGGTGGGCGTCACCGCAGAGCTGGGTGATCAGCCCGGAGTGCGGCGCGGCGGCGAGGTCGGCGGCCATCACCCCGGCCGTGCCGCGCAGGAACGCCAGCGGTGACGCCGCCATCCGGGCGTGCCGGATCGGCAGCAGTTCCGGGAGCCGGTCCTCCTCCTCCGCGGTGAGCAGCGCGACCGGGTCCGCCCGGCCGCCGTCGGCGCTCCACCCGGCGTGCGCCTTGAGCGGCGCGAGCTTCCGGGCGGCGCGGCCCGCTGCCGCGCGCGCCGCCGGGTTGCGATTTTCGGGGGTACGGGTCATCGCGTGTGATCCCCGAACGTCTCGAGCAGGATCTCCTCCTCGCCCTCCGTCAGGTTGGTGGCGATCAGCTTGCTGTGCAGGCCGTGGAAGCGCTCACCGAGCCGGTCGAGGTTGCCGTCGGAGGTGACCACGAAGAGCGCGGACGTCCCCTCGGTGATCTGGGTGCGGATGCGTTCCAGTTCCGCGCGGCCGATGCCGGTGCCCTGCAGCGACTTGTCCAGCGCGCCGATGCCGGCGCCCAGCACGCCGCCGACGACCGGCACCAGGAAGAGGCCGCCGAGCACGATGCCCCAGAACGCGCCCCAGCCGACGTGCCGGGCCATGTTCGAGTGCTCGTGGTGGGTCTCCGGTTTCTCGGCGCCTTTCGGCCAGGTGACGACCGTGTAGTCGACGACCTTCACGAGGCCGTCGGCGGCGGCGTCGTGCAGGATCCGGGACATCTGCTCGGCGCGGCCGGGGTCGTCGAACTTCCATACCGTGAACGTGGTCATGACGTGCTCCTCGCGGGATCGGACGAGTGCGGTTTTTCGCTGGAGAGCAGGACGTTCACCCAGCGGGTGGCCGGGTCGATGTCGATGAGCATGCCCTTGGCCAGCAGGGTCAGCGGGATCGCCAGCAGGGCGCCGAGGCCGCCCAGAACCCAGGCCCAGAAGATCAGGGACAGGAAGGACACCGTGGCGGTGAGCCCGACCGCGTTGCCGACGATCTTCGGCTGGATCACCGACTGGATGACGAAGTTGATCACGCAGTAGAGCGCGATCACGGCCAGCATCAGCTCCGGGCCGCCCTGCAGGAGGCCGAGGAGGGCCGGCGGGACCAGCCCGACCACGAAGCCGATGTTGGGGATGTAGTTGGTGATGAACGAGAGCAGGCCCCAGAGCAGCGGCAGCGGCACACCCAGGGCCCACAGCGCCAGGGTGTCGATGACCGCGACGATCAGGCCGAAGACCGTGGAGACCCACAGGTACCGCCGGGTGCCCTGGGCGAACGAGCGGAACGCCTCGACGACCTGCGGGCGCTCCTCCATCGTGGCGTGCAGCCTGGCCGGGAACGACACGGCGTCGAGGCACATGAAGAGCAGGGTCGCGAGCAGGAAGAGCGCGCTCGACAGGGTGCCGACGAGGCTGCCGAGCAGGCCCTCGATCAGGCTGACGACGGCGCTCGGGTCGGCGCCGGACACCACGTTCTGCAGTTGCGCCGTGCTGATCCCCAGCCCGCTGAGACTCTGCACCAGGCCGTCGCGCAGATCGGCGAACTGGGTGGCGTACTGCGGCATCAGGTCGATCAGCTGGGCCACCGAGACGGCCAGGGCCGCGCCCAGGGCGAACAGGATCAGGTAGACCGTGAAGATCATGGCGAGGATCGCCAGCCAGGCCGGCGCGCCGTGCCCCCGGAGCCAGGCGGTGATCGGGCTGACCGTCACGGTCAGCATCAGCGCCAGGAAGACCGGGCCGATCAGGTCGGCGACACCACGCATCCCGGCCACCACGACGACCAGGCCGGCGGTTCCGAGCAGGACGATGACGCCACGGGGCAGGACCTCCTGGGTGAGGAGAGCCCCGCCCGGGCGGGCGTCAGTACCTGACCTCACGGCCGTGCACGGTGAGCGCGTAGATGACCAGCACGTCGAGGGCGATCACGATGGTGGACCAGATCGGGTACGCGGGAAGGAACGCCAGGTTCGCCAGTGCGCTGAACACCGCGATGATCACGCCGACCACGCGGGCCCAGGTCTGTCCGAAGAGCAGGCCGAACCCGGTGCCGAGGGTGATCGCGCCGATGATCAGGTGCGTCCAGCCCCAGGCGCTGAAGTCCATCGGGATGATCAGACCGGCGTCGGTCGTCACGTAGAAGTCGTCCCGGAAGAGCGCTACGAGCCCCTCCACGATCTGGAAACCGCCGAGCATCAACAGCATGACGCCGGCGAATACCACCATCCCGACCCAGCCGGTGGGCTGTGGCCGGCGGGCAGGCTGAGGCGGCGGGTCGTCGTACGACCGTTTGGACTCTGTGTCCGTCATGCTCATCTCCTAGTCAGAGGGATTCCGGCTGAGTCCTGATCGTGTTCCGGAGTGACCGGCGGGCACGCCATCCGTGGCGAATGAACCGGGGGTGACACGGCTCAGGCAGACCAGGTCGAGGCCGGACCGGTCCAGGCTGGTGAGCAGCCGTTCCAGGTCGCTGTCGGAGAGCCGGCCGCGGATCGTGCTCTGCGCCGGCAGGGTGCGGCAGCGCAGGTCACCGAAGGCCTTCCGCAACAGCGGGCCCAGGAAGCCGCGTATCCGGATCTCGTAGTGCTCAGCCATCACCTGCTCCTTCGTCGTGCCGGTACCGGAGTACCGACGGTGGCCGAGATCCCCGTACCGATGCCTCCCCCGCCGGGGATGAACGGCCCGCGGCCTGCCCGGGGGTGTCGGCCGCCGGCGTCCGCGCCGGCGCGGAAGTCATCCGTGCGGAATGAGGGAAGCCGATGCCCGCCGTGGCTCACTGATCGCAGACGCCGTGCCGCGCCGCGGCGGCACAGCGCGAGACCGCTCTGCGGCGGCATAGCAGAAGAGGAGAGATCCATGTCAACTCTGGTCGCCATCGGGTATCCCGACGAGACCACGGCGACGGCGGCGTCGCTGGAAGCCGACCGCCTGTCCAAGGACCTGATCATCCAGCCGGACGCGATCGCCGTGATCATCCGGGACCGTGAGGGCAAGTTCCACGTCACGACGAACCATCACGCCGTGGGCGGTGGCACGACCTGGGGCATGTTCTGGGGTCTGCTGTTCGGGATGCTCTTCTTCATCCCGGTTCTCGGCATGGCGATCGGCGCCGGCCTCGGCGCGCTGACCGGCAAGCTCACCAAGAACGCGATCAGCAAGGAGTTCCAGGACCGGATCCGCGATGAGTTGCAGCCGGGCACGTCCGCGCTGTTCCTCGTGGTCGAGGCGGTCACCCCGGACAAGGCGGTCGAGGCGCTGAGCAAGTACGGCGGCACGGTGATCAAGTCGTCGCTGTCCAAGCAGGCCGAGGCCGACCTGCAGGAGGCCCTGCACGGCGGTGTTCAGCAGTAATCTTCGATCATGGCCGGACGCCGCCCGGGGGACCGGGCGGCGTCCCTCGTGTCAGGAGCGCACATGGCAGCGGCGGACTGGATTCCGGGTCTGAAGGCCGTTTCCACCTATCGGCCGGCGTGGCTGCCGAAGGACGTGATCGCCGGCATCGTGCTGACCACGCTGCTGGTCCCGCAGGGCATGGCGTACGCCGAGCTGGCCGGCCTGCCCGCGATCACCGGGCTCTACACCTCGGTCCTCTGCCTGCTCGGGTACGCGGTCTTCGGCCCGTCCCGCGTCCTGGTGCTCGGACCGGACTCCTCGCTCGGCCCGATGATCGCCGCGGTGATCCTGCCGATCGTCGCCTCGGACGGGGACCCGGCCAAGGCGGTCGCGCTCGCCTCGATGCTCGGCCTGCTGGTCGGCCTCTTCATGACCGCGGCGGGCGTGCTGAAGCTGGGCTTCATCGCCGATCTGCTGTCGCATCCCACCCAGCTCGGCTACGTCAACGGCCTGGCGCTCACCATCCTGATCGGCCAGCTGCCGAAGCTGTTCGGCTTCTCGGTGGACGCTGACGGGCTGATCGAGGAGGCCACCGGGTTCGTCCGCGGGGTCGCGTCCGGCGAGACGGTGCCCGCGTCCCTCGCTGTCGGCGCCGGCGGCCTGCTGGTGATCCTGCTGCTGCAGCGCTTCCTGCCGAAGATCCCGGGCATCCTCATCGCCGTGGTCGGCGGGATCCTCGCGGTCACCGTCCTCGGCCTCTCCGACGACGGCGTCGACGTGGTCGGCCCGCTGCCGCAGGGCTTCCCGCCGTTCACCGTCCCGACCGTGTCCTGGTCGGACCTGGGCCTGCTCGCGGCCGGCGCGCTCGGCATCACGCTGGTCTCGGTGACCGACACCATCTCCACGGCCTCGGCGTTCGCCGAGCGCACCGGCCAGGAGGTGCGGGGCAACCAGGAGATGATCGGCATCGGCACGGCGAACCTGGCGGCCGGGCTCTTCCAGGGCTTCCCGGTCAGCACCAGCGGCTCGCGGACCGCTGTGGCGTTCACCGCGGGCGCCCGCAGCCAGCTCACCGGCGTGGTCGGCGCGGGCGCGATCACACTAATGCTGGTGTTCGCGCCGGACCTGCTGAAGGACCTGCCGCAGCCGATGCTGGCCGCCGTGGTGATCGCGGCCTCGCTGTCACTGGCCGACCTGGCCGGGCTGCGCCGGCTGTGGCGGCAGCGGCGCGTCGAGTTCGGTCTGGCGGTCGCCGCGTTCCTCGGCGTCGCGCTGCTCGGTGTGCTGCCCGGCATCGCTGTCGCGGTGGCGCTCTCGGTGCTCAACGTGTTCCGCCGGGTGTGGTGGCCGTACCAGGCGGTGCTGGGCCGGGCCGAGGGTGTGGACGGGTACCACGACCTGCGCGAGTACCCCGGCGGCGAGCGGATCCCGGGTCTGGTGATGTTCCGGTTCGACGCGCCGCTGATCTTCGCGAACGCCCGGACGTTCCGCGAGGAGATCCGGCATCTGGCATACGCCGACCCGGCGCCGCGGTGGATCCTGGTGGCCGCCGAGCCGATCACCGACGTCGACACCACCGCCGCCGACATGCTGGAGGACCTCGACGAGGAGCTGAACGCGGCCGGGATCTCGCTGGTCTTCGCGGAGATGAAGAGCCCGGTCCGTTCCAAGATTGACAGGTACGGGCTGACCCGCACGATCGATCCGGCGCACTTCTACCCGACGATCGAGGAGGCGGTGGCCGCGTACCGCATGATTTCATCCCTCCCGGAGGAACCCGCCACCTAGCAACGCGCCGACGGTGGAGGCATGGCCACCTCTTCTTCCGGTTTCTCCGGTTCTTCCGGCGCCGAACAGCGGCGCCTGCACGACGCCGACCACGCGGACGTCCCCTGGCGGCGCTGGGGGCCGTACCTCAGCGAGCGGCAGTGGGGCACGGTCCGCGAGGACTACAGCAAGGACCAGGACGCCTGGCACTTCCTCAGCCACGACGAGGCGCGTTCCCGCGCGTACCGGTGGGGTGAGGACGGCATCGCCGGGTTCTGCGACGACGAGCAGTCGGTCTGCATCGCGCTGGCGATGTGGAACGGCCGCGACCCGATCCTCAAGGAGCGGTACTTCGGGCTGACCAACAGCGAGGGCAACCGCGGCGAGGACGTCAAGGAGTACTGGTTCTACGTCGACGCGACGCCGACCCACTCGTACCAGAAGATGGTCTACAAGTACCCGCAGCGGGAGTTCCCCTACAACGACCTGGTCGCCACCAACCGGGCCCGGGGCCGCGACGACTTCGAGTACGAGCTGCTGGACACCGGGATCTTCGCCGAGGACCGCTACTTCGACGTGGTCGTGGAGTACGCGAAGGCCGGGCCGGAGGAGATCCTGGCCCGGATCACCGTGCACAACCGGGGGCCGGAGGAGGCGAGCCTGCGCCTGCTGCCGACGATCTGGTTCCGCAACACGTGGTCGTGGGAGACGGGTGGCCAGCGCCCGAGCCTGCGGGCCGCCGGCCGGTCGGCGATCGAGGCCTCGCACGAGCGGATCGGCACCCGGTGGTTCTCCGTGCTCGGTGATCATCAGTCGCTCTTCACCGAGAACGAGAGCGACGGGCCCTATCGCAAGGACGCCTTCCACCGGTACGTCGTCGGCGGCGACAAGGACGCGGTGAACCCGGCCGAGACGGGGACCAAGGCGGCCTTCGACATCGACCTGCGGGTGCCGGCCGGTGGCGCCGAGACGGTGCTGCTGCGGTTCGGCGACTCCCCGGCCACGGAGATCGGGGCGGAGGTGTTCGACCAGCGGATCGCCGAGGCGGACGAGTTCTACGCCACCTGCCTCGCGCCCACCCTCGGCGACGCCGAGCGGCAGGTGTCCCGCCAGGCGGTCGCCGGGATGCTCTGGAGCAAGCAGTACTTCGGCTACGACGTGGAACGCTGGCTCACCGAGCACGGCCGGGACCCGTTGCAGGCCCGCGACCTGCGCAACGGCGACTGGTTCCACATGATCTGCCACGACGTGATCTCGATGCCGGACAAGTGGGAGTACCCCTGGTTCGCCGCCTGGGACCTGGCCTTCCACACGATCGCCCTGAGCCTGGTGGACCTCGGTTTCGCCAAGCAGCAGCTCGAGTTGCTGCTCAGCCGGCGGTACCTGCACCCGAGCGGGCAGATCCCGGCGTACGAGTGGAACTTCAGCGATGTGAACCCGCCGGTGCACGCCTGGGCCACGCACCTGGTCTACGAGCTCGACAAGGCCCGCAACGGCGAGGGCGACCACGACTGGCTGGAGGCGATCTTCCACAAGCTGTCGAGAAACTTCAGCTGGTGGGTGAACCGCAAGGACGCCGACGGCAACAACATCTTCCAGGGCGGCTTCCTCGGCCTGGACAACATCGGCGTGTTCGACCGCAGCGCGCCGCTGCCCACCGGGGGACACCTGGACCAGGCCGACGGCACCGCGTGGATGGCGTTGTACTGCCAGAGCATGCTGACCATCGCCCTGGAGTTGTCGATCAAGGACCCGGTCTACGTCGAGCAGGCGCAGGCGTACTTCGAGCACTTCGCCTGGATCGCGGTGGCGGTGAACCACGAGACCGGCAGCGCGACCATGTGGGACGAGGAGGACGGCTTCTTCTACGACCTGCTCCGGCTGCCGGACGGCACCTCGCAGCGCCTGCGGGTGCGCTCGCTCGTCGGCCTGCTGCCGCTCGCCGCGGCCACCGTCTACGACCCGGCGCTGGTGGACCGTCATCCGCAGCTGATGGAGGGGATCCAGGACTTCGTGAACCGGCACCCGAGCGTGAGCTCGGTGGTGTCCACCGGACGGCGGGAGGGCCGGCAGGGCAAGCGCCTGCTCGCGCTCTTCGAGGAGAACAAGCTGCGCCGGATCCTGTCCCGGCTGCTCGACGAGAACGAGTTCCTCAGCCCGTACGGGATCCGGTCGGTCTCCCGGCACCACGCCGAGCACCCGTTCGAGTTCCGGGTGGGCGATCAGACGTACGCGGTCGACTACCAGCCGGCCGAGTCGCTCAGCGGGATGTTCGGCGGCAACTCGAACTGGCGGGGGCCGATCTGGATGCCCGCCAACGCCCTGATGATCCGGGCCCTGCTCAACCTCTACCTCGGGTACGGCGACGACTTCACTGTCGAGTGCCCGACCGGCTCGGGCGTGCGGATGAACCTGTTCGAGGTGGCCCGGGAGATCTCCGACCGGCAGACCCGGATCTTCCTGCCCTCCGCTGACGGCCGACGGCCCTGTTACGGTGGCCAGAAGGTCTTCGCCACCGAGCACTGGCGCGATCTGATCCTGTTCAACGAGTACTTCCACGGGGACGACGGCGCGGGTCTCGGCGCGTCGCACCAGACCGGCTGGACCGGGCTGGTCGCGGTCTTCTCCAACATGTTCGCCGGGCTGGCCGGGACGGAACTGCTGGACCAGGGTATGGCCGGGATGCTGCACGCGCTCCCGGTGATCGACACGGAGGAACGACGATGAGCGGGTGGCCGGACGCCCCGGCGATCTACGAGATCGACACGTGGCCCTGGCTGACCGGTCTGAGCCGGCGGCTGGGCCGTCCCGTCACGCTTGCCGACGTGCCGGGCGAGATCTGGGACGAGGTGGCCGCGACCGGGCTGGACGCGGTCTGGCTGATGGGCGTCTGGGAGCGCAGCCCGGCCGGCCTGGCCCTGGCCCACGCGAACGAGAAGCTGCAGGTGGCGTTCCACGAGGCGCTGCCCGACTTCACCCCGGCGGACGTGGTCGGCTCGCCGTACTGCGTGCGCCGGTACCGGGTCGACGACCGGCTCGGCGGCCGGGACGGGCTGGCCGCGGCGCGGGCCGAGCTGAACCGGCGCGGGTTGCGGCTGGTCCTCGACTACGTGCCGAACCACACCGCCCCGGACCACCCGGCGACGGTCCAGCACCCGGAGTGGTTCATCCAGGGCACACCGGAGGATCTGGCCGCCGACCCGGCGGGCTGGTTCCCGGCCGGCGGGCGTGTGCTCGCGCACGGCCGGGACCCGTACTTCCCGCCGTGGCCGGACGTGGCGCAGCTGAACGCGTTCGACCCCGGCCTGCGGGAGGCGACCGCGTCGGCGCTGATCGGCATCGGCGAGCAGTGCGACGGTGTCCGCTGTGACATGGCGATGCTGCTCACCAACGAGATCTTCGCGCGGACCTGGGGGCGGTACGCCGGTCCGGCGCCGGAGCGGGAGTTCTGGCCGGCGATCGTCGAGCGGGTCCGCGCGGTCAACCCGGACCTGGTGCTGATCGCCGAGGCCTACTGGGACATGGAGTGGACGCTGCAGCAGCAGGGGTTCGACTTCTGTTACGACAAGCGGCTCTACGACCGGCTCGTGCACGAGGACGCCGACGCGGTCCGCAAGCACCTCACGGCCGGCCGGGACTTCCAGGACCGGCTGATCCGGTTCCTGGAGAACCACGACGAGCCGCGGGCCGCCACCACCATGCCGGACGGCCGTGGCCGGGCCGCGGCGATCGCGGTGGCGACGCTGCCGGGGGCGATCCTCTGGCACGACGGGCAGTTCGAGGGCCGCCGGGCACACCTGCCGGTGTTTCTGGCCCGGTACCGCGACGAGCTGGCCGACCTCGATCTGCGGGAGTTCTACCACCGCCTGCTCGAGCTGGCCGCGCCGATCCGCACGGGCGACTGGCGGCTGCTCGACTGCCACGGCTGGGCCGACAACCCGACGAGCCGGGACCTGCTGGCCTGGGCGTGGTACGACGGTGACCGCCCCGGGCACATCATCGTGATCAATTTTGGCGCGCACGACGCACAGGGCCGGGTCGTGCTGCCCTTCCCCGCCCTCGCCGGGCAGGCCTGGCGGCTCACGAACCGGCTGGACGGGCGGGTCTTCGAGCGCGGCGGGGACGAGCTCGCCCGGAGCGGCCTCTTCGTCGATCTGCCGGCGTGGGGAGCGCACGTCCTGACCGTGGAGTAGCGATTCGACCGTGGAGTAGCGATCTGACCGTGGAGTAGCGGGCGGGGCACCGAGGGTCACGATTATCCGATCCGGACGATGCGCGGGTGAGTTCACCCGGACGAGTCTGTATCCGAGATCGAATGGGGTCGGCTCTCGGAGGTACAAGACGTGTCCACTGAACTGATCGCGGATCTGCCCGGCGTGCCGGGTCTAGACGCGGATGATTCGTTACTCGACTCCAAGTTCGCGGTGCCGGTGGTACCGCCGTTCATGGTGGCGCGTCCCGCTCTGCTGGCCCGGGTGACCGAGGGCGTGCAGGGTCCGGTCACGCTCGTCACCGGGTTGGCCGGCAGCGGCAAGACGCAGCTGCTGGCCTCCTGGGTGGACAGCGATCCGGTGGACTGGCCGATCGCCTGGATCAGCGTGGAAGCCGGTGACGATGACCTTCCGGCGTTCTGGACGTACGTGATGGAGGGTTTGCGCCGGGCGGGGGTGGCCGTTCCCGCCGTGCCGGGGGGTACGGCGGGCCGGGCCGCTCTCGGCCGGCTCGCCGCGGCGATCGACGAGCAGCCCACCCCGGTGGTTCTGATCCTCGACGGCGTCTCCCAGCTGCCCGGCCGGGACTGGGCCACCAGCCTGGACTTCCTGCTCGGCCACGTGCGGCAGCTGCGGGTGGTGCTGGCCGGCCGGTGGGACCCGCCGCTGCCGCTCTACCGCTACCGTCTCTCCGGGCAGCTCCGCGAGCTGCGCACGGCGGACCTGGCGTTCAGCGCCGCCGAGACCGCCGAGCTGATGGCGTCGCACGGAGTCGATCTCGGCCCGGCGGAGATCAGCCGGCTGCTGGAGCACACCGAGGGCTGGACCGCGGGGATCCGGCTCTGTGCCTGTGCGCTGCAGCGCAGCCCGGACGCCAAGCGGATGGTCGACACGATTTCGGGGGACGAGTCGACCATCGCCGAGTACTTCATCGGTGAGGTGCTGCGGTTGCAGACGCCGGAGGTGCGGCGCTTCCTGCTGGAGACCAGCGTGCTGGACACGTTCACCCCGGAGCTCGCGGCGGCGGTCACCGACCGCACCGACGCGAGCCGGCTGCTCTCCACGCTGACCAAGGAGAACGCGTTCATCCAGCCGGTCGCCGAGGGTTCCGGGCTGTACCGGTACCACCGGCTCTTCGCCGAGCTGCTGCGCGCGCAACTGGCCTGGTCCGAGCCGGACGAGGTGCCGACCCTGCACATCCGGGCGGCGGCCTGGCTCGCCGAGCAGGGCCGGCTGGTGGAAGCGGTCGGGCACGCGGCGCAGGCCGGCGACTGGGCGTCGGCGGCGGCCATGGTGGTCGAGGACTACGCGGTGGGCCGCCTGGTGATCGAGGGCAGCGCCGGCCGGCTCGGTGGGCTCTTCGCCACCATGCCGGGGCACGTGGAGCTGCCGGAGGCGGTGATGGTCCAGGCCGCGATCGCCTACGGCGACCGGCGACCGGACCGGGCGGCAGAGCTTCTGGCGTACGCCGGGAAACTGCTCGCCGTCAACGGGAGCACCTGCGGTGACGGGCTCACCCTGACCGGCTTCCTGGTGCAGATCCTGATCCTCACCGGTGGGCCCGAGCCGGAGCGGGTCGGCGAGCTGGTCGCCGTCGCCGAGACGTTCCTGGCGGTGGCGCCGCCCGAGCGCCTGGCCCGCCACCCGGAACTGCGGCTCCTGCTGAAGGCGGCGGAGGGCACCGCGCTGAACAACCTGGGGTCGGTCGGGCCGGCCGTGGAGGCGCTGTCCGACGTGGCCGCGAGCATCCTGCCCGGCTGCGAGACGATCCGGATCGACTGTCTCGGGCAGCTCGCGCTCGCCGAGGCGTACCGGGGGCGGCTGAGCCGGGCGGAGAACGCCGCACGGCAGGCCCTGGAGCTGGCCTCCGAAGCCGGGCTGGACCGCGGTCACCGGCCGGGCATCGCCGAGGTGGCGCTGGCCTGGGTGGCCCTGGAGCGCTACGACATCGAGGCCGCCGACCGGCATCTGCGGCTGGCCCAGCCGCTCTGCGGGCCGGCCTCGGCCACGTCCGCGATGCTCGGTTACGCGATCGTCCGGGCCCGCCGCCTGCACACCCGCGGCGAGCTCCGGAGCGCGGTGAACACCCTGCGGTCCGCGGAGCAGGCCGTCGACGGCCGTGCCGCGCCGCAGTGGCTGACCCGGGAGGTGCTGCTCGGCCAGGCCCGGCTGCTGATCGCCGGCGGTCACCCGGATCACGCCGCCGCCCTGGTGGAGCGCTGCGCCGATTCCTCCCTGGCGGATGTGGCGCTGGTGCGGGCCACCCTCGCGGTGAGCCGTGGCGACACGCGGACCGCGCACGACGTGGCCCGGACCGTCGCCGATGCCGCCGGCGCGCCGCTGCCGGTGGCCCTCGACGCCTGGCTGCTGCTGGCCGTCCTCGCGGCGCAGGCCGAGGACGCCACCGGCGCCCGGGAAGCGCTGCGCCGGGCGCTGCGCGTGGCCGGGGCGGAGAGCCATCGGCGCCCGGTGCACCAGGCCTGGGGTCAGTTGCGCCGGCTGTTGCGCGACGACGAGCGGCTGGCCGTGCAACTCGCGGCGCTGGGCGCCGCGCCGGGTGCGGTGCCGGCCGGCGCCGCCACGGTCCCGGTCGCGGCCGCCGAACCGGTGGTGGTGGAGGCGCTGAGCAAGCGGGAGCTGGACGTGCTGCGGGGGATGGCCGCCATGCTCCCGACCGAGGAGATCGCGGCGTCGCTCTACGTATCGGTCAACACCGTGAAGACCCATGTGCGGAGCATCCTGCGCAAGCTCTCCGCGTCCCGGCGCAACGAGGCGGTGCGCCGGGCCCGGACGATGAACCTGATCTGACCGCTCGGTGCGGGCGCCTCAGTGCTTGCGCCGGACGTCCCGCCCGTGCGCGGCGAGGGCGTAGATGACCAGAACGTCCATGCAGATCAGGATGGAGCACCAGACCGGCGCGGCGGCCAGGAAGGAGAAGTGGATCAGGGCTCCGATGCCGGCGATGACGATGCCGGTGACCCGGGCCCAGGTCTGTCCCAACAGGACGCCCGCGCCGGTCGCCGTCGTGATCAAACCGAAGATCAGATGTCCCCACCCCCAGGTGGTGTAGTCGGGCTGGAAGAGGAGGCCGTCCGCGGAGACCAGGTAGACCTCTTCGCGGTACAGGGCGGTGAAACCCTCGGCCATCTGGAAGCCGCCCAGGATGAGCATCATGATCCCGGCGAACACCACCAGGCCGATCCATCCGGTGGTGTCCGGCGCCGCTCCGGTGTTCGCCGGGCGTTCCGTTGCGTAACTGCTCGACATGGTGCGAACCCCTTTCCTCGGTGTACCCAGCAGAGCCGGTGAGGCGGGAGCGCACATCACTCGTAGCGGACGAGAGGGAGGCGGGGAATTTGTGGCACAGTCGCTGAACATGCAACTTGCAAATCAAGAAAGTCGATCGACACGAAGGGTTGCTGCGTGCGTACCGCCTGTGCTTCGGTTGCGGTGAGCGGTTCACCGATGCGTTACTCTGCGTGATTTCTTAGGTCGCACTCTGGGTTCTACATCGTAATAGAACCCGCGCGAAGGGTGACGCTTCGTATTTTCGATGTGCCGACGGCTGGTCGGCGCGTTCGACCCGGAACGGCTTGGCGAACGAGACACGGTAGCGGGCGCCCCTGTCGCGGAGGGGCGCCGGAGCTTGCACCGTGCCGATCGGGGGTGGTGAAGGTATGCCCGATATGTCGAGTGATGCTCCTTCTCAGCGAGTGGCGATGGCTCAGCGGGTCCGGTCGGCGCGTCCCTGGACCGATCGGGGAGTGCTGTGGCGGCCGCGTCTCGCGGAGACGCTCGACGCGGGCGTGCGCCGCCCGGTCACGGTGATCTGTGCCGGGCCGGGCTGGGGCAAGACCGCCCTGGCCGCCTCGTGGGCGAGCACCCGCTCGAACTCCGGACCGGTCGCCTGGCTCACGCTGGAGAGCCAGCACAACGAGCCGGCGGCGTTCTGGTCGGACCTGGTCATGGCGCTGACCACCGCCGGCGCGAGTGGACTGCCGGAGGCGGGCCCGCTCCCCGGCGACGAGCCCGGCTTCCCGAACCGGCTGCTCGCCGGACTGGCCGGCCTTCCCGCGGTGACCGTCCTGATCCTGGACGACCTGCATGAGGTGACCGATCCGCGAGTGCTGAACGGCCTCGCCGGGATGCTGCAGCGACTGCCCGAGCGGCTGCGGGTCGTGCTGATCAGCCGGACCGAACCGGGCGTCCCGCTGCACCGGCTGCGGGCCTCCGGCGAACTGACCGAGATTGGCACCGAGGCCCTCGCCTTCCGGGTGGACGAGGCGGAGCAACTGCTGGCCGCGCGGGGCCGCCGGCCGTCCCCGGCCGAGGTGGCCGACCGGGTCCGGCACGCCGAGGGCTGGGGCGCCGGGCTGGGGCTCGGGCTGGAGGCGCCGGCCGGCTCGGCCGACGCCGCGATCGAGGACTACCTGGTCCGCGAGGTGCTGGCCGCACAGCCGCCGCACTTCCGGGAGTTCCTGCTGCGCACCAGCGTGCCGGACCGGATCTGCGGCGAGCTGGCCGAGGCGCTCACCGGGCAGCGGTACGGTCACCGGACCCTGGAACGGCTGGCCCAGGCGAACCTGTTCGTGGAGCGGATCGGGATGGGCCGGTGGTTCCGCTACCACCGGATGTTCCGATCCGCGCTGCGCCACCAGCTCGCCACCGTCGAGCCGGAGCGGGTGCACGCGCTGCATCTGCTGGCCGCCCAGTGGCACGCCGCCACCGGCAACGGCCTCACCGCGATCAATCACGCGGCCTCCGGCGGGGACTGGGCCCTGGTGGCCCGGCTCGTGGTGGACCGCGGGCTGCAGCTCTTCGCCTCGGCCGACCGGGAGGAGTTCCTGGCGGTGCTCGGGCGGATCCCGGTGAAGCAGCTCGTCGAGAGCGCCGAGCTGGCGTTCTGCGCGGCGCTGCGCGCGTTCGCGGACGGTGACATGGCCGCCGTGCCGCAGCGTATCGCCCGGGCCCGGATGCTGCTGACCGGTCGGGACGCCCGGTTCCGCGCGGTGATCGACCTGGCCCTGATCGTCCTGGAGAGCGGCGTGGTGATCCGCTGCCAGGGTGACATGCCCAGGCTCGTCGCGGTCTCCGCGCAGGCGCTCGAGGACCTGACCGCGCTGCGCTGGGACGAGGTGCCGGCCCGGCTGCAGTACCGGGCCATGATGCTCGGCCACAAGGGCGCCGGTCTGCTCTGGACCGGCCGTCTCGACCATGCCGAACGGTTCCTCTGGGCCGCCGCGTCCGCCGCCCGCGCCGCCGGCAGCCCGCTCGTGGAGATCGACGCGCTGGCGCACCTGTCCCTGCTGGTCCATCTGCAGGGGGCGCTGAACACCGCGGACGAGCACGCGACGGCCGCGATCGACCTGGCCCGGCGGATCGACGCGCGGACCCGGCCGCCGGTCGCCCTCGCCTACCTGACCCTTGCCTTGATCGAGGCGGACCGGGGCCGCGAGACCGAGGCCGAGGAGTCGTTGCGCCGCGGGCTGCACGCGGTCGGCGACAACCCGGAGGCGGCGTCCGCCATGATGGTCGCCCTGGTCCGGGCCCGGCTGCTGCTGGACCGCCGGGAGCCGCTCCCAGCACGCGCCGTGCTGCACCGCGCCCGGGTCGACGCCGGGCCGCACTTCGACGCCCCGCTGCTGGGCCGGTTGCTGGCGCTCGCCGAGTCCGAAGCCGACCTGGACCTCGGCCGCCCGGCCACGGTGATCACCCGGTACGCGCACCGCCCGCCCGTCCCCGCGCTGCTCCCCGCCGAGCAGGTCTGCCTGGCCCGCGCCCATCGGGACGTCGGCGACGAGGCCTCGGCCGAGCCCCTGCTGTCCCGGGTCCGGGCCGGCTCGGACCGGGTGGCCGCGGTCTCCGCCTGGATCCTCACGGCGCTCGCCGCCGACGCGCAGGGGCACGGCGGCCGGGCCGGCGAGGCGCTGTCCCGCGCCCTGGCCGACGCCGAGCCGGAGTTGCTGCGGCAGCCGTTCCGCCGGTTCGGCGCCCCGCGCATGCTGGTCCTCGCGGAACGGCAGCAGTGGCTGAGCGAGGCCCGCGGCTCGGCCCGCGACACCGTGCTCGGGGAGATCACCGGCGAGGTCCCGGTGCCCGGCGCGACACCGGCCGCCGGGCCGCTGAGCGAGCGGGAGCTGGAGGTCCTGCAATACCTGCCGACCGTGCTGACCGCCGGCGAGATCGCCGAGAACCTGGGCATCTCGGTGAACACGGTCAAGGCGCACATGCGCGCGATCTACCGGAAGCTGGGCGCGGGGCGACGCCGCGAAGCTGTCGTGCTAGCCCGCCAGCTGGGCCTGCTCTGACGTGGCCGGCGAGGTCAGGACGGCGCCGATGACCGCGCACAGCAGCAGGCAGAACGAGATGACGTACAGCCAGCCGATGTAGGTGAAGGCCAGCCCGATCGTCCCGTACCGATCGGCGCTGGCCTGCAACGCCCGGGGCAGGTAGACCGAGCCGACCGCCCGGACCCCGACCATCGCCGCCCCGAAGACCGCCGCGGAGACCAGCAGCCGGTTCCGCGGCAGGCCGGGGCCGAGCAGGATCCGGGGCAGCGCCACGGCCAGCACGAAGTCGCTCAGCAGCGTGACCACGACGCCGGTGACGTGCGGTGCGGGCAGCATGCCGGCGAGCCAGCCGAGCACCCGGATGGCGACCAGGAAGAACACCATCATCAGCACGGCGCCGATCTGCCAGGCGGTCGCCACCGCGCCCCGGCGTCCCGGCTCCGACCAGATCGCCCGGTAGGAGCGGGTCAGCGCGCGGGCCAGGCCGGTCGCCGAGATGATCACGATGAGGCTGCCGGCCACGCCGAACGCGCCGTTGCGGCTGCCGCTGAGCGCCTCGTCGATCAGCCTCGCGCTGCTGTCCGGAACCTGGAGCACCCGGTTCAGCTGGTCCCGGGCCCGGTGGCCGAAGAGCGCGCCGAACATGATCAGGATCGGGAAGATCGAGGTGAAGGCCTGCGCGGCGAGCGTCATCGACCGGTCGAAGATCTGCACCCGGAACAACTCGCTCGCGATGCGCAGCAGCAGCGTGCCGGCCCGGTTCCCGAGGATCAGCTCCGCTCCGGGGCGCAGCCTGCGGGGCACCGCGGCGAGGACGCTCCCCGGGGTGAAACTGCGATCGGGCTCGGTCACCCCGTCATGGTCGGCGACCGGGGCCGGGCCGAGCATCATCCGGCACGGATGGGGTCAGGCCCGCGGAGCGTGCCGACACTGAGGCGCATGCCCTCCATCGTGGTCACCGTCATCCTCAGCACGCTGGCGCTGGGCGCCACCGTCGTTCTGATGCCCGGCATCAGCGCGGAGAACGGCTGGGCGGTCCTCGGCGCGGCGATCATTCTCGGTCTGCTGGGCGCGCTCCTGCGGCCGCTTCTGGTCCGCCTGCTCTCCCGCGTCGGCTGGGCCGGTGTGGTGGCCGGCTGGCTGGTGACGCAGGCCCTGCTGGTCTGGGGCGCGCTCTGGCTCGCGCCGGACGTGCACGTGGACGGTTTCTGGTCGGCGTTCGCGGCGTCCTGGCTCGGTGCCGCTCTGATGAGCATCGGACTCTGGGTCGTCACGGCGGGGCAGAGCGGCCCGGCCACCCAGCATCTGCTGCGGGTCAACCGGCGCTTCCGGAAGAACGTCGCGCGCACCGAGACGCCCGGCGTCGTGATGATCCAGATCGACGGGTTGTCGGCGCCGCTGGCCCGGTGGGCGATCGAGGCGGGCAACCTGCCCACGCTCGGCCGGTGGTTGCGCTCCGGAAGCCACGCGCTCACCGAGTGGCACGCCCAGCTGCCGGCCACGACGCCGGCCAGCCAGGCGGGGCTGCTGCACGGCGCGAGCGATCAGATTCCGGCTTTCCGATGGTACGAGAAATCGTCCGCCCGGCTCGTCGTGACGAACCGCCCGAAGGACAGCGCCCTCGTCGAGTCCCGCTGCTCCGACGGCCGGGGCCTGCTGGCCGGCGGCGGGGTGAGCGTGAGCAACGTGTTCTCCGGTGACGCCGGCACGTCGCTGCTGACCATGAGCACGGCCGGCTCGGCGGGACCGTCCCGCTACCTCGGCGCGTACCTGATCGACCCGTACGGCCTGACCCGCTCCCTGATCCTCACCGTCGGCGAGATCGTGAAGGAGCTCTACCAGGCCCGCCGGCAGCGGCTGCGCGACGTGCGGCCCCGGATGCGCCGCCGCGGCTCGTACGTCTTCCTGCGCGGCGCCACCAACGTGCTGCTGCGCCACCTCAACCTGGCGATCATCACCGAGCAGATGATGCAGGGCGCGCCGTCGATCTACTGCGACTTCGTGGACTACGACGAGATCGCGCACCACGCCGGGCCGGCCCGCCCGGAGTCGCTCGCCTCGCTGGAGGGCATCGACGGCGTTCTCGCCACGCTGGAGGAGGTCGCGGCGGCCGCGCCCCGGCCGTACCTCTTCGTGGTTCTCTCCGATCATGGGCAGAGCCAGGGCGCCACGTTCGAGCAGCGGTTCGGCCTGCGCCTGGAGCAGCTGATCGGGCAACTGACCACCGACGCCGAGGTGGTGGCGACCCGCGAGGACGAGCAGGAGGGCCGGGCGCACGCGTTGCGCGTGAGCCTTTCCGGTACGGACAAAGCCCCGCCCCCGCAGCCCGAGACCGTCCCGGACACCCCGGAGATCGTCGTCGCGTCCTCCGGCAACCTGTCACTCGTCTACCTCGCCCGGCTGCCCGGCCGGGTCACCCTGGAACAGATCGACGACCGGCATCCGAAGCTGCTCGACGGCCTCGTCGAGCATCCGGGCGTCGGCTGGGTGATGGTCCGCTCCGCCGAGCACGGCGCCGTGGTGCTCGGCCGCAACGGGCGCCGCCGGCTGCGGGACGGCCACATCGACGGGCTCGATCCGCTGCTCGGGTACGGCCCGCGCGCGGCCCAGGACCTGATCCGGCACGACGGCCTGGCGAACACCGGCGACCTGGTGATCAACAGCTGCTGGGATCCGGAGTCTCAGGAGGTCGCCGCGTTCGAGGACCTGATCGGCTGCCACGGCGGGCTGGGCGGCTGGCAGAACCGGCCGGTGCTGATCCACCCCCGGTCCTGGCGGGTGCCGGTGGAGCTGGTCGGCGCGGACGCGGTGCACCGGCTGCTCTGCCGCGCGCTCGAGGAGACCGGCTGCCGGCCCGGTCATCCCTCCGGGGTGAGCCCGGCCCGGTGATCGGGCGGGACGCTGATGGCCCGTCGCGTGAGAGGAATGCCCATGTGCCGCTGGCTGGCCTATTCCGGTACGCCCATCCGGCTCGAAGAGCTGCTCTACAAGCCGCGATTCTCCCTGATCGACCAGAGCATGCACTCCCGGCTCGGCGTGGAGACGACGAACGGCGACGGCTTCGGGGTCGGCTGGTACCCGGTCGACGGACCGGCCGAGCCCGCCCTGATGCGCGGCGTCGGCCCGGCGTGGAGCGACGCCAACCTGCGCGAGATCGCCGGGTCCACGGTCTCGCCGCTCTTCCTGGCGCACATCCGGGCCAGCACCGGCACGGCTGTGCAGCAGACCAACTGCCATCCGTTCCGCTACCAGAACTGGCTCTGGCAGCACAACGGCTCGATCCGCGACTTCGCCCGGCTCAAGCGGGACCTGATCCTCGCGGTCGCCCCGGACCTCTACCCGGCGATGGTCGGCTCCACCGACTCCGAGGTGATGTTCTACCTGGCGCTCACGTTCGGCCTGCGGGACCGGCCGATCGCCGCGATCGAGCGGATGGCGGGACTGGTCGAGTCGGTCGGCCGGGCCCACGGGGTGCCGGACCCGTTGCAGATGACAGTGGCCACCACCGACGGTGACCGGATCTGGTGTGTCAGGTACTCCACCGAGGGACACAGCCGGTCGCTCTTCTACAGCACCGCGACCAGCGCGCTGCACCGGCTGTACCCGGACAACAAGCAGCTGGCCCGGCTCTCCGACGAGACCCGGCTGGTCGTCTCGGAACCCCTCGGCGAGCTGGAGGGCGCCTGGCAGCCGGTGCCCGAGTCCAGTTACGGCGTGATCCAGAAGGGCGACGACGAACTCGGCCGTTTCGAGCCGGCCGGGCCCTGATGAGCTTTCACGTGGACTCCGAGACCGGCCGGCTGCGTCAGGTGATCCTGCACCGGCCCGGTGTCGAGCTGAGCCGCCTCACCCCGGACAACCTCCGCGGGCTGCTCTTCGACGGGATTCCCTGGGCCCGCCGGGCGCGCGAGGAGCACGACGCCTTCGCCGAGGTGCTGCGCGAGCGCGGCGTCAAGGTGCACTACTTCGGCCGGCTGCTCGCCGACGTGATGGACATCCCGCGGGCGCGGGCCTGGGTGCTGGACCGGATCCTCACCGAGGACACCGTCGGCCCCACCCTGGCCGGCCCGCTGCGCCGGCTGGCCGAGCAGGCGGAGAGCGAGAAACTGGCCGAGTACCTGATCGGCGGGGTGCTCAAGCACGAGCTGGCCGGGTTCACCGTGAACAGCCTGCGTTGGGAGTTGCTCGGCGCCGACGACTTCGTGCTCGATCCGCTGCCCAACCACCTGTTCCAGCGGGACAGCTCGGCCTGGATCTACGGCGGTGTCAGCATCAACCCGATGGCGATGCCGGCCCGGCTCCGGGAGTCGGTGTACAGCGCCGCCGTCTACCGCTTCCACCCGATGTTCACCCTCACCGACTTCACCGTCTGGTACGGCGGTGACGACCGCACGCATCCTCCGGCCACCCTGGAGGGCGGCGACATCCACGTGCTCGGCCGTGGCGCCGTGATGGTCGGCCTGGGGAAGCGGTCCACCGCGATGGGGGCGGAGAACCTGGCCCGCAGCCTCTTCGCGGCCGGCGCCGCGACCAGGGTGATCGTGGTCGAGCTGCCGCACTCGTCCGCGATGACGCACCTCGACACGGTGCTCACCATGGTCGATCGGGCCACCTTCGTGGTCTACCCGTACCTGCGGAGCCCGCTGCGGTCCTGGACGGTGCTCCCCGCCGACGACGCGGACGGGCTGCGCGTGGTCCGCAACGACGACCTGTTCGACACGATCGCCGAGACCGTCGGCGCCGACAAGCTGCAGATCCTGGAGACCACCGAGGACGTCCGCGCCGCCCAGCGGGAGCAGTGGGACGACGGCAGCAACTTCCTCGCGATCGAACCCGGCGTGATCGTCGGGTACGAGCGCAACGTCACCACCAACACGTTCCTGCGCCGCCAGGGCATCGAGGTGATCACCATCGCCGGCGGCGAGCTCGGCCGTGGCCGGGGCGGACCACGGTGCATGACCTGCCCGCTCGAACGCGACGCGGTGTGAGCGGCCGGCCCGTCCTCGTGGCGCACCTGTCCGACCTGCACCTCGGCGCGCACGACCGGGCCGCCGTGGAGAGCATCGCGGACGACGTGACACGGGCCGGGCCGGCGCTGACCGTGGTGACCGGGGACAGCACGATGCGGGCCCGGACCGACGAGTTCCGCCGGGCCCGGCATCTGCTCGACCGGCTGCCCGGACCGCTGCTCACGGTCACCGGCAACCACGACGTCCCGCTCCTGAGCTGGCGGCGGGCGCTCCGTCCGTACCATCGCTATCGGACCTGGATGGGCGCCGAGCTGGACCCGGACCGCACGGTCCCGGGTCTGGTCGCCCTGGGGTTGCAGTCGATGCCGCGGTGGCGCTGGAAGAACGGGCGGGTGTCCGCCCGGCAGGCTGCCCTGGTGACCCGGGTGCTGGGCGGCGCGCCCGCCGGCCACCTGCGGCTGCTGGCGCTGCACCACCCGCCGCTGGTCACCGGGCCGGACCGGCTGGTCGGCCGGGACCGGCTGCTCGCCGCGATCCGCGCGGCCCGGGTCGACCTGGTCCTCGCCGGGCACACGCACGTGCCCGACGTGCGCGTGCCGACGCCGGGCGGGCCGGTCTTCGTGGTGGCGGGCACCTCGGTCAGCCGGCGGACCCGGCACGAGATCGGCTGTTCGTGGAGCCTGATCAGCGTGCACGAGGGCGAGGTCGTGGTCCGGGAGCGTTACCTGGTGGACGGCGCCTGGACGACCGGCCGCGTGGTGACAGTGCCCCGCACCCAGCGCGGCAGTGGTCTCTAGTGGAGCAGTGCCTTCTAGTGCAGCAGTGCCTTCTAGTGGAGCAGTGTCTTCAGGACCACCATGGCGACGCCGAACATGCCGGCCACCAGGGTGGAGACGACCCGCTCCAGCGTGGTGAGACGGCCGCCCATGCCCATCCGCCAGCCGCTCACGCAGAGCAGCAGCGTGGTGCAGGCCAGCGACAGGATCTCCGCGGTGATCAGGCGGGTGCCGACCAGGCGGGCGACCACCAGGACCAGCAGCGGCAGCGCGGAGGCCGTGACGAGCTCCCAGCCGGTGGTCAGCTGGCGGCGGACCGTGTGCCAGGTCGGGCGGTGGCCCTCGTGGATGCGTTCGGCGACGATCCGGGCGTACCGTTCGGCGGCCCAGTAGATGGTGAGCGTCACCACCTCCACGATCACGGCCGCTGTCGCGGTCTTCGCGTGCGAGGCGACGAGCACGGCGGCGCCGACGATCAGGCCGTAGATTCCGGATGCGGTCGCCTCCTCGGTGTCGCGGGTGACGCGGACCCGAAGTGGATTCGTCCCGGCCATGCGGTTCCCTTCGTCCCCTCGAGCCTCGGTCGTCTCGTTCCCCCGAGCCTCGCCCGGCCGGGGGCCCGGGGGCCTCGTCCGGCACGGATGAATCACCCGCTGCGAATGGGGACGGCGGGATCCGGCGTGACGATGCTTTTCGCCATGGGTAATCCGCTGCGACGGCGTTCGGACCGCATCGAGAGTCTGATGATCTTCACCCTGGTCATGCTGTTCCTGGCCGCCGCACCGGGGCTCGGCTGGTGGGCCGGACGGTCCAACTACCTCGCCGGTGTCCGCGCCGAGGAATGGGAGGAAGCCCATGTCTTCGAGGTGACGGCCGAGCTGGTCAGCGAGCCCGTCAGCCAGACCGGCAACCCCGTGCCGCGCACCGCCCAGGCCCGCTGGACAGCGCCGGACGGCACACCGCGCAGCGGCCTGCTGCCGGTCGAGCTGGAGAGCCGGCGCGGCGACCGGACCCCGGTCTGGGTGGACGACCGGGGAAACCTGCGCGACCCGCCGCTGGACCGCAGCCCGATGGTGCACGCGGTGCTGGTGACCGGCGCGGTGGTGCTCTGCCTGGCCGCGCTTCTCGGCGGCCTCGGAAAAGCCGGCCGGGCGCTGCTCGACCGGCAGCGGGACCGTGCCTGGCAGCGCGAATGGCACGAGGTCGGCCCGCGCTGGACTACGAGAAAATAGGAGCGTTGCTCGATGGCACGATTCCCGGCCCAACTGCGTCAGGCGCTGATCGCGTTCGCGCTGGCCCAGTTCATCTGCAGCTTCGCCGGTTCGAACATGAACGTGATGATCACCGACATCAGCGACGACCTGAACACCACGGTCCAGGGCGTGCAACTGGCCATCACGCTGTTCCTGCTGGTGATGGCCGCGCTGATGATCCCCGGCGGCAAGCTGACCGACCGGCTGGGCCGCAAGTGGTGCCTGGTCGCCGGGCTGCTGCTCTTCGCCGCCGGCGCGCTGCTCAGCTCGTTCGCCCAGAACCTCCCGCTGCTGATCATCGGATATTCGGTCTTCGAGGGGGTGGGCACCGCACTGCTGATCCCGCCGGTCTACATCCTCACCACGCTGCTGTTCACCGGAGTCGCCGCCCGGGCGCGGGCGTTCGGCCTGATCAGCGCGATGGGCGGGGTGGGCGCCGTGACCGGCCCGCTGATCGGCGGGTTCGTCGCGTCCGTGATCCACTGGCGGGCCGCGTTCGTGCTGCAGGCCCTGATCTGCCTGTTGATCGTGGTGCTCAGCCGCAAGGCCGTGACGGATCCGCTGCCGGCCGACAAGTCCAAGCCGTTCGACACCGGCGGGGCCGTGCTCTCCGCGCTCGGCCTGATCCTGATCGTCAACGGCATCCTGCTGGCCGACAACAACGTCCTCGCCATGATCGGCCTGCTGGTCGCCGGTGCGCTCGTGCTGACCTGGTTCTTCCTTTCGGTACGCGCCAAGGAGCGAGCCGGCCGTGAACCACTGCTCTCCACCGCGCTGTTCCACAACCGCACCTCCAACCTGGGCCTGGTCACCCAGAACACGCAGTGGCTCATGGTGATGGGCTCGTCCTTCGTGATCTCGACGTATCTGCAGGTGGTGCGCGGGTACAACGCGATCGAGACGGGCGCGGTCTTCACGGCGACCACTGTCGGTGTGCTGATCTCCTCGCTCAGCGCGGAACGGATGGCGCAGCGCCGCCCGCAGCGAACCCTGATCATGGGCGGCTTCCTGATCACGATCGCCGGCATCGCGTTGCTGCTCGCGGCCGGTGGCACGGCCGGTAGCGTGTGGGGGATGGTTCCCGGGCTCTTCGTGATCGGCCTGGGCCTGGGCGTGATGCTGACCCCGTCGGTGAACGTGGTGCAGTCCGCCTTCCCGGAACACCTCCAGGGCGAGATCTCCGGCCTGTCCCGCAGCGTCTCCAATCTGGGGTCGTCGCTCGGGGCGGCGCTCACCGGCACGATCCTGGTCGCCGGGGTGGACGGGGCGGCGCCGGGCCGGGCGTACCTGTGGGCGATGTGCTCGGTGGCCGCCGCCGGCGTGATCGGCCTGGCGGCAGCGTCGTTCCTGCCCCGCACCGGCCCGGCGAACCCGGGCGCCGCGACCGACCCGAGCCCCGACCCGGGTCAGCCGGCCGCCGCGACCGGCCCGATCACCGACCCAGGTCAGCCGGCCGCCGCGACCGGCCCGATCACCGAGCCGGGTTAGCCGGCCGCCGCGACCGCGACCGACCCGCGCGGGCCGGGAAAGCCGGGTGGCGTGACTGATTTGCGCACTGTGGCCGGCCACCGCATGCAGTGGCTGTTCGTGTTCCCTGGAGGTGCCCACCGGCATTGTCGCGCCCGGGAGCTCTGACGACCAGCTGGTCCAGCTGGTCACCAGTGCTGCCGGGTGCCTGTTTCGAGAGCACTGACCCTGCTGGTTGATTAAGGAACCCGTCTACCCGCGGAAACGTGGGTGCGGAGTGGAGTCCGAAGCGGCTACCCGCCTTGATCACATGTCTGAGCTACGGCCGGGTGACGCCAGCCGTAGGCCAGAGCGGCTATCCGGGCTTGATCACATGTCTGAGCTACGGCCGGGTGACGCCAGCCGTAGGCCAGAGCGGCTATCCGGGCTTGATCACATGTCTGAGCTACGGCCGGGTGAC
>NZ_JBEZZR010000044.1:0-24750 GCF_040639325.1 Actinoplanes sp. NPDC023936 | reverse complement strand
ACGCCAGCCGTAGCACATGCCTGAGCTACGGCCGGGCCACGCCAGCCGTAGGCCAGAGCGGCTATCCGGGCTTGATCACATGCCTGAGCTACGGCTGGGACGGCGCATTCCAAGATCGGCGAGGTGGGAGGTGGGTGCGGCCACCGCTGACCAGTCGCCAGGCCCCCGGGCCGCCAGGTCTTCGTTGAGGTCCTATTTCCGCTGACTCGAGGGCTCGGTATGCCACCTCGCGACAGCCGTGTAGCGGAGTTTCCTTGATTAGCCAGCGGGGTCAGCACTGAGCGCCAGCCGACCCACACCACTCCACGATCGGCATCCGGCAGCGCCACCTCACGTCCCGAACAGACGCCCCGCGACCGATCCCTCCGAACCCCGCCGATTCCACGCGATGTCACGGTGGGCTACCGCATCGGCGGAGCGCTGCTGCTTTGCGTCATTCTGTGGGGCACAGAGCGTCCGTAGCTTTCCGCGAAGCGCGGCCTTCACCCCGGATGCCGCCACGTGTAAGCCACCCGATCCCCCCGCACCCGTTCCTGCTCGCGCGCCAGCAACTCCATGGCCCGCCGGTCGGCGGCCGCCGGCCGCGCCGTGTCCAGCGCCCTCGGCCACAACCGGGCGTGCCGCACCACGGCGATCTCGGCGGCGAACACCAGCACGTTGCTCAGCAGGTACAGCAGGGTGAACGCCCCGGCCACGGTGGCGAACGCGCCGTAGACCCGCCCCGCCCGCCGGACCAGCTCCGGCAGCACCGAGGCGCCCAGGTTCAGCATCGCGGTGACGGCGAGGGCGCCGATCGCGGCGGCCGGCCAGAGTTTCGCGACCGGCGCCGGGCGGGCCAGCAGCAGCTTCGCCACCAGCAGGAGCATCAGGAAGGCGATCAGGCAGGAGCCGATCAGCGCCGCGGCGGGGGAGAGCCAGGCGGCGGCGGCCACGGCGAGCAGGCCGGCCAGGATGACCAGGAGGCCGGCGAGGACCCGGAGGTAGCGGGAGATCATCCCGCGGTCCCGGAACGGGACGCCGGCGAGGTGGTTGAGCGTCTCGTAGGCGGAGAAGACGACGCCGGTGCCGGAGAAGAGCAGCCCGATCACACCGGCGACGAGCGCGACGGACGACTCCGACATCTGCGCGATGCCGGCTTCGATGTCCTGTTGCAGGGCCGGTGGGACGAGCGCGGCCACCAGCTCCTGCCGCAGCTCGGGCCGGCGGACCAGCAGCTGGCTCACGATCGCCACCCCGAGGAGCAGCGTCGGGAAGAGACTGAGGAATCCGTAGTAGGTGATCAGGGCGGCCTCCCGGGCGCCCCGATCGTCGAGGTACTTGCGGATCACCGCCCAGGGAAAGCCCAGGACGGTGTGCCGCCGTTGCAGGTCGTCGACGCGGCGGAGGATCACTTCCCCTGCGCGTCCGCCACCTCGGCGCCGTGCCGGGCGATCGCCCACATCACGAGGACGGAGAGCACCAGCCCGATGCCCGACCAGATCGGGTGCTGGGCGAGGAACAGGAAGTCGACGATCGCGATCAGCAGGGCCAGCTGGAACGCCACGATCCGGGCCCAGAGCCGGCCGAGGAACAGGGCGGCGCCGGTGATCACGGCGAGCGCGCCGAGCGCCATGTGCAGCAGGCCCAGGGCGGTCAGCGAGATCGGCAGCAGCAGGTTGCCACGGGTGCCGGCCAGCACCTCGGGACGGCCCAGCGCCAGCGATCCGATCAGCAGGTGCACGGTGCCGAGCAGGACCAGGGCGATGCCGCCGAAGAGGACAAGGGCGACCCAGCCGGTGGCGCGGCTCTCCTCGACTTCCATCAACAGCTCCCCGAGATCGCTTCGCGCAGGGCACGGGCGCTGTCGCCGACCGCGGTGATCGCGGTGCGCACGGCCGCGAACGTGGCGGCGCCCGGTTCGGCCCGCGCGCTGTCCACACTGGCGGAAAGCTGGTCGACGGTGGTGCGCAGCTGGTCGGCCTGCGGCTTGAACTGCGCCTGCGCGTCGAGGACGAGCTGGTTGAGCTGATCGAGGAGCTCGGTGACGTACGGGCGGACCGCGGTCAGCCCGTTCTCCGAGACGTTGGCGTTGCGGATCTGGGTGACCGTGTTCTGCACTGTCGCAAAGCTCTCGCATACTGCCGGGGCGTTCGCCTCGGCGCCGGCACAGCCGCCGGTGCCGAGGACGGCCGCCGCCAGGATCGCGGTGAGTATCCCGGGGTTACGTGTCATACCGCGAGGATGCCGCCGTGTGGTCCCTGTTACTTCACCCGCGCCGGATGAAGGCCAGGTGACGCAGCCGGGCCCAATCCAGTTCCGGCGGTGGCGGCGGGACGCCGGGACGGTGGCGGGGCACGCGTACCCGCAGCGCCCCGGGCCGGATCTCGCAGCACACCGGGGTCGGCAGCACCACCGACTCGCCGTCGATCCCGACCGGCACGGCGGGCCGGTCGGCGTCGATCACCACCTGACCGGTGCTGCGGACGGTGAGCGAGCGGGCCCGCCCGCGCCCGCTGATCAGCCCGGCGGCGTCGGCGGCGTTGCGCACGGTCACCGCCAGGACGCCGAGCACGCCGCCGTCGAGCCGGTATCGGCGGCCGAGCCCGGCGATGTCGTCAGCCGCGTAGGGGTTGTTGCTGACCAGCACGGCCTGCGGCCCGGTCACGGTGGTGCCGTCCACGGTGAGGCGGAGCCGCTCGTCGGTGCCGGCCAGTGCCCGCGGCAGCAGGTCCAGTGTGGTTCCGATCTTGTCGTCCCGGTAGGCCGGGCTCTGCACGATCGACGCGTAGGCGCCGAACGACGCGTTGTTCACGAACGTCCGGTCCCCGATCAGGCCCAGGTCGATCCGCACCTCGACGCCGTCGGTGAGCGCGTCCAGGCAGGTCGCCGGATCCTCCCGGTCCAGGCCCAGGTCGAGCGCGAAGTGATTGCGGGTGCCCGCGGAGATCACCAGGAACGGCACGCCGTGCTCCGCCGCGATCCCGGCGACCAGGGCCTGGGTGCCGTCGCCGCCGGCCACGCCGAGCAGGTCGGCGCCGTCACGAACGGCCTGCCTGGCCACCTCGGCCACGTCCACCGCCGGCCCGTCCAGGAGGAACACTCGCGCGCCGAGCGCGCGGGCACGCTCGGCCAGGCGGTGCCGCTCGACCTTCCCGCCACCCGAGCGAGGATTCATGATCAGGTACGGGTGGAGCGGCGCCGGGCTCTCATAGGGAGCCGACTCGCCGTCCCCGGGGGTGGGCGAAGCCAATGCCCTCCTCCCGGCCGTCACCGCGGCCGTCCAGAGCAGTCCGAAGACCAGCACCACCCAGATCAGGTTCGCGCGTGCGAAGAGCACCGCGACGACCAGCGGCGCGAGCACCACGATCACCCCGGCGAGCCAGCGCAGCACCCCGCGATGGGTGAGGAACCACCAGGCGGCGGCGAGCGCGGCGGCCGTGCCGATGACGGCGACCAGCACCAGGAACAGGCTCGCTCGCAGACCGGCGACCGCGAGCACGAGCAGGACGGCCGCCGCGGCGGCGAGGAAAGCGAGGCGGGCCAGCCAGCGCTGGGCCGGGGCGACGGGGTCGGCGAGCTCCATGCCGCAAGCCTCGTGCCGCCGGCCCGCCCCGGCCTCATTCCGGCGGGATGAGGTGCCACCGGCCGCGGTGGCGGATCGTCGGCCGTCACATCCCCCGCGGACAGGAGGACCGTCGTGTCGAGAGCGCCTTCCGGCACCAGGTTGCGACACCCCGCTGAGGTGCCCTTCTACGTCTTCATGGTGGTCCTCAACCTGATCATCATCTGGTTGATCATCCAGGCCGCCGTCACGCTGCCGTTCCTGCCGGAGCGGCTGCGGGACAGCGGGTGGGCCACCGCCGTACGATCCGCCGCCATCGGCCTGCTCCTGCTGATCCCCTTCCTGATCATCATCCGGGAGACGCAGCGCGCGTCGATCCGCGGCACCGCTGTCGAGCTCTCCCCCCGCCAGTACGCCGACCTGTACCGCACCGCCGACGACTTCGCGCACCGGCTCGGACTGTCCCGCCGTCCCAACCTCTATCTGGCGAACGGCAACGGCACCCTCAACGCGTTCGCGGCGCAGGCCACCGGGCACGACTACGTGGTGCTCGCCAACGAGCTGTTCGTGAACCTCTACCAGAACAACCGGGAGGGGCTGCGGTTCATCCTCGGCCACGAGCTCGGCCACATCAAACTGCATCACGTCTCGCTCTGGTACCAGCTCTCGGTCGCGTACTCGGAGCGCATCCCGATCCTCGGCCCGTCGCTGTCCCGCCTGCGGGAGTACTCCTGCGACAGACACGGCGCGCATCTCTGCCCGTCCGGCGCGTCCGGACTGGTCATGCTCGCCTCCGGCCGGCACACCGAGCACACCACCGACGTCGAGGAACTGGTCCGGCAGGGGCAGCAGTTGCGGGGCTTCTGGGTGGAGCTGGCGCAGCTGCCGCAGTCGCACCCGTTCACGGTCCGCCGCCTGGAGCGGCTCTTCCGGCTGGGCCTGCTGCACGCCCGGGTCCGCGGCGAAGCCGAGTCCGGCACCCCGGTCTGACCGGTGGGCGTGGCCTCATCCGTGCGGGGTGACGTGTGGTCACCCGAAGCGGCACACGCTGTGACGATCGGCGAGCGAGGAGGACCGGATGGGTCAGAGGGCTGAACGTGGGCTGCGTCCTTGGCAGGTCGAGCTGCTGAAGCTGCAGGCACACCTCGAGGCCGAGAACCTCCGGATGATCGTCCTCTTCGAGGGGCGGGACGCGGCGGGCAAGGGCGGCGCGATCCGGCGAGTCACCCGGTTCATGAACGAGAAGCACTACCGGGTCGTCGCGCTCGGGCGGCCGACCGAGGAACAGCGCTCGCAGTGGTACCTGCAACGGTACGTGGCGCAGTTCCCGGCCGGCGGCGAGATCGTCCTGTTCGACCGGAGCTGGTACAACCGCGCGATGGTCGAGCGGGTCTTCGGCTTCTGCAGCCCGAAGGAGTACCGCGACTTCCTGCTCGGCGTCACCGGGTTCGAGAAGGACCTGGTCCGGCAGGGCACGATCCTGCTCAAGCTCTACTACAGCGTGACGCGGGAGGTGCAGGCCGCCCGCTTCGAGCGCCGCCGCACCGATCCGCTGCGCCAGTGGAAGCTCAGCGAGATCGACCTGCAGGCCCAGGACCGCTGGGACGACTTCACCACCCACAAGTACGAGATGCTCAAGCGGACCGGCACCCGGGCCGCTCCCTGGCTGATCGTTCGCTCCAACGACAAGGAACGCGCCCGGCTCAACACCATGCGGGTAATCCTCAACGCGGTCGACTACAAGGGACGCGCCCGGAGCCTGGATTTCACCCCGGATCCGGAGATCGTGGTGCCCGGCATCGAGGAGATCGCGCTGATGGAAGCCGAGCGCGAGAACAGCGGCAAGTTCACTGGTTGAGCAGTCCGGCGGAGAGAGGGGGCAGCTCATGCCCGATGCGACATACCAGGTGCGGGTCTCCGGGGTGATCCCCGAAGAGGTTCTCGCGGAGTTACACGATCTCACGGTGAGCGTGGAGCCGCCCGAGACCGTGCTGCACGGCTCACTGCCGGACCAGTCCGCGGTGGTGGGCCTGATCTCCCGGATCCACGGACTGGGGCTGCGGCTCATCGAGGTGCGCCGGCTCCCCCCGGACGAGGATCCGGACGCGCCACCGGGCACGTTGCGTTGAAAAGCCCTCCGGCGCGCGGCGGGTACGGCGCCGTGCTGGTGATGATCCTGGCGACCTACGTGCTGGCGCTCCTCGCCGGGAACCGGTGGATGGTGGCGCTGCTCCTGTTCGTGCAGAGCTTCACGGTGTGGCACGTGCTGCGGGTCGCCGGTGCCCGCGCGGGTTTCCGGCGGGCCGCAGCGCTGGTCTTCCTGCTCGCGCTCGTGACGGCGGCGCTCAACCTGTTCGCCGAGCAGTCCCCGCTGATCGGCTGGACGTTCTCGGCGGCCAGCGCGCTCTACTTGCTGGCGCCCTATCCGATCGTCCGGCATCTCGGCCGCCGGGACCAGGTCGACCGGCAGACAGTGCTGGGGGCGCTCGCCGCGTACCTGTTGATCGGTATGGCTTTCGGGTTCGCCTACGAGTGCCTCGCCGCATTGCAGCCCGGCCCGCTCTTCGGCGCCCAGGGCGACCCGGATCTCGCCGACGCGCTGTTCTTCAGCTTCGTCACGATGACCACTACCGGGTACGGGAATCTGGTCCCGGCCGGCAATCCGGCGCAGAGCGTCGCGGTGCTCGAAGCGCTCGTCGGCCAGCTCTTCCTCGTCACGGCGGTGGCGAAGGTGGTGGAGAACTGGCGGCCCCGGCGCTGGCGCCAACCGGATGCCGAGAAACGTTCATTCACCGGGGATGACGCGCCCGACACCGGCCCGTCGTGAGCATGTCCCATGAATGGAAAGGAGCACCGGATGTCGGATACCCGGACCCACCCCGAGGCCGAACCCACGATCTGGCCCGGCCTCGTCGTCTTCAGCGGAATGATGCTGCTGATCCTCGGCGGCTTCCAGGCGATCGAGGGCATCGTCGCGATCACCCGGGACGAGTACTACGTGACCACCAGCTCCGGCCTGGGGCTCACCCTCGACTACACCGTGTGGGGCTGGACGCATCTGACGCTGGGGCTCGTCACGATCGCGGCCGGGATCGGGGTCTTCTACGGCAAGACGTGGGCGCGGGTGATCGGCATCGGCGTCGCCGGCGTCAGCGCCCTCGGCAACCTGCTCTTCCTGCCGGCCTACCCGGCCTGGAGCGTCATCATCATCGGCACCTGTGTGCTGGTCATCTACAGCCTCGCCGTGCACGGCCGGGAGGTGCGGTGATGGACCACTCGCGTTCCTGGCACTGGGCCCGGCTCGTCCTCGGCGTGGCAGCCATCGTGCTCGGCATCGTCGCGTTCTCCTGGCCCGAGGCCACCCTGCGGGTGGTCGGCTTCCTGTTCGGCCTCAACCTGCTGCTGATGGGCGTGACCCGGATGCTGCTGCTGCTCTTCTACGCGCCGAACCACCCGGTGCTCTACCGGGTGCTCGGCATCCTGCTCAGCCTGCTGGTCGCCATCGTCGGCCTGCTCTGCCTGCGGAACATCGTTGCCTCGCTGGCGCTGATGCTGGTGCTGGTCGCGATCGGCTGGATGCTGGACGGTCTCGCCGAGATCTTCGTGTCGCTCGGCTCCGGCCGCGACGGCGGCGGATGGCGGATCGGGCTCGGCCTCGTCACGGTGCTGGCCGGTATCGCGATCCTGGTCTGGCCGAACATCGGACTGAACGCGTTCCTGTTCATCGGCGCCACGGCGGTCATCTTCGCCGGGCTGCTGCTGGTGATCAGCGCGATCTCGGGACTGCGCGGCGCCCGTACCGTAACCGCCTGATTGTGATCCTTTCAGCCCGGCAGAATACGGCGAATGGCCTGCGGAAACGCAGGCCATTTTCCTTTTGGTGTTGAGCCCAGAACGTGGCCGCCGGGAAACTACGCCTGTCTCAGGATGAGGTGGCTCTGCTCGACTCCGCTCACGCCACCTCGGAATGAACTACAGGCAGCGCTCGTCGGCCGCGGAATGCCGATCGTGCGGCCGAGCATCTGGCCGATCAGCAGGAGGCCCGTCGGGTCTGCTCGGCGGGCCTCGTGCCTCTGTGCGGCGTCAGGCCCAGGTGGGGTTCTGGTGCTTCTCCGCGAGCGGAACCGCCCAGAGGGGGAGACGCTCGACGATGTACTCACCGAACTCCGCGTCGCTGCCCCCAGCATTGATGTTGTTCCGGTCGTTGTCGAAAATCTCCCGTAGACCGGGCTGCTCGGCCGTCACCGTCTTTCCGAGTTCTTCATGCAACTGTGGCGACCAGGGGACACGGCCCAGGAGAGCGTCAACGGCTTCGCTGTCGTCAGGATCGATCGGTTCGCTCACGGTATTCCGCCTTCTCTCGGGGACAGCATCGGCACCATCATCGTGAAGGCGCTGCCGCAGCCTTCACGGGGGGCGGCGGCGGGCCGTGGGCCGACGGCCTTCACCGAGCAGTCCGGTGCGGCGGGCGATCTCCTCGACGGTCCGATCACCGGTCTCGAACAGAGTGCACGCCATGCGCAGCCGGGCGGTGATCAGCCAGGCGTGCGGGCTGGTGCCGAGTTCTGACGCTGTTGGCTAAAACCGCCGCCCGGTAGTGCGCGCCGATGCGGCCGTGTGTCACGGTCGGTTGCCGGTGACCGTGGAGCGCTATGGGGTCTGCGTCATCCTGCGGGGCCTGGGGCGTCCGCGGGTTTCCGGAAAGCGCGGCGTTGACCGCGGATGCCGGCACGCTGGGTGACAACGGTTCGCCCGGCCTGGCTGGACGACGACGGCCGGATCCGCAAGCTCGAGGTCAACTTCAGCGTGCTGCACGACCAGGTCACGCGGAGTCGTCTGGTGAGCCGGAAGGGCTGAAGGGCAACAGCAGCAGGAAGCGGGTCCGGACCCCCACGCCGGACCCGCTTCCCTGTGCCCGCACTCCTATCCGCGCTACCGCTGGAGGCTGTACCGCTTCAAGAAGTGGGCCTCGGCGAGCGCCAGACGGGCGATCTCACCGGGATCCACGCTCTCGTTGGGGGCGTGGATGAGCGCCAGCGGCTCCTCCACGCCGATCAGGATGATCTCCGCATCCGGGTAGGTCCCGGCGAAGACGTTGCAGAGCGGGATCGAGCCGCCCTGACCGAGAGTGGTCATCTCCCGGCCGAACGCCTCGAGCATCGACGCGGCGAGCGCCCGGTACGCCGGGCCGCCGGTGCGCGCCTCGAACGGCTGGCCCAGCGCCTCCGGTTCGACGGTTACCCGCACCCCCCACGGCGCTGCCGCGTGCAGGTGCGCGATCAGCGCGTCCTGCGCCTTCACCGCGTCCGTGCCGGGCGGCACCCGCAGGTTGATCCGGGCCCGGGAGCGCGGCTGGATGGCCGCGGCCGAGCCGACCACCGGTGGGCAGTCGATGCCAAGCACGGTGACCGCCGGACGGGCCCAGAGCATGTCCGAGACCGTGCCGTCACCGAGCAGCCCGGCGTCGCCGACCAGGCCGATGTCCGAGCGGAACTGCTCCGGCGGGTACGGCGCGCCGTACCAGGTCTGGTCGTGCTCCAGCCCGGCGACAGTGGTGTTCCCGGCCGCGTCGCGCAGCGTGGACAGGATCTGGATGAGCGCGGCGAGGGCGTCCGGAGCGGCGCCGCCGAACATGCCGGAGTGCAGCTCGCCGGCGAGCGCCTCGACCGACACCACCAGGTTGACCATGCCGCGCAGGGTGACCGTCGCGGCCGGCACGCCGACCGCTGCGTTGCCGGTGTCGCAGACCAGGATGGCGTCGGCGCGCAGCAGGTCCGGGTGGTGCTCGACGAAGTCCTCGAGCCCTCCGGTGCCCTGTTCCTCGGAGCCCTCCACGATCAGCTTCAGGTTGACCGGCACGTCGTCCCCGAGCGCGCGCAGCGCTGTCAGGTGCATGACGATGTTGCCCTTGCAGTCCGCGGCGCCCCGGCCGTACCAGCGGCCGTTCACCTCGGTCAGCTGGAACGGCGGCGTGTGCCAGGCCTGCTCGTCGAGCGGTGGCTGCACGTCGTAGTGGGCGTAGAGCAGCACGGTCGGCGCGTCCGGCCCGGCGGTCAGCCGCTCGCCGTAGACGGCCTTGCTGCCGTCGCTGGTCTCCCGCAGGCCGAGACCGGTGAAGCCGACCTCGGCGAACCGTTCCACCACCCAGTTCGCGGCCTTCAGGCACTCCTCCGGCGGATACTGCCGGGGATCGGCGACGGACGGGATCGCCACCAGCTCGCCCAGGTCGGTCCGGGCCCGTCCGATCAGCTCCTGGACGCGATGTTCGAGGCTCATGAGGCCACCTTCGCGAACTTGAGGTCGTCGACCACCTGCCGGAACGCCGCCAGCGTGTCCGGGCAGTAGATCGACATGATCAGGATCTGTCCCTGGACCACCTTGGCGTCGGCGATCACCGGCCGCTGTCCCGGTCCGGCCGCGCCGTTGGTCAGCTGCTGGAGCAGGACGTTCCGCCGCAGCGCGTCGCCCGGATCGAGGCATGCCGCCCCGCCGTCGTCACCGAGCACGGCCGCGAGCTGGTCGGCCGGCGGCGCCGCGATCCCGGCCGCCAGCAGCTCTTCCCGGAGCTGCTCGGCCTGTGCTGTGGCTTCCGCGTTCTCCTCGGCGCTGTGGAAGGTGAGCAGCGAGATCACGACGAGCACCATGACCAGGACGCCGGCCGTCACGTACAGGACGGTGTTGTTCTTGATCATGCGACGGCCTCCTCGGACGCGGAGGGTTCGGTCCGCCAGGACGGCTTGCGCAGGCGGAGGAAGAGGTACGGGACGAGCAGGCCCAGCCCGAGCGCGCCGCCGGCGACGACCGCCAGATAGACACCGACGCTGCCGGAGCCGAACTGCGAGGGCGGGATGAACCCGATCAGCAGGGCCGCGAGGGACGCCGCGAAGCCGACGCCGCAGAGGCCGGTGAGCATCGGGGCGCGGTAGCCGCGCGGGTGGTCGGGGTGCTTGCGGCGCAGCCGGACGGCGGCCACGAACATCAGCAGGTACATGATCAGGTAGACCTGCGTGGTGATCACCGAGAAGATCCAGTACGCGCTGGAGACGTCCGGGATGAACGCGTAGGCCAGCGCGATGAGCGTGGTGACCAGACCCTGGGTGACCAGGATGTTCTGCTGCACGCCGTGCTTGTTGAGCTTCTGCAGGAACGGCGGGAGGTAGCCCTCCTGGCGGGAGATCAGCAGCAGGCCCTTGGACGGACCGGCCAGCCAGGTGAGCATGCCGCCGAGCGACGCGGCGACGAGCATGATGCCGAGGATCGGGGTGAGCCACTGCGAGCCGAACGCGGCGAACACCGCGTCGAAGGCCTGCATCACGCCGGCGGTCAGCGACAACTGCTCGGCCGGCACCACCCAGCTGATCGCCAGGGCCGGCAGGATGAAGATGAGCAGCACCAGGCCCATCGACATGAACATCGCCCGCGGGAACTCGGTGCCCGGCTTGCGCAGCGAGCTGACGTGCACCGCGTTCATCTCCATGCCGGAGTACGACAGGAAGTTGTTGACGATGAGCACGAGGCTGGACAGGCCCGCCCAGGCCGGTAGCAGGTTGCTCGCGGTCATCGGGGCGGCCGACTCGTTGCCCTGGCCGAGGAACGCGACGCCGAGGATCACCAGCAGGGTGCCCGGGATCAGCGTTCCGATGATCAGGCCGCCACTGGCCAGCCCGGCCACGCCGCTGGTGCCACGGGACGACACCCAGACACCGGTCCAGTAACAAACCATGATCACGATGGCGGTCCAGACGCCGCTGGACGCGAGGTCCGGATTGATCACGTACGCCAGGGTGCTCGCCACGAAGCCGAGCAGGCTCGGGTAGTAGAAGATGGTCATGGCGAACTGGCACCAGACCGCGAAGAAACCGGCCGGCTTGGAGATGCCCTCGCTGACCCACTTGAAGACGCCGCCCTCCCAGCCGGACGCCAGCTCCGCCGAGACCAGGGCGGTCGGCAGCAGGAAGACGATGGCCGGTACGACGTAGAGGAAGATGCTGGCCAGCCCGTACACCGCCATGGTGGGCGACGGACGGAGGCTGGCCACCGAACTGGTGGTCATCAGCGCCAGCGCCACCCACGAGATGTACGCCACCGCTTTGCCCGTTCCGGGTTTACTCGCCGCTGCGGCCGGCGTGGCTGCCGGTCGTTTCGCGGGCACATCCATTGCGCTCACGCTGCCTCCGTTTCCACGGTTCGGGATCTCGTCCCGGCGGCATCATCAGTGGTCTTGAATGTCTCGCGCCTCATCCCCGGCGAGCGGTTCGGCCCGATGATCCGGCCGCCGTACCAGCCGCCGACGACGGCGGCGGCCAGGCCCAGCGCCTCCAGGGCGACCAGTCCGGGACCGGCCAGCCGATCCTCGCTGCGGACCCGCATCAGGGTGAGCACCGCGAAGAAGATCAGCACGCCGGTGTCGAGCAGAAGGCTGAGGAAGGCCTCCCGGGCGGCTTGCGGTCCGCGGGCGGCGAACGCGTCGAAACCGCCGGCCAGGGCGGCGATCAGGCCACCGGCCAGGCCCGCGAGGAGGTTCCAGAAGGCCAGCGTGCCGACCAGCGGCGGTGCGCCGAGCAGGCTCGCCAGGTCGAAGAGCAGCGCCTGCACGAAGAGCCCGAGCGGGAACATCAGCAGCAGCGGCTGCACCGGGTGGCCGCCGAGGCGGAGTCGGCTCTGCACGATCTCCAGCCTGGACCCCGCCGGCTGATCAGTCCTCACCCCGGGAGGGTGATAGCCCGGCCGAGCGGCTCCCGCAGGTCATCCGGGCCGGACCTTCCGGATCGTCCGGGCCAGCCCGCGGTAGAGCGGGTGCCCGCAGAGCACGCCGAGGGCGACAGCGAGCATCGAGCTGACCGCGCCGACCAGGTCCTCGGCGCCGCGCACCGCGTCCTGCCCGAGGTACTCGGTCATCCCGATCAGGGTGAGCGCGCCGGGCACCAGCAGCCAGAACCCGGGCAGGAACGAGACGAGCGCCGGCGGTCCGGAGGGCAAGCGCTCCACCATGTACGCCACCACGGTCAGCACCACCGCGCCGATGAAACCGCTGAGGTAGCCGCCGAGCACCAGGTTGCCGAAGTACTGGCCGGTCCAGCCGGCGTAGAGCACGACGCAGAGCCACCCGAACGTCCGCGGCGGCCCGGCCAGCATCAGGAAGTTGCCGAGCCCGACGATCAGCGGGCCGATCCACGGCCCCCACCAGCCGAGCGCGCTCGCCGGCACGTCGGCCGCGGCGGTGGGCGGTGGCACGCCGACGAGCTGCGCGGCGCCGAGGATGCCGAACGCGAGCAGCAGCAACTGCATGATGCCCGCCACCAGCCGGCTGGCCCCGGTGATCATCTCGTACGCGGAGAGCTCCACCACGGCCATGGTCAGCATCGCGCCGGGCAGGAACGTCACGAGCGGGGCGACCATGGCGCGCAGGTCGGCGTCGATCCATCCGGAGCCGGCGATCAGGAAGGTGATCGAGGAGACGGTGAGCGCGGCGACCACCGGCATCACCATCTGTGCCGCCGGCCAGCGGACGCCGGCCAGCTTGAAGACGCCGACCAGCACGCCGAAGAGGGCGGCGAGCGCGAGGTCGTTCCAGGTCGGCAGCAGGATCAGGCAGATGCCGGTGGTGAGCACGGCGTGGCCGGTCACCCGGATCACCGGGCCGAAGCGGGGTGGCGCCTTCACCAGGGCGAGGATCCGGCGGCTGCCCTCGCCCGGATCGATCTCGCCGTGCTCGGCGGCCCAGAGGATCCGGTAGAGCTCGGCCGTCTGGTCCAGCCGCAGCCCACCGTACAGTTGCTTGGTCGGCTCCTGGGTGGCCGGGCGGCCCGGCTCGAGCGACACCACCATCAGCGTCGGGAAGACGCTGATCCGGGCCTGCGGAGCGCCGTACGCCGCACCCACCTGTTGCAGGCGGTCCTGGATCTGGGTGACCGCCTCGCCGGCGGCGGTGAGCCCGCTGCCCAGATAGAGCAGGAACTCGAGCAGTTCCTGCTCCGAGGTCGTCGGCTCGGTCATCGCCACCCCCCGGGAATGCCACCTCCGTGAACGCCGCTTCCGTGAACGCCGCCTCCGCGAATGCACGCTAGGCGGATCCGGCCCGGAGGAAATCACCCGGCGCGAGGGATGCTCCGGCCCGGCGCCGGCGGCGACAGTGAGGCACATGTCGACGACCGGTACCGACCGCGCCGCGGGAATCGGTGTGCTGCTGGCGGCCTGCGTGTCCGCTCTCGTGGTCAACGCGAACACCTCGGCGGTCACCATCCTGCTCCCGGCGATCAGCGCGGACCTGAGCGTTCCGGTCGACACGCTGCAGTGGGCGGTCACCGGATACATGCTGGTGGGCGCCGCCGTGATCGTCACCTCCGGCGCGCTCGGCGACGTCTTCGGCCGTCGCCGGATCTTCCTCGGCGGCCTGGTCCTCTTCGTCGCGTCCTGCGCGCTGATCGCGCTCTCGGACGGCGCGGCCGGGGTGATCGGCGGCCGGATGATCCAAGGCGCGGCCGGCTCCACGATCCTGGCCTGCGGGATGAGCCTGCTCTCGGTGGCCTCGTCCGGAGCGGCGCAGATGAAGGCGATCACGCTCTGGGGCGCCGCGTCGGCGATCGGCGCGGCGGCCGGTCCGCTGATCGGCGGCGCGCTCGTCGGCGCGACCGGCTGGCAGGGGCTGTTCTGGCTGGACGCGGCGATCGCGGCGGCCTGCATCCCGCTCACCCTCAGGGCGGTCAGCGAGTCCCGCGACCCGCACCGGCCACGATCGATCGACTGGCTCGGCACCGTGCTCGTCGCCGTCCTCCTGGTCCCGCTGGTGCTCGCGCTGAGCAAGAGCGGCGACTGGGGCTGGCTCTCGCTGCCGACCATCGGCTGCCTGGTGGTGGCGGTCCTCGGCGCGCTCGGCTTCGTGGCCGCCGAGCGCCGGGCCGCCGCGCCCCTGGTCGACCTGCGCCTGCTGCGGAACCGGGTGCTGGTCGGCTCGACCGTCGCGATCCTGCTGGTCGCCGGCGTGCTGAACGCGCTGATGTACCTGTTCAGCCTCTACTTCCAGGATCCGGCCACGTTCGCCATGTCGCCGCTCGTGGCCGGTGTCGCGACGCTGCCGGCCGCCGCCGCGATGATCGCGGTCACGCCGCTGATCACCCCGTTCGCGATGCGGATCGGCCCGGCCCGGGCGGTCGGCCTCGGTTTCGCGCTGGCCGCCGCGGGCGCCGCCGGGATGGCCTTCGTGACCGCCTCCTGGTCGTACGCGGCCTTCGTGCTCCCGATGATCGCGATCGCTGTGGGTCTCGGTGTGGCGAACGGTCCGGCCTCCTCGGCCTCCACCTCGGCCGTGCCCGCCGACCAGGTCGGCCAGGCGTCCGGCATCTCCAACATGGCCCGGTACGTCGGTGGCTCGCTCGCCGTCGCGGGGGCCGCCACCGTCTCCACCGGCGTCAGCGCGAACCGGACCGCCGACGGCGCGTCCACCGCCGACGCCCTCGCGGCCGGGCTGGCCGGGGCGTCCGTGCTGCTCACCGTGATGTGCGCGGCCGGTGTCGCGCTGATCGTGCTGATGCGGCGGCACCGGGCGGAGAAGACGACCGCTGCGCACCGCGCGGCGGCCGCGGCGGGGACCAGCCACACGATCCCGACCCGACCCGTAGAAGCGGCTGTCTCAGGAGGCCCACAGACATGACGTTCACCGCCAAGGACTTCACCCGACGCATGGAGCGGGCACTGTCCCAGGCCGCCGGCGCCGGGCTCACCGGTGTGCTGGTGACGCCCGGACCCGACCTCGTCTACTTCCTCGGGTACCAGCCGACCGCGATCACCGAGCGGATCACCATGCTGGTCCTCGACGCCGATCACGACCCGCACCTGATCGTCCCGATGCTGGAACGTCCGGACGCCGAGGCCGCGCCGGGCGCCACGGCGGTGACGATCACCGACTGGGCGGACGGGTCCGACCCGTACGCGGCCACCGCCCGGTTGCTCGACCCGCTCGGCCGGTACGCGCTCTCCGACTCGGCCTGGGCCATGCACCTGCTCGGGCTCCAGGACGCGCTGCGGGAGACCCGGTACACCTCGATCACCGGCTCGCTGCCGATGCTGCGGGCGGTCAAGGACGCCGCCGAGGTGGACCGGCTCGCCGCGGCGGGCGCGGCCGCCGACGCGGCCTACGAGCAGATCGTCGGCGTACGGTTCGCCGGCCGCACCGAGCACGAGGTCGGTACCGATCTGGCCCGGCTGCTGCGCGAGCACGGGCACTCGCAGGTCGACTTCACCGTGGTCGGGTCCGGGCCGAACGGCGCCAACCCGCATCACGAGATGGGCGACCGGGTGATCCGGGAGGGCGACATGGTGGTGCTCGACTTCGGCGGGCTCAAGGACGGGTACGGCTCGGACACCACCCGGACCGTGCACGTCGGCGAGCCGTCGGCGGCGGAACGTGAGGTCTTCGAGCTCGTCAAGCTGGCGCAGCAGACCGCGTTCGAGGCGGTCCAGCCGGGCGTGGCGTGTCAGGAGATCGACCGGGTGGCACGACGGGTGATCACCGAGGGCGGGTACGGCGAGCAGTTCATCCACCGGACCGGGCACGGGATCGGGCTGACCACGCACGAGCCGCCGTACCTGGTGGAGGGTGAGCAGTTGCCGCTCGTACCGGGGATGTGCTTCTCGATCGAGCCGGGGATCTACCTGCGCGGCCGGTTCGGGGTGCGGATCGAGGACATCGTGACGGTCACCGAGAACGCCGGCCGCCGTCTCAACGGCACCAGTCACGAACTGCGAATCGTCGCGTGAGGGCCGGCCTCGCGCTCGCCCTGGTGGCGGCGCTGACACTGGGTGTGGCGGGCTGCACCGGGGAGGGTGAGGACGGTGGCGGCGTGTCGCTGCCGACCGCGGTGCCCTCGATCGACCGGCCGGAACGAACGACGACGACACAGGCGACGCAGGATTCGGCGCGGACCACCGAGGCGACGCGGGATCCGGAGCGGACCACCGAATCGACGCGGGATCCGGAACGGACCACGGACCCGGCCCGGACCACCGAACCGACCCGGACCACCGAACCGACCCGGACCACGGAGACCGCCGATCCGGAGCCGACCGTGGAGCGGACCACCGACCCGCCCCGGACGACGAGTACCGGCGATGCCCAGCCCACGCAGACGCGAGACACCCCCGGGACGACAGAGCCGGCCGAGACCCGTACCCAGGAAAGTGAGGCCGAGGCGACGCAGTCGGCGCAGGCCGCCGCGCCGGTCTCGGACACCGGCGACACCGGGAGCTTCTGGCCCTGGCTGCTGCTCTTCCTGGCGATCGGGGGAGTGATCGCGGTCGTGGTGATCAGCAGATCGCGGCGGGAGACGGCGTGGGACGGCGAGGGCGGGGTGCTGGCCGCCGAGACGCGCAGTCTGCTCGGGGTGCGCCTGCCGCCGATGCTGACCGCCCGGACCGCGGCGGAGCGGGGGCTGGTCTGGCCGCCGGTCCGCGACGACCTGCTCGATCTCTCCGCCCGCTGGGGGCTGCTGTCGCAGAACGCCCCGGACGGCGAGCGGCACGCGAGCGCCAGTCAGATCGCGGTGCTGCTGCGCGACCTGGTGCCGGCGATCGACGCGGAGAACGAGGCGCTCGCCGCGGGCCGGGACTGGCGGATGCTGCGGCCGCAGGTGGACGCGATCCTGGACGGTCTGGCCGCGGTGATGCAGCCGCGACCGCAGCCGCAGCAGCCGGGGCCGAACCGGCGGCCGCCGCCGACCGAGCCCTACTATGCCTGAGGGATCGATCACCTTGATTGATCTTGTGTCGCCTTGCTGACGGCGATTGACCTGCTCCGATGCGACGATGACGCACTGTGCCATTGGCGTGACGCCCGGGCCCCTCGCCACCGAGAGCCGGTTCACGCAGTCGCGCCCCGACCGAACCCGGGGTGACAATGAGGTCCACGGAGCGGCCCGCCATAGCCGAGCCACACCTGATCCGCCCGCGCCTGCACGCCCTCCTCGACGAGGGCGTGCAGCGCGCGGTGACGACCGTCCAGGCCGGACCCGGCTGGGGCAAGACCACGCTCGTCGCCGGCTGGGCCGGCGGGCAGCCGCGGACGGTGGCCTGGCTGACGCTGGGCCGCCGGCACGCGACGGTCCCGGAGTTCTGCTCGGGCGTCGCGGCCGCGCTGAACGCCGCGTTCCCGCCGGCCGCGGTGGCGGGCCGGTTCGGCTACGTCGCGAACGAGGCGGCCCTGCGACGGCTCGCCGCGGGATTCGGCCGCCCGGTGCCGCTGGTCCTCGACGACCTGCACGCCATCGACGGCTCACCGGCGCTGCGGGTGCTCGCGGCCCTGATCCGTCGGCAGCCGGCCGGGTTGCGGCTGATGCTGCTCAGCCGGAACGAGCCGGACCTGCCCCTGCACGTGCCGCGGGCGACCGGCGGCCTCTACCCGATCGGCGCCGCCGATCTGCGGTTCGACGACGGCGAGGCGGCCGCGCTGGTCGGGCAGCTGCAGCCGGCCCTGCCGGTCGCCGAGATCACCGCGCTCGCCGAGGGCTGGCCGGTGGCGCTGCGGCTGGCCGCCGCCGCGGGTACGGCCGACCCCGGCGAGGTGATCGGCGACTACCTGTCCCGGGAAGTGCTCGCCGGGCAGACCGCGACCGTCCGCCGCTTCCTGACCCGGACCAGCATCGTCGAGGAGGTGAACGAGGACCTCGCCGGGGCGCTGACCGGCGGGGCCGCCGGCCGGCGCATCCTGCCGGCGCTGCAGCGGACCACCGGCCTGGTGATCGGCACCCGGTACCACCGGCTGCTCCGGGCCGAGCTGCGCCGCCGGCTGGAGCGCGAGGCGCCGGACGAGGTGGCCGCGCTGCACGCCCGGGCGGCCCGGTGGTACGCCGGAGCCGGGATGGCCCCGGAAGCGCTGCGGCACGCCGCCGACGCGGAGGACTGGGAGTACCTGAGCCACCTCGTCGTCACGCTCGCCCCGGGTCTCAGCCTCTCGCCGCAGCGGGCCGAGCTCGCCGCGCTGCTCCAGCGGATCCCGCCCGAGCTGCTCCCCACGACCCCGGAGTTCGTCGTCTGCGCGGCCCTGCTGGTGCTCTTCGACGGGGATTTCGGCGCCCTGCCGAGCCTGATCGGCCGGGCCCGGGAACTGCTGCTCCGCCGCCCGCCGGACGAGCGGGTGGTGATCGGCGCCATCGTGGACCTGATCGAGGCGAGCGCGCTGATGCGGGTGACCGGCGACATGCCCGGCATGGTGCTGGCGATCGACCGCATCCTGGACCGGCTGCCCGAGGCCGAGCGGCTGGCCGTGCCGATCGCGGCGGTCGTCCGCGCCGTCGCGACGGTCAACAAAGGGCTCGGCCTGCTCTGGACGCTCCGGCCGGCGGAGGCCCGGCAGCACCTGCACAGCGGTTCCGCCCAGGCCCGTGACCTCGGGTTACTGCTCAGCGCGGTCAACGCGGAAAGTCACCTCGCGCTGATGGCGTACTTCGACGGGAACCTGCGCGAGGCCGAGAAGCGGGCGTGCGCGGCCTACCGCCGGGCCGAGCGCTTCGGCGCCACGGGAACGATCCAGGTCACCGGGGCGTACCTCGCGCTCGCCCTGGTCGAGGTGGAACGGGACCGCCTCGTGGAGGCCCAGGCCGTGCTCCGCGAGGCACGACACTCACAGACCGACCCTGCCGAGGCCACGCTCGCCGTGGTGTCGATGCTGGTGCGGGCACACCTCGCGATCGCGGGCGGCGACCACGTGGCGGCCGCCGCGGCGCTGCGCCAGGCGCGTGACGAGGTGGCGCCGTCGCTGCGGGCGCCGCTGATCGAGCGCTGGCTGGACGCCGTGGAGTGCGAGATCGACCTGCTGGCCGGGCACCCCGCCCGGGTGGTGGACCGGCTCCGCGACGTCCCCGGCCCGTCACCTGCCGAACTGCTCATCCTCGGCCGGGCCTTCCTCGCGCTCGGCCACCGGTCCGAGGGGGAGAACCTGCTGACCCGGGTGACCGAACGGTCCGATGTGCTCTCCGCGGTCTCCGCGTGGATCGCGCTCGCCCGGTCCGCCGAGGCGCGCGGCGACGCGGCACGGTCCACCGCGGCGATGGCCCGGGCCGTCGCCCTGGCCGAGCCCGCGGGCATCACGCGGCCGTTCCGGGCGCTCGGCGCCGAGCACCTGCGCCCGGCCGAGCAGGTGCTCGAACCGCTGACCGAACGGGAGTTCGACGTGCTCCGCTTCCTGCCGTCGGTGCTCACCGCCAACGAGATCGCCGAGGAGCTGGGCGTCTCGGTCAACACGATCAAGGCGCACCTGCGGTCGATCTACCGGAAGCTGGACGCGAGCCGGCGGCGGGAGGCGGTCACCCGCGCCCGCCGGTCCGGCCTGCTCTGACACGGCTCTCAGGAGGTACGCCACGCGCTCCACAGCGTGGCGTACCGGCCGCCGGCCGCGAGCAGTTCCGGGTGGCTGCCCTCCTCGATCACCCGGCCGTCGTCCAGCACCAGGATCCGGTCCGCGGCGGCGGCCTGGGTGAGGCGGTGCGCCACGATCAGGGTGGTCCGGCCCTCGGTGGCGGCGGCCGCGGCTCGTTCCAGGTCGCGAGCGCCGGCACTGCCCGCCTCGGCGGTCGCCTCGTCCAGCACCGCGACCTCCGGGTCGGCCAGGAGGAGCCGGGCCAGGGCCAGCTGCTGCGCCTGGGCGGCGGTGAGCCGGTGCCCGCCCTCGCCGACATGCGTCGCCAGGCCGTCCGGCAGGCTCGCCACCCAGGTCGCGCCGGTCCGCTCCAGCACGGCGGCCAGCTCCGCGTCGGCCGCTCCCGGCCGGGCCAGCCGCAGGTCGTCGGCGAGCGGCCCGGCGAAGACGTGCACCTCCTGGCTGATCAGGGCGATTCGCCGCCGGGTGGCGTGCTCACCCAGGTCGCTCAGGGGTACGCCGCCGAGCTCCACCGACCCGTCGGAAGGCTCGATGATCCCGGCGGCGATGGCCGCGAGCGTGGTCTTGCCGGCGCCGCTTGCGCCGACCAGGGCGACCCGCTCGCCGGGTTCGAGCGTGAGCGTGACACCGGAGAGGACGACCGGGCCGTCCTCGTAGGAGTGCTTGGCCACCCGCACGGTCAGCCGCCCCGGCGTGTGCGGCGGAATCGTCTTCTCCACCGGCACCGGGAGCGACGCGACCCCGACCAGCCGGGCCAGGCTCGCCCCGGCCTGCAGCACCACGTCCGCCTCCATCAGCAGCAGGCCGATCGGGTTGAACAGCCGGTGGAAGTAGAGCGCGGCCGAGGTGGCCGCGCCGACCGTCGCCATGCCGTTGTCGACCAGCAGGAACCCGGCGATCAGCACCGCCGACAGGCCGATCAGCTCGGACATGTTGATCCGGGAGCTGAACCGGGTGTAGAGCGTGAACACGTCCAGCGCCAGGTCCCGGGTGACCCGGGACCGCTGCTCGATCAGCTCGGTCTGCTCCCGCTCCCGGCGGTAGGCCCGGACCGTCGCGGCGCCCTGCAGAGCACCGGCCATCGCCTGTGCCCGCTCCGACGAGGCGACCCGCTCCTTCACGTAGAACGGCATCGACCGGGGCAGGTACCAGCGCAGGCTCAGCGCGTACCCGGGTGCCGCGGCCAGTCCGGCCAGGCCGAGCCGCCAGTCCAGGGCGAACAGGCCGGCCGCGGTCAGCACGATGGAGAGCAGCGCGCCGACGAACATCGGGCCGCCCCCGGTGATCGCGTTGGCGACCACCGCGACGTCGTCGCCGGTACGCGCCACCAGGTCCCCGGTCCCGGTCCGCTCCAGGGTCGCCGACGGCAGGTGCAGCGCCCGGTCCACGACCCGCTCCCGGAGCCGGGCCAGCACGGTCTCCCCGAGCCGGGCGAAGACCGCCGCGCCGGCCGCCGTGAGCAGCCCGCCCACGATCGCCGCCGCCGCGATCACCGCGAGATGTCCGAGCACCTGCTCGGTCCCGGCCCCGGCGATCACGTCGTCCACCAGGCGGCCCAGCACCCACGGCGCGACCAGGCCGGTCGCCGACGCGCCGACGAGCAGCACCACGGCCGCCGCGCTCAGGCCGGGCAGCCGGGCGAACTCGGCGCGGGTCGCCGCCCACGTCTCGCGCGGCGTGGCGGTGGGCAGAAGCATCCGGCTCATCGGAGCACCGTCTCCCGGTAGCGCGGCTGGGCCGCGACGAGCTCGTCATGGGTTCCCTCGGCGACCACCGCGCCGCCGTCCAGCACCGCGACCCGGTCCGCGGCCCGCAGCAGCGCCGGGCTACTGGTGATCACGAGAGTGCCGCGCGTGTCCCGGCCGCGCTTCGCGGCCAGCCGGTCGGCGATCAGCGCCTCGGTGACCGCGTCCACCGCTGTCGTCGGATCGTGCAGGACCAGCACCGGGGGATCGGCCGCGAGCGCGCGGGCCAGCGCCACCCGCTGACGCTGGCCGCCGGAGAGGTTCGCGCCCCGTTCCAGCAGCTCATGATCGAGGCCGGCGGCGACCAGCACGTCCTCGGCGGCGGCCGCGTGGATCGCCGCGGTCAGTTCGGCGTCCGGCTTGCCACCGAGGTTCGCCCGCAGCGTCCCCTCGAAGAGCGTCACGTGGTGCGGTTCGACGAGCACCACGCTCCGGGACCCGGCGATGTCCAAGGTCTCCGCGGGCGCGCCGTCGATCAGGATCGTGCCCCGGTAGTCCTCCCGCGCCACGGTGCCGGCCAGCAGGGCGAGCAGGGCTTCGGCGTCCCGTGCGTCGTAGGCCAGCAGACCGACGATCTCCCCGGATCTGACTGTCAATCCGAGGCGCTCGAGTCCCCCGTACCCGATGCCGGAGAGAACGACGCGCTCCGGAGCCGCCGCCGGAACGCCCGCGTCGCCCGGCCGGATGGCCGGCGGCGCGCCGAGAACCTTGGAGACCCGCGCGGACGACGCCCGTGCCGTCGCGAACAGCTGCACACACCAGCCCAGCGTCTGCACCGGCTCGGCGATGAACTGCGCCAGACCCACCACCGCGACCAGCTCACCGACGGTGATCTCACCGCGCAGCGCGAGCCACCCGGCGACCCCGGTGATCGCGGCCAGCAGCAGCCCGTTCACCGCCGTGGTCAGGCCCAGATGCAGGCCCTTCGTGTTCGCGGTCCGCAACGTCTGCGTCAGCGTGTGCCCACTCGCTGCGGCATACCGCCCGGCCGCGTGATGCTGCGCCCCGATGCCACGCAGCACCCGCAGCCCGGTGACCAGATCGACGGCCAGCGCGGTCGTCCGGGCAAGAGCCGCCTGCTGGGCGTCACTGCGGCGGGTCAGCAGCGGCGCGAGCCGCTGCAGAGCCAAGAGCGCCAGGGGTACGGCGACGAGCACGCCCGCCCCGAGCGGAGGATTCACCACGATCAGCGCGACAGCCGACACCAGCAGCGCGGTGCACGCCGCCGCGGCCAGTCCGACCGCCCGCACCGCCTCCACCGCCTGCTCGGTGTCCCCGGCCGCGACGCTGAGCAGCTCACCGTCACGCAGCCCGGACGTCTGCCCGCGCGGGTCCAGCGCCTTCTCGGCGATCTCCACCCGCAGCAGGTGCGCCTCCCGCTCCGCCGCACCGAACCCGAGCCGAGACCCGAACCGCCAGGCCATCGCCAGCACCGTGAAGAGCACCGTCAGCCCGGCGAGCGAGGCCAGCAGCGCGGTGCCGTCCCCGGTCGCCACCGCCCGGTCGATGATCACCCCGATCGTCACCGGGACCATCGCCTCGGTGGCCTGGTGCAGGCAGAGCAGGGCGACCCCACCCGCGAGCCGGCCGCGGTGACGTTTGATCGCGCGTAGCAGAAGGCTGTCCGTCATGATCCCCACTTCGACAAGTTAGGACAGGCTAACCAACTGGATTGTCCACAGGCTCGCCCCGGGCCGCCACGGATCTGCGGCACCCTGTCCGGATGCCTGCCCCGCTGACCGTGCCGTTCCGAGGCTCCGCCGCGACAGCCGCCGGCCTGCTCACCAAGGGCCAGCTCCGCGGCCCCGCCTGGCAACGTCTGCTGCCTGACGTCTACGCGCACCGTGACCTTCCGGTCGACCACGGGGTCCGGTGCGCGGCAACCGCACTGCTGCTTCCACCGGGCACCGCGATCGGCGGGCTCAGCGCGGCCTACCTGTGGGGCGCCGACCTCGTGCGCCCCCGATCCCCGGTCTCCGTCGTCGCACCCCGCAACGGCTGGATGATCCGTGATCGCCGGATCTCCGCGCACTACACGACACTCGCCGACACCGACCTCACCGTGACCGGCGGCCTCCCCGTCACCACCGTCGAACGCACCGCGTTCGACCTCGGCCGCCGCCTGCCACGCAGCGAAGCCGTCGTCGTCCTCGACGCGCTGCTGCACCGAGGCCTCGACCCCGGCGACGTGTCCGTCCTCATCCGGCAACGCCCCAGGTGGCCCGGGATCGCCCGGCTCGAGGAGGCGCTGCGCCTCGCCGACGCCCGGGCCGAGTCGCCGATGGAAACACGGCTGCGCCTGCTGTTCGGTGATGCGGGCCTACCGGGCGCGCGACCCCAGTGCGAGGTTCGTGACGAACGGGGAAAGCTGGTCGGCCGGGTCGATCTGGGCTGGCCGGCGGCGCGGCTGGCGGTCGAGTACGAGGGTGATCATCATCGTGACCGGGACCAGTTCCGGCGCGATCTGGCCAGGGTCAACGCGTTGCGGCTGGCGGGGTGGACGGTGCTGCGCTTCACCGCCGATGACGTCAATCGGCATCCGGAGAAGACGGCCGGGATCATAGCGGCTGAATTGGCGCGGTTGATGCCGTGACGGGTTGCTGTGGATAACTCGGTGCCTGCGGCTGCGGCGCGTGGGCGTGGGACGAGGCGGCGCTCGCGGCCGGCGGCCGGCTGGCCCGGCTGGTTCGCGGCAGCTTTCACGGCCAGCTGGTCCGGCTGGTTCGGGCTGTTGTCGTGGCAGCTCTCGCGGCCAGCCGGTTCACAGTGCTGTTTGGGGTGCCGATGCGCAGCACTGTGAACCAGCTCGTCGTGCTCGGCTGGTGCTGAGTGCTCTCGGTGAGCGTTGTGACTGCACTGTGCGCCAGCCGAGGTCTGCGGCATCGATGTGTGTGAATTATGGGACAGCGCTGTTGGCTAGCTGGACCAGCTGGTGCTGAGTGCTGTCGGCTTGGCGGGATGCGGACTGCCGAATGCGAACGAAAGCAGCGATGGTGACCAGCTAGACGTGGACTTCGCACATGGTTGTGGACTGCCGTTATAGCCATCGTGGTCGGGTGGGATCGATGTTGAGTAGGGCGAGGAGTTGGGCTTGG
>NZ_JBEZZR010000043.1:38241-76293 GCF_040639325.1 Actinoplanes sp. NPDC023936 | reverse complement strand
CCGCGTCCCGCGGCACCGCCGTGACAAGGACCCCGACCGATACCTGATCCGCTGTGACATCCACACCCGACACGGCGGCCATCACACCAGAACCACCCGGCCACACCCACCACCGACACCCGAAGCCATCAAGATCAACTTAAGCTAAGTGGCATTGCACGAGTCCGAGCCGTAGCCCACGCAGGTCATCCGGGCCGGGATCATGCGTGAGCTACGGCTCGTCCTCTGGGAGCCCGCGCCGGCAGGGATGAGGGCACACCGCAGCGGTGTCCTGGCATGGGTGAGAGCTCACAACGACGACCCGTGTGCCCTCACCCACGCTGACCCGCCAGGCGGGATCTAGCCTCGGGAGGGTGAACTACCTCGCACCCCGCTGGGGCTCGTCCGCACTGATCGTCATTGACATGCAGGCCGATTTCGCGGAAGGTGGCGCCACCCCGATCCCCGGCACGGCCGCCGTGACGCCACGGGTCGCCCAGCTGGCTGACGCCTACCGGCGAGCGGGCCGCCCGATCGTGCACATCGTGCGCCTATACCCGCCCGGTTCGTCCGATGTGGACCTGCTCCGCCGGGCGGCGGTCGAGGGCGGCGCCCAAATGGTGGCGCCCGGCACACCCGGCTCGGCGATCCTGGCCGGGCTGGCCGGCCCCGATCCGCTGCCGATCGACGCCGCCACACTGCTGGCCGGCCACCCGCAACCGGTCGGACCCGGCAGGATCGGCCCAGGCACGACCGAACCCGGCAGGACCGGCCCCGACACGACCAAACCCCGCACGACCGGCCCCGGCACGACCGGCCCCGGCACGACCGAACCCGGCACGATCGGATCGGACGAGATCGCCCTGTTCAAGCCGCGCTGGGGTGCGTTCTACCGCACGCCGCTGGAGTCCTGGCTGCGTGATCGTGACGTGGACACCGTGGTGGTGGCCGGGTGCAATCTGCCGAATTGTCCCCGCGCCACCCTCTTCGAGGCGAGCGAGCGCGATTTCCGGACCGTCCTGGCCACCGACGCGGTGTCGCAGGCCACCCCGGAGCGACTGGCCGACCTGGCCGGGATCGGGGTGACGCTGCTGACCACGGCGGAGATCACCGCTCGGTGAGCACTCCGCCGGCTTCGACGTACTCGGCGCCGGTCTCCGGGCACACCCAGACGCCGTCGCTCTGAGCGGTCAGCGGGCGCCCGGCTCGGCCGACCCAGCCGATCCGCTTCGCCGGCACGCCCACGACCAGGGCGAAGTCCGGAACGTCCGTGACGACGACCGCGCCCGCGGCGACGAGCGCCCAGCGGCCGACTGTCACCGGCGCGACGCAGACCGCGCGGGCGCCGATCGCCGCGCCCTCGCCGATCGTCACACCGACGGCGTGCCAGTCGTCACCGGTCTTGAGGCGGCCGTCCGGGGTCACCGCGCGCGGGTACTCGTCGTTGGTCAGCACGGCGGCGGGCCCGATGAAGACGCCGTCGGCGAGGCGGGCCGGCTCGTAGACCAGGGCGTGGTTCTGCAGCTTGACGTTGTCGCCGATGATGACGCCGGGTCCGACGTACGCCCCGCGGCCGATGTTGCAGTCGCTCCCCAGGGTGGCGTCCTCGCGGATCTGGGCGAGATGCCAGATCCGGGTGCCGGTTCCGATGCTGGCCCGGTCGTCGACGTCAGCGGTCGGCGCGACTGTCACACCGTCGCGCGCAGGGGTGTCGGTCATGAGGCGTCAGGCTAATGGCGGCGGCGGTCCGGCGGAACCCGGAATCGGCCGAAACGGTGACCCTTCGAGCGGACCGGCTATTGGTGGCTGACCCCTCGTTTCAACCCGTTGTTCGGAACTCGACAAACGCATCCCTGGGGCACCACGGTGCTCTATAGCATCGAGCCCGTTCCGGGCCTCGGATCAAAACTTCGCGGATCTGCGGCAGCCACCGAGGCCGGTCCGTCGTTGGGGGGGAAGCACGCCAGTGGGCGCAAACCAATTCACACGTGACGTCGTCATCATCGGCGGCTGCGGTCGGGTGGGCCTGCCGTTGGGCATCGCGCTCGCCTCGCGCGGCCAGACCGTGACGCTGTACGACATCAACGAGTCGGCCGTGTCCACAGTGAACGACGCTCGGATGCCCTTCGCCGAGGAGGGCGCCGACGCGCTGCTCACCGAGGTGGTGGCTGCTGGTAGGCTCAGCGCCACGACCGATCCGGCCAGCGTCAGCACCGCGGAGAACCTCATCGTGGTGGTCGGCACGCCGGTCGACGAGCACCTGAACCCCGACCTCGGTGTGGTGCCACGCGCGCTCGAGCGCTGCGCCGAGCACCTCATCCCCGGGCAGCTGGTGATCCTTCGCAGCACCGTTTACCCGGGTGTCACCGCGCTGACCGAGAAAATGCTTCGTAATCGCGGCATCGAGGTCGACCTGGCTTTCTGTCCCGAGCGCATCGCCGAGGGCAAGGCGCTCACCGAACTGTTCGAGCTCCCGCAGATCGTCGCGGCTCGCACTCCCGAGGTGAGCGAGCGCGCCGAGAAGCTTTTCCGGAACCTGACCGAACAGATCGTCCCGGTCTCCCCCGAAGAGGCGGAACTCGCAAAACTGTTCACCAATACGTGGCGTTACATCAAGTTCGCCACCGCCAATCAGTTCTGGATGATGGCGAACGACTACGGCGTCGACTACAGCCGGATCCGGCACGCGATCACGTACGACTACCCGCGCGCCGCCGACGTGCCGATGCCCGGGTTCGCGGCCGGCCCGTGCCTGCTCAAGGACACGATGCAGCTGGCGGCGTTCAACCAGAACAACTTCGTGCTCGGCCACGCGGCGATGCTGATCAACGAGGGCCTGCCGAACTATCTGGTGTCGCGGGTCGAGGACCGCTTCGATCTGAGCGAGCTGACCGTGGGTGTTCTCGGCATGGCGTTCAAGGCCGGCAGCGACGACTCGCGGGAGAGCCTGGCGTACAAGCTGCGCAAGATCCTGACCCTCAAGGCGAAGACGGTCCTCTGCACCGACCCGCACATCGCCGACGACCGGTTCGTGCCGCTCGACGAGGTTCTGGAGAAGGCGGACGTGCTGATCATCGCGGCGCCACACGCGGAGTACACCGCGCTCGACACCGAGCTTCCCCTGATCGACATGTGGGGGCTCACTCGGCGGGGTGTGCTCGTATGACACAACCTCGGATCTCCGTGGTGATCCCGGTCTACAACGAGGGCGAGGCCATCGTCCCGCACATGGAGCGGCTGCTCCGTGACGTGCTGCTCCCGGCCGAGATCCTCCTGGTGCACGACACCCCCGACGACACCACGGTGCCGTACGCGGAGAAGCTGGCCATGACCGATTCCCGGATCCGTCCGGTGCTCAACACGTACGGGCGGGGTCCGGCCAACGCCATCCGGTTCGGCATCGACGCGGCGCTCGCGCCGGTCACTGTCGTCACGATGGCCGACGGCTGCGACGACCCCCGGCAGATCGACACCCTCGCGATGCTGGTCGAGCGGGGCGTGGTGGTCGCCGCGGCGTCCCGGTACATGCCGAGCGGCCAGCAGGTCGGCGGCCCGCGCCTGAAGCGGTTGCTGTCCCGGTGGGCCGGGCGCAGTCTCTACATCATGACGAGGGTCGGCACCCAGGACGCCACGAACAGCTTCAAGGCGTACAACACGGACTTCGTGCGCCAGGTCGGCATCGAGTCGCGGGTCGGCTTCGAGATCGGCCTCGAGCTCACCGCGAAGGCGTGCCGGGCCCGCCTTCCGGTCGCGGAGATCCCGACCATCTGGCTCGACCGCCAACTCGGTGAGTCACACTTCGACATCGGCCGGTTCCTCCCCAGTTACCTGCGCTGGTATAGGTTCGCGTACGGCCGCCGGCTCACTCTGGAACAGCTCGGCGCACGCCGCAAACGCGTCGAGGCCGCTGAGCTGCCCGCTCGTCCGGTCGCCGTGAAAACCAACAGCTAGCCGTGAAAACCGACAGCTAGCCGCGAAAGCCACCAGCCAGCAGCGGAAACCGACAGCAAAAAGATAGGGGAAATCGTGTCCAAAGTTCTGATCACCGGCTCCGCCGGATTCATCGGTGGGTATGTCGTGGAGGAACTTCTGTCTCGGGGCCACGAGGTCGTGGGGCTGGACAACTTCTCCAAGTACGGGCCGGTCTCGCACTCCTACGACGACCACCCCAACTACCACTTCACCGAGGGCGACGCCCGCGACGTCGACCTGGTCACCCGCCTCGCGTCGGACTGCGACCACTTCATCGCCGGCGCGGCGATGATCGGCGGCATCTCGTACTTCCACGCGTACGCCTACGACCTGCTCGCCACCAACGAGCGGATCATGGCGGCGTCGTGCGACGCGGCGATCAAGGCGCACCGTGACGGCCGCCTGCAGAAGATGACCTACCTGTCGTCGTCGATGGTCTTCGAGTCCACCGACCGCTGGCCGTCCAAGGAGGGCGACGAGCGGCTCGTCCCGCCGCCGCTGTCGTCGTACGGCTTCCAGAAGCTGGCCGTGGAGTACTACGCCAAGGCCGCCTGGGACCAGTACAAGCTGCCCTACACGATCGTCCGCCCGTTCAACTGCGTGGGCGTCGGCGAGGGCCGGGCGCTGGGCGAGGCCGAGGTGCTCTCCGGCAACGTCAAGCTGGCCATGTCGCACGTCGTGCCGGACCTGGTGCAGAAGGTGCTCAAGGGCCAGGACCCGCTGCACATCCTCGGCGACGGCAGCCAGGTGCGCCACTACACCTACGGCGGTGACCTGGCGCGCGGCATCGTCGTGGCGATGGAGCACGAGGCCGCCCGCAACGAGGACTTCAACATCTCCACCGCCGAGTCGACCACGGTGAAGGACCTGGCCGAGGTGATCTGGCGCAAGATCAAGGGTGCGGACGTCCCGCTGCGCCTGATCTCCGACGACCCCTTCGAGTACGACGTGCAGAAGCGGGTCCCGGACGTCACGAAGGCGAAGCAGGTTCTCGGCTTCGAGGCGACCACCTCCCTGGACGACATGCTCGACGAGGTGATTCCGTGGGTGACCAAGGCGGTCGCCGAGGGCCGGCTCTGACCCTCACCGCCCCGGAGACCTACGCGAAGGCGGCGCGCACCCTGTTCGTGGCGCCGCCGGCCGGGCGAGTCACCGGCCGGGGCGTCGTGGCGGCAGTCGTCGCGGTGCTGGCCGCTGTCGCCGTCGGGCTGCTCCGGCAGCCCGGCCCCGGCGCTCTCGACACGGTCTGGGCGGAGGACGGCAGCGTCTTCTACTCCCAGGCGGTCACCGAGGGCCCGTGGGCAGCGCTCACCACGTCGTACGCCGGCTACTTCCACGTCGTACCCCGTCTGCTGGCCGCGCTCGCCGCGGCCGTCCCGCCGGAGGCCGCCGCCGTCGTGCTGGCGGGATCGGCGGCCCTGTGCACAGCGCTGCTGGCCCTGCTGGTCTTCGTGGCCAGCGCCGCCCACCTGCCGTCCCTGCTGTCCCGGGTGCTCGTCTCGGCCGTCGTGGTCGTGGTGCCGGTCGCTCAGGACGAGGTGCTCAACTCGATCGCCAATTTCCATTGGTACGGGCTGTACGCGCTCTTCTGGGTCTTCCTGTGGAGTCCGCGCGGACGGGCCGGGAAGGTCGTCGCGGTGGCCACCGTGCTGCTCGTGGCGACGAGCGACATCCTGGTGCTGGCCTACGTGCCGCTCGCGCTGTTCCGGGTGATCGGCCGGGACCGGCTCGGCCGGATGCTAGCCGGAGCCCTCGCGCTCGGGCTGGCCGTGCAACTGGCCGGCCTGTTCGCCGGGTCCAGCTCCCGTGAGCTGGCGCCGGACCCGGTGACCGCGGTCGCCGGCTTCCTGCTGCGCGCGGTGCCCGCCCCGCTGGTGGGTCAGCGCTGGCTCGGCGACGACCTGAACGCGCGATGGGTGCTGCTGGCCGGGTTCGCCTGGCTGGTGGTGGTCGCGGCGCTGGTGGTCGCGGCGCGCCGGGTGACCCGCCCGCTGTGGCTGCTGGCCGCCGTGGCGGCGCTGCACAGCGCCGCGCTCTACCTGCTGCCGGTGCTGCTCTCCGGGGTGGCCGCGCCGCGGTACGCGGTGGCGCCGGCGATGCTCGTGGTCGTGGCGCTCGTCGCCCTGCTGCAACCCGTGCCCGGCGGCACACCGGTTCCGCTCTACGCGCTCACCGGCCTGCTCACGGTGATCGCGCTGGTGAACCTGCGGATCGACAACCCGCGTGCGGACGGCCCGGCGTGGAGCGCCGAGCTGGACCGGGCGCAGGCCGCCTGCGCCGCCGACGGCCGGCAGGCCGCGCTGGCCGTGGCACCCCGGACGAATCCACCATGGACGGTAACGATGCGTTGCGAGGACGTCGAATGAGTCGAATCACCGGCCTGGCGAACCGATCCCTCGAGGCATACCGGCTGCGCAACGAGATGCGCCGCCGCCAGCCCCCGCAGCTGCGCTTCGTCGAGCGCGGCGCCGGTGAGCCGACCATCTACTACCTGGCGCCCGACCTGGACGCGGCGGTCGGCGGCATCCGGGTCATCTACCGGCACGTCGACGCGCTCAACGCGCTCGGCCTGCGGGCCCGGGTGCTGCACGGCACGGCCGGCTTCCGCTCCACCTGGTTCGAGCACACCACCCCGGTGGTCTACACGCCGGACGTCGAGCTGACCGGCGCCGACGTGCTCGTGGTCCCGGAGTGGTACGGACCGACCCTGGACCGGCTGCCCGCCTGGGTCCCGATGGTCATCTTCAACCAGCGGGCGTACGACACGTGGGACTTCGTGCCCTACGAGTCGACGGCGAAGGGCAGCCCGTACGCGGGCTTCGGCAATCTCAAGGCGCTGCTGACCGTGTCCCAGGACAACGCCGACCTGCTGGAGTACGCGTTCCCGGACGTTCCGGTGCACCGGGTCCGCAACGTGATCGACGCGGACCTGTTCCACCCCGGCACGCGCACCCCGTCGCGGCGGATCAGCTTCACCACCACCCGCCGGGAACGCGAGCGTGAGCAGCTGCTGCACATCCTGCGCTCGCGCGGCGTGCTGGACGGCTGGGACGTGGTGCCGATCGTGAACCGCAGCGAGGCCGAGGTCGCCGAGATCATGCGGGACAGCGCGATCTTCCTGAGCTTCAGCGACCGGGAGGGCTTCGGCCTGCCTCCCGCGGAGGCGATGGCGTGCGGCAGCTACGTCGTGGGCTACCCGGGCCTGGCCGGCCGGGAGTTCTTCGACCCGGCGTACTGCGCGCCGGTCACCGAGAACGACCTGCTCGCCTTCGCCCGGGCCGTCGAGACGGCCTGCGCCGCCTACGACGACGAACCGCTGGCCTTCAGCAAGGCGGGCAAGGTCGCGTCGGAGCGGGTGCTGTCGGAGTACGCACCGGAACGGCTCGACGGCGACCTCCTCGCCTTCTTCGAGCCGCTCACGAACCGCCGCGGAATCCGGCGATATCCACGAACGTGATGACAACCACCGACAAGAAGCCGCCGCCCCGGCTTCCCGAACGAAACGGACGTCCGTGACTTCTCCGCAGCCCGCGACCGACCCGATCGGGGTCGCCGTCGTCGGGGCCGGTTACTGGGGCCCCAACCTCGTCCGCAACTTCCAGTCCTCACCGGCCTTCCGGCTGCGCTGGCTCTGCGACCTCGACGTCGCACGCGCCCAGCGGGTCCTCGGCGGGTACTCGACCGTCAAGACCACGGCCAGCCTCGACGAGGTCCTCGCCGACCCCGAGGTGCAGGCCGTCGCGATCGCCACCCCGGCCGGCACCCACCTGCCGGTCGCGATGGCCGCGCTGCGCGCCGGCAAGCACGTCCTGGTCGAGAAGCCGCTCGCGGCCACGTACGAGGAGGGCGTCCAGCTGGTCGAGGAAGCCGACCGCCGGGGCCTCACCCTGATGTGCGACCACACCTACTGCTACCAGCCGGCGGTGCTGCGCATCCGCGAGCTGATGCACGGCGGCGAGCTCGGCGAGCTGCTCTTCCTGGACTCGGTACGGATCAACCTGGGCCTGGTGCAGCGCGACATCGACGTGGTCTGGGACCTCGCCCCGCACGACCTGTCGATCCTCGACTTCGTGCTGCCGCCGGGGGTGCGCCCGATCGCTGTCGCGGCGCACGGCGCGGACGGCATCGGCGCGGGCCGGGCCTGCGTCGCCTATCTCACGCTGGAGCTCAGCAACGGCGCTATCGCGCACATCCACGTGAACTGGCTCTCCCCCGTCAAGATCCGTACCGCGATCATCGGCGGCTCGAAGAAGACCCTGGTGTGGGACGATCTCAACCCGAGCCAGCGGATCTCGATCTACGACAAGGGCGTGGACGTGACCGCCGCCGACGAACTCGGCGACGAGGAGCGTCACGACCTGCGCATCTCCTACCGCTCGGGCGACATGGTCGCTCCGGCGCTGATCGAGCGCGAGGCGCTGCGCACGATGGTGGACGAGTACGCGCGGGCCATCACCACTGGCACGCCCGCACTGACCGACGGCCGGTCCGGCCTGCGGGTGCTGGAAGTCCTTCAGGCGGCTTCGCGGAGCCTCGCCGAAGGCGGAACAATGATCAAGCTCGACGAAGGGCGCATGGCGTGACTGGGGTACAGATCGAGGGCGCGCGCGCTCTCGTCACCGGCGGAGCGGGCACGATCGGCTCGCACGTCGTCGACGAACTGATCCGCGGCGGCGCCGCCGAGATCGTCGTGCTCGACAACTTCGTGCGCGGCCGCCGGGACAACCTGGCCTGGGCGCTGGAGAACGGCTCGGTCAAGCTGGTCGAGGGCGACATCCGCGACCAGAAGCTGGTCCGCGACCTGACCAAGGGCCAGGATCTGGTCTTCCACCTGGCCGCGATCCGCATCACGCAGTGCGCGGAGGAGCCGCGGCTCGCCAACGAGGTGCTCGTCGACGGCACGTTCAACGTGATCGAGGCGGCCGCCGAGGAGGGCGTCAAGAAGCTGGTCGCCTCGTCGTCGGCGTCGGTCTACGGCCTGGCCGAGGAGTTCCCGACCACCGAGCGCCACCACCCGTACAACAACGACACGTTCTACGGCGCGGCGAAGGCGTTCAACGAGGCCACCCTGCGCAGCTTCCACGCCATGAAGGGCCTGGACTACGTCGCCCTGCGCTACTTCAACGTGTACGGCCCGCGGATGGACATCCACGGCCTCTACACCGAGGTGCTGATCCGCTGGATGGAACGGATCAGCTCGGGCACCCCGCCGCTGATCCTCGGCGACGGCCTGCAGACCATGGACTTCGTGCACGTGGCCGACATCGCCCGCGCCAACATCCTGGCCGCCCGCGCCGACGTCACCGACGAGGTCTTCAACATCGCCAGCGCCCAGGAGACCAGCCTCAAGGAGCTGGCCCAGGCGCTCAGCGACGTGATGAAGTCGGACCTCGCGCCGGAGCACGGCCCGGCCCGCGCGGTCAACGGCGTCACCCGCCGCCTCGCCGACATCAGCGCCGCCGAGCAGAAGCTGGGCTGGCGTCCCGAGCTCACCCTGACCGAGGGCCTGCAGGGGCTCGTCGACTGGTGGCGGGCGTCCAAGTGAGCGAGACCCAGCGCAAGATCCCGGTCATGATCCCGATGCTCGGGGAGGAGGAGGCGCAGGCCGCCGCGGACGCCGTCCGCTCCGGCTGGGTCGCGCAGGGCCCGCGCGTCGCCCGCTTCGAGACCGAGTTCGCGGCCACCGTCGGCGCCGGCCACGGTGTCGCGGTCAGCTCCTGCACCACCGGCCTGCACCTGGCCCTGGTGCTGCACGGCGTCGGCCCCGGCGACGAGGTGATCGTCCCGTCGTTCTCGTTCATCGCGACCGCCAACGCGGTCCGCTACGTCGGCGCCACGCCGATCTTCGCGGATGTCGAGCTGACCACCGGCAACGTCACTGTGGACACGATCGACGCGGTGCGCTCCGAGCGGACCCGCGCGATCATCGCGGTGCACCAGGGCGGCGTCCCGTTCGACACGGCGGCGCTGCGCAAGGCAGCGGCCGGCTGGGGGGTCACCCTGGTCGAGGACGCCGCCTGCGCGGCCGGATCGATGGCGTACGGGGAACCGGCCGGCACCGGAGCAGCAGTGGCCGCCTGGTCCTTCCACCCGCGCAAGCTGCTCACCACCGGTGAGGGCGGCATGGTGACGGTGGACGACGCCGACGCGGCGGTGCGTCTGCGCCGCCTGCGCGAGCACGGCATGAACGTCTCCGCCGCCGACCGGCACAAGAGCTCGCAGCCGGTGCTGGAGGCGTACCTGGAGACCGCCTACAACTACCGGATGACCGACATCCAGGCCGCCGTCGGGCTCGTGCAGCTCGGCCGGCTCGGCGGTCTGGTCGCGCAGCGCCGGGCGCTCGCCGCCCGCTACCAGGAGCTGCTCGCCGACATCGACGGCCTGGTGCCGGTCCGCGACCCGGCCTACGGGCAGACCAACTACCAGTCGTTCTGGGTGCTGCTGGACGGCTTCGGAGTCGACCGTGACGAGGTCCTCTCGGCGCTCGCCGCCAAGGGCGTCTCGGCCCGCCGCGGCATCATGGCGGCCCACCTCGAACCGGCCTACGCGGACGTCACCCCGCCGCCGCTGCCGGTGACCGAGCGGCTGACCAGGAACTCGCTGATCCTGCCGCTGCACCACCAGCTCACCGAGGACGACCAGGACCACATCGTCGGCATCCTGCGCGACCTCGCGGGTGGCAAGGCATGACGGCCGTGGTGCCCGGGCTCAGCGGTGACCGGCTGCTGCGGCTGATGCGCCGCTCGGTGACCGAGACCCGGCTGGACCTCACCGGCCGGGTGGTGCTGACCGAGGCCGCGACCGGGCCGTACGCTGTCACCCCGGTCCTCGCGGCGCTCGCCGGCGCCGAGGTCGTGGCGCTCACCCGGGGCACCCGGTACGGCAGCGTCGAGGACGTGACCGCGCAGGTCATGGCACTCGCCGAGGCCGCCGGGGTGGCTGGGCGGATCACCGTGACCACGGAGCGGCGTCCCGAGGACATCGCCCGGGCCGACGTGATCACGAACAGCGGTCACGTGCGCCCGATCGACGAGGCGATGGTCGCACTCATGAAGCCCTCTGCCGTCGTACCCCTGATGTTCGAAGCCTGGGAGGCAGAGGCCGGACGGTCCGATCTGGACATCCCGGCGCTGCGCAAGCGTGGCATCGAGGTGGCCGGCACGAACGAGCGGCACCCGGACGTGGACGTCTTCTCCTACCTCGGGCTGATGGCCGTGAAGCTGCTGCTCGACGCGGGGGTGCCGGCCTACCGGAGCCGGATCGCGCTCCTCTGCGACAACCCGTTCAGCGATTTCGTGGTGCGCGGGCTGACCGGGGCGGGCGCCCTGGTAACGGCCGCCGACTCGCTCGACGAGCTGCTCACCGCCGAGCAGCCGGAGGCGCTGATCGTCTCGATGCGGCCCACCGGCGCCTCGGTGCTGAGCGCGGCCGAGCTGGACGCGCTCGCCGCGCGCTGGCCGGACACCCTCGTCGCGCAGTACTGGGGTGACCTGGACCGGGACGGGATCGCCGCGCGCGGCCTGCCGGTCTGGCCGGCCACCGCTCCGGGCGCCGGGCACATGGGCGTGCTGCCGTCGGCGGTCGGCCCCGACCCGATCGTCCGGCTCCAGACCGGCGGTCTCAAGGTGGCGGAGGTGCTGCTGCGCCCGGCCGCCGACCGTACCGAAGAGGATCTGGAGTTCGTGGATGAGCTCGTCTGAGCGTCCCCGGATCGTCCTGGTCGGCATCGGCCCGACCACCGCCACCGCGCTCGCCGGCCTGACGGCCGAGTTCACGGTGGCGGCGCTGCTGCGCGCCGGCCAGGACGACACGACCGCTCTCGCCGCCGGCCACGGCGTTCCCGTGGTCGGCGACACCTCGGTCGTCTCGCTGCGCCGGGTGGTGGAGCGGGAGCGGCCGGACGCCGTGGTGGTCTCGTCCTACGACCGGATCCTGCCGGCCGACATGCTGGCCGGCATCCCGTTCGTGAACGTGCACTACGCGCCGCTCCCCCGCTACCGGGGGCGGGCCACGGTGAACTGGGCGCTGATCAACGGGGAGACGGACGCGTACATCGCGATCCACTGCCTGGAACCGGCGCTCGACGCCGGCGGTGTGCTCTACAGCGGCAGCGTGCCGATCGGCGCGCACGACACCGTCTCGACGCTCTACGACCGCCTCAACGAGCTGCAGCGCGGCAACATCGCCGCGGCGGTCCGCCGCCGGCTCTCCGGTGATTCCGGCGAGGAGCAGGACGAGGGTACGGCTACCTACTGCTGCACCCGGCTCCCGGAGGACGGGGAGATCCACTGGTCCGCGCCGACGTCCACGATCGACCGGCTGGTCCGGTCGCTCACGCCGCCGTTCCCGGCCGCCTACACCTATCTCGGCCTGCGCCGCCTGCTCGTGCACCGCGCCGAGCCCCGGCTCGACGCCCCGCGTTACGAGGGCCGGGTGCCGGGACGGCCGGTCGGTCGCTCGTCCGCCGAGGGCTGGGTCGACGTGCTCACCGGCGACGGGGTGCTACGCCTGCACACCGTTGAACTGGACGGGGACGGGCCGGTACCGGCCGCTGACGTGATCCGATCGGTCAAGCAGACGCTCGGCCTGCGTACCCAGGATCTTCTTTCCAAGATCGCCGACCTCGAGGCGCGGCTGGCGACATCCACCACCGATCCGGCAGGAGCCACCTCAGCATGAACAGGATCCCGCTCGTCGACCTGGCCGCCGCCCACGCCGAGGTGGCCGACGAGGTCGAGACCGGCTTCAAGCGCATCATCGCGGAGACCGCGTTCATCGGCGGCCCCGAGGTGGCCGCGTTCGAGAAGGAGTACGCGGCGTTCTCCGGCATCGCGCACTGCATCGGCGTGGCGAACGGCACCGACGCGCTCGAACTGGCGTTCCGCGCGGTCGGTGTGGGCGCCGGCGACGAGGTGATCCTGCCGGCCAACACGTTCATCGCGACGGCCGAGGCGGTGGCTCGCACGGGGGCCACGGTCGTGCTGGTGGACTGCGACGACCGTACCTATCTGATCGATGTCGACGCCGCGCTCGCGGCTGTCACGCCGGCCACCCGCGCGATCGCGCCCGTGCACCTCTACGGCCAGCTCGCCGCGGTGGAGCAGCTGCGGGCCGGCCTGGACCGCCTCGGCCGGACCGACATCGTGATCGTCGAGGACGCCGCGCAGTCGCAGGGCGCCACCCGGCACGGTAGAGGCTCCGGGAGCGGCGGCTCGGGCGTTGACGGCATCGCGGCGACCAGCTTCTACCCGGGCAAGAACCTCGGCGCCTACGGTGACGCCGGGGCCGTGACCACCTCCTCGGAGCAGTGGGCGACCACGGTACGGACCCTGGGCAGCCACGGTGGCCTGCGTAAATACCACCACGACCTGGTCGGGGTGAACAGCCGCCTGGACGGTCTTCAGGCGGTGGTGCTGCGCGCCAAGCTGGCCCGTCTCGCCGACTGGAACGTGCGCCGCCGGGCCGCCGCCGCGCGCTACGCCGAGCTGCTCGCCGACGTCCCGGACGTGGTGCTGCCGGTGACCCTGGACGGCAACGAGCACGTCTGGCACATCTACTGCGTGCGGGTGCCCCGCCGGGACGAGGTGCTGGCGAAGCTGAACGAGGCCGGCATCGGCGCGGCGATCCACTACCCGATCCCGGTGCACAAGACCGGCGCGTTCGCGTCGCTCGGCGGCTCCTTCCGGAACGCGGAGACGGTCGCGCCGGAGATCCTGTCACTGCCGATCTACCCGCAGATCACGCCCGGTCAGCAGGAGCGGGTCGCTGAGTCCTTGAAGGCCGCACTGGTCGGCTGAACGTCCTCCGGTGGCGGTCCGTTCTGCCCGATTGTCTAGCAGTTCGGACCGCGACCGGCGCTCGGCAGCGCCGATAGGGTGGTCCCGGCCGTGTGCGGTGTGCGGCCCGGAAGGTGGACATTTACGTGTACGTGTCGCTGCGTGACCGGCCCGGATCAGACAAGGAACCCGGGAGCGGCACCGTCGTCCGGCGCGTCTCATCGACAGTCGTCCTGCTGGGCATCGTGAGCCTGCTGACCGACGTCTCCTCGGAGATGGTCGCCTCGGTCCTGCCGCTCTACCTCACCGCCGCGGTCGGGCTCAGCACCGTCGCCTACGGCTTCCTGGACGGCATCTACCAGGGCGTCAGCGCGTTCGTGCGGATCGCCGGAGGGTACGCCGGAGACCGCGGTGGCCAGCCCAAGTGGGTCGCCGTCCTGGGGTACGGCGCGTCAGCCGTCAGCCGCATCGCGATGCTGCCGGTGACCGGGTTCGGCGCCATCACCGCGGTGGTGACCGCCGACCGTCTCGGCAAAGGGCTGCGCACCGCGCCGCGGGACGCCCTGATCGCCGAGGCGTCCGACCCGAAGATGCTCGGCCGCGCTTTCGGTGTGCACCGCACGCTCGACACGATCGGCGCCGCGATCGGACCGATCGTCGCGTTCGCCCTGCTCGCCGCCGTGCCGAACAGCTACGACTCGATCTGGGTCGTCTCGTTCGCGGTCGCCATCCTGGGCCTGGCCGTCCTCGTGCTCTTCGTGCCGAACCTGAAGACCACCTCGGGCAAGGCGCGGATCGGGTTCCGCCGGGCGATGCGGGAGATCACCGCCCGGCCGCTGCGCAAACCGCTTGTCGCGGCCGGGGTGCTCGGCCTGCTGACCGTCGGCGACGGCTTCCTCTACCTGGCCCTCCAGGAACGCGACAACTTCGCCGCCACCTATTTCCCGCTGCTCTACGTGGGCACCAACGTCGCGTACCTGCTGCTGGCCGTGCCGTTCGGCCGGCTCGCCGACCGCGTCGGCCGCGCCAAGGTCCTGGTCTTCGGGCACGGCGCGCTGCTGGTGGCCTACCTGCTGGCCGCGCTGCCGGCCGGCGGGATCGGCCTCACCCTCGGCACCCTGCTGCTGCTCGGGGTCTTCTACGCGGCCACCGACGGTGTGCTGCCGGCGCTCGTCAGCCGCCTCGTCCCGGCCGAGGCCCGGGGCAGCGGCATCTCGGCGGCACAGACCGTCGTGGCGCTCGCCCGGTTCGCCTCCTCACTGACGTTCGGCCTGTTCTGGGCCATCCAAGGACCCAGCAAGTCGCTGGTGGTCTTCGGCGCGCTGCTCGCCGTCGCCATCCCGGCGGCCTGGTGGCTGCTCCGCGGCATCGACCGGGCGGGAGCGACAGCGTGACCCTCACCCTCCGACAGCGGATCTCCGTGCTGTGCGCGATCCTGCTCGTCGCCGTGCTCGGCGCCACCGCCTACGTCTGGCAGGTGCGGCAGGACCAGGCGGAACAGCTCGCCAACGCGCCGGTCGTCGCCACCGTCGGCGACGTCGACGGGATCAGCGCACAGAACCACCTGGTGTTCCGCAGCACCGCGCTGGGCGCCGAGTACGGCCGGGTCGCCATGGTCCCGCTCACCGCGCCCGGCGGTCCGCGGGCGTTCACCCCGGCCAGCTGCGACCGGGTCTACGCCACACCGGCTGACGCGCTCTGCCTCTCGGCGGATCGGGGGCTGGTCACCACGTACAAGGCGCAGTTGCTCGACAGTTCCTGGGCGCCGGCCCGGGACCTGCCGCTGACCGGGATACCGAGCCGGGCCCGGCTGTCCAGGGACGGCTCGCTCGCGGCCACCACGACGTTCGTCTTCGGTGACTCCTATGCCAACCCGGGGCAGTTCTCCACGCGTACGATCGTGACCCGTACCGACGGCGAGGTGGTCGGCGACATCGAGAAGTTCACGCTGACCGTCGACGGCAAGACGATCACGGCGGCCGACAAGAACCTCTGGGGTGTCACGTTCGTCGACGACGACAAGTTCTACGCGACGGCGGCGTCCGGCGGGAAGACGTGGCTGGTGTACGGCAGCCTGGCCGCGCAGACCGTGACAGCGCTGCGCGGCGACGTGGAGTGCCCGTCACTGTCACCGGACGGCACCCGGGTCGCCTTCAAGAAACACGGCGATCTGCCGGCCGGCAAGTGGCGGCTCGCGGTGTACGACCTGCGGACCGGCAAGGAGACGCTGCTCGCCGAGACCCGCAGCGTCGACGACCAGGTGGAATGGCTGGACAACGAGACGGCGATCTACGGGTTGGCGCAGGAGACCGAGGGGTCCGCGTCGAGTGACGTGTGGAGGGTGCCGGCGGACGGTTCCGGGAAGCCGGAGCTGCTCATCAAGGACGCCTGGTCCCCGGCGGTCGTCCGGGTCCGGTAGCGCGCCCGGCGCACTGCTCGCGATCCAGGAGGCGCCCTCGCACGTCGATGGAAGCGCACCGAAGCCCGCGGCCGCCGAGACGAGGCCACACCGAAGCGCGCGGCCGCCGAGACGAGGCCACACCGAAGCGCACGCCCGCCAAGACGAGGCCACACCGAAGCGCTGCGTGTGACTACATCCCTGCCCTGGCATGGACAAAAGCGCACACTGACGTTGCGTGTGCCCTGATCCACGCTCCAGGCCAGGATCGTGCGACCTCGTCCCGGCGTTCGCCCCGAACCCGAGGGCGGCCCCGCAGACCCGAGGCTGGCCCCGAACCCGAGGCCGGCCCCATCGCGACGGGCCGAGCCGTAGCTGGTACCGGTAATCGAGGCTTGATCACATGTGTCAGCTACGGCTGGACGGACGGAGCCGTAGCTGAGCCCGGCTAACCACGCTTGATCACATGCCCCAGCTACGGCTCGACGGACCGAGCCGTAGCTGAGCCCGGCTAACCACGCTTGATCACATGCCTCAGCTACGGCTCGGCAGGCTGGACGGCGGACGGGGCGGCCGAGCGGACCGGACGGCTGGCGGCGACTCACCGGGGCAGCCGGCAGGCCGGGCCAGCGGCGGCTCACCGGGGTGCCGGGCAAACCAGAGCCGCCCGGCGAGCCAGAGCCGCCCGGCGAGCCAGAGCCGCCCAGGCAGACCGGCGGGCTACGGGCCTGCCGGGGCGGGGGCGTTCTGCTCGGCCGGCGCGGGGACCGGCGGCTCGCTGCCGATCGCTCGCAGCTCTCGCAGCACGCCCCGCAAACGATAAGCCAGCAGCACCATCACGCCCGCCCCCGCGACCCCGCCAACCGCCAGCGTCAGCAGATCGGGCAGCCCCAGCGCGACCACTCCCACGCAGATCGCGGCGGCCACCAGCGCTCCCACGATCGGCAGCAGCAGCCGGGCGCCCACCTGAGCAGGACGGATGCCGGCCCGGTACAACTCGTACAAATAGAACGGCAACACCACGAACGCCGCGACCGCCACCTGTGCCCCGCTGGCGCCGTTCAGCCCGGCCAGGGTGGCACCGAGATAGGTCGCCGGGATCAGCGCGGCCAGCCACACCACCTGCACGGTGAAGACCGCCCGGCTGTTGCCCAGCACGACGAAGTAGTCGTAGATCAGCTCGAACAGGATCCGCAGCGCGGCCAGCACGGCGAGCCAGACCAGCACGACAGCGGCCGGTTCCCAGATCTCGCCGTAGACCAGGCGGATCATCGGTTCGGCGAGGCCGGCCAGCACCGCGCAGGCCGGCAGCACCACGGCGGCGAGCAGACCGGCCGTCGAGAGGAAGGTGCGCCGCATCGCGGGCGGGTCGTGCTGCAGGCGGGACAGGGCGGCCGGGGCCACCGAGCGCACCGGCGCGGAGAAGACGTTGACCGGCCAGTTGGAGAGATTCGCGGCGAGCACGTAGTAGCCCAGCGAGATCGGGCCGAGCACCGCGCCGATGATCAGGCGGTCCACGTTCTGCACGGCGAAGACGACGATGCTGGATCCGGCGAGGGGCAGACCGAACTTCAAAAGCTTGCGAGCTTGGGTACGGTCGAAGCCGAACCGCAGCCCCCGGGGCGCGAAGATGAAGAACAGCACGGCCCCCGCCGCGGCGCCGGTCATCTGCCCGACGGCGAGGCTCATCGCGCCCATCCCGGTCAGCGCACAGCCGATCGAGACGACGGCGCTGGTCCAGGTCGTGGTCAGGTCGGCGATGGTCTTGCGGTCCTGGCGGAACTCACGCTGCAGCAGCGCCACCGGGGTCGCCACCAGACCGCTGATGATGACGTTGAGGGAGAGCACCCGGACCACCGAGGCGGCGCTCGGATCGCCCATCGCGGACGCGAAGGCGGGCGCGCCGAAGAAGCAGCCGACATAGATCAGCACGCTGGTCAGCACCGAGATGGTGGCGACCGTCGGGGCGATCTCCCGTGGTTCGCCGGGCCACCGGACGATGGCCAGGCTGACGCCGAGCTCGTTGAAGCTGAGCAGGGCCACCAGCGCCACCATCGCGACCGCGAACGTGCCGAACTCGGCGGGTCCGAGCAGCCGGGCCAGCGCGATGCCGATCGCGAGGGTGCTGAGCCGGCCGAGCGCGGTGCTGGCGAGGCTCCAGCCGATCGCGCGACCGGCCTTCGCTCCGAGCGAGGCGTCCTCGGAAATGCCTAGCTTCACTGGTTTCCTCTGCGCAGAGCGGGCGGCAACAGGTCGGCGACGGCCTTGTGCGCCCCGACCCGGGCGGCCGCGCCCCATCGCCGGCGCCGGCCCGCGGCCAGGGCGCGGGTGTAGATCTCGCTGAGCGCGTCGGCGGCGGCTTTGAGGCTGTAGCGCTCCTCGACGGTACGCCGGGACCACTCCCCCAGTCGTTCCCGGCGTGCCGGGTCGGCGGCCAGTTCGGCGATCTGGGCGGCGAGCGGCGCCGGATCGAGGTTGCCGTCGCCGTACCCGAAGTAGCCGTTGGTGATGAAGTAGTCGAAGTCCTCGGGGGTGCACGAGCGGGAGAAGCCCTGGACGCCGAGCACCACGATCGGGGCGCCGAACGACATCGCCCGCAGGGCCGAGCCGCCCATCCCGATCGCGATGTCGGTCGCGGCATACGCGGGACGCGGATCGGTGAGCGAGCCGGTCATCACCACCGCGGCCCGGCCGAGTCTCGCGTTGATCCGATCGGCGCGAGCGGAGAGGTCGGCATAGGACGGTCCGTCGCCGACAACGACCAGCCGGAGCCGGTCGTCGGCGATCAGTGGCAGCGCGTCCATCGCCCGGCCGATGCCCTCGGCTTTCATCTCCGGTTCGAGACGGGAGACGACGCCGATCATCAGGTCGTCGTCGGCGATGCCGTACCGGGTGCGGAAGGCCTGGCTGTCGACGACGTCCGGGTTGTCGCTGTCGGTGTTGACCGGTGGCTCGATCAGGTGCGCGGACATGCCGAACGCGAGGGCCTGGTCGGTCAGTTCCCGGTTGCCCATCACGAGCTCGGGACCACGGGCCAGCCAGCTGGGCACGGCCATGCCGTAGATCGTGGTGACGACCGGGGTGCCGAGTGCCAGGTGCGGGCCGAAGAGCGCGTCCAGGGAGAGCGGGAACTCGTACACATGCAATAGATCGGCGCGATGAGCGCGGGCCGCGGCAGTGAGCGCGCGGGCCACGCCCCAGCGTGCGGGCGCTACCCGGCGTCCGCGTTCGGCCGGGTGGCGGGCGATGGTGACCGGAAGGCCGGCCGAACGGGCCAGGTCGGCGACCGGGCCCGGTGTTCCGTCGTGGATGCCGAACACGGCGACGTCGTGGCCGTGGTCGCGCATGCTGATCGCGAGGTCGAGGGCGTTGAGCTGGCTGCCGCCGAGTTCCAGGTGGTGCAGGCCGACGAGCAGGCGCATCAGCTGATCCTTCCGGTTACAGCGACCGGTGGACGATGGTCAGCGACCGTCGTCCACCGGCCGGGGACGGGTTGTCAGGCGTCAGGCTTGAAGATGACGTCCACCCAATAGTTGTGCGTCGAGGTGTTGCCGGGGAACTGTTGTCCGGTTCCGTACATATAACGGGAGCCGTACATCTCGGCGTGCAGCGGCGCGTTGCTGACGTTCTCGGCCAGCTGGTTCTGGTTGATCGCGTAGAACCCGGTGGTCGTGTGGTAGGAGATCACGTACCAGGTGTTCGGCGTCAGCGTCGCCGGCGAGTCGAAGATCAGGTTCTGCCAGCCGGTCGCCGTCTCGTTGACGAACGTGCCGCTGCGGACCTGCTCGCCGGCGTCCGTCCAGAGTGTTCCGGTGTGGGTGCCGATGTTCTGCGCGCCCTTGTAGAAGCGCACGCCGAGCGCCTTGCCCGCCACGTCGGTCTTGAACCGCACGCCCAGCTCGATTTCCGCGGCGTCGTTCCAGCTGGTGTTCGCCGGTGTCGCGTCGGCGCCGAAGATGGTCAGCGATCCGTCCGGCATCGCGACCGGCTCACCGGTCGGCGTCGGCGTCGGGCTGACCGAAGGGGTCGGGCTGGGCGAGGTCACGGACGGCGACGGCGAAACCGAGGGCGTCGGAGTCGGCTCGGAACCGCCCTCGTTCGCCACGAACAGCGCGTCCACCCAGTAGTTGGAGGCGTTGTAGGAGCCGTCCGGGAACGTGTCACCGCCGTACGCGTACACACCGTTGACGCCGGCCGGCGCGGTGAGCTGGCCGTTGGTGTAGGCGTTCGCGAAGAAGCCGGGCGTGATCGCGTACCGGCCGTTCGGCGCGAAGTAGGACACCACGTACGTCTGGCCGCCCGTCACGTTGACCGGCGTGCTGAACAGCGCGGTCTGCCAGCCGGTCGACGTGCTCGACCCGAACGTCACCTTGCGCAGCTCGGTGCCGCCGGAGTCCCACAGCGTGCCGGTGTGCTGTCCCGAATTGCCCGGTCCCTGGTAGAAGCGGACGCCGATGATCTTGCCGCTGACCGCCGGGATGATCTTGGTACCCAGCGACACCGCGTTGCCGTCGCTGGTCGCCGCGGTCTCCGGGGTCAGGTTGTCCGGGAAGAGCCGGGCCACCGTCGTGGTGTCCACGTCGGTCGTGAACGACCAGGACTTCTCCACGTCGTTGCCCTGCGCGTCCTCGGCGCTCACCGAGGCGGTGTACTCCGTGGCGGACGCCAGCGCGGCGCCGGGCGTGAACGTGACGACCCGGGTCGTGCCGTTGTACGACGTGGCGCCGGTGACCGCGCTGTTGTCGCTCTTCTTCTTCAGCGTGAACGCGATCGACGACGACTCGACGGCCTTGGAGAACGTCGCGGTCGGCTTGACAGTGGCCGCGACACCGGTGGCGCCGGCGCCGGGCGTGTTCGCCACCACCACGGGCGCCGAGCTGCCGTTGTCCACGAACAGCACGTCGACGTAGTAGTTGGTGTTGGCGTACGACCGGTCCGGGAAGCCCTTGCCCTGGCTGAAGACACCGTTGCCGCCGATCGACGACGACCGCGGGGCGACCAGCGGCCCGGAGACGTGGTCGGCGAAGACGAACGCCTGCGCGTCACCGGCGTAGTGGCCGTTCGGCGCGTAGTAGGACGCCACGTACGTCGTTCCGGCCGTGACCGGGACCGCCGTCGCGAAGTTCAGCGTCTGCCAGCCGGTCGCCGTCTCGTCGCCGAAGGTGCCGGTGGCGAGCTCCTCGCCGGAGGAGCTCCACAGCGTGCCGGTGTGCGTGCCGGTGTTGCCCGCGCCCTTGTAGAACCGGACGCCGGAGATGTAGCCGTCGGTCTGCGGGACGACCTTCACGCCCAGCTCGTACGGTGAGCTCTCGTTCCAGACCGGGGTCTTCGGGACGCGGTCGCCGAAGAGCGACACCTTGCCGGTCAGGGTCAGCGTCCGGGTGGCCGGCGAGCCCTGGATGTTGCCGCTGTCGTCGGTCGCGCGGACCTTCAGGGTCTGCGAGCCGAGGCCGGCCGCATAGAACTTGTACGACCAGGTGGTGGTGCCCTCGGCCGGGTGCCAGGTCTCGCCGTTGTCGGTGGAGACCTCGATGCCGGCCACGACGCCGCCCGCGTCGGTGGCGGTGCCGGAGACGGTGACCTGGCTGCCGTTGGTGACAGTGGACGCGGCGGCCGGGCTGGTGATGGTGGCGACCGGCGCGGCGGTGTCGGTGCTGGCCGGGGTGACGGTCATGCCGTCCATGGGCGTGAGCGGGGTCGCGTCCATGTCGGAGAGCAGGTTGATGGTCGCCTGCTGCATGTTCTCGTCGGCGTCGGCCACCTGGCCGTCGTGGAACTCGTCGAGACCCCAGGCCCACTGGATGGTGCCGGCGCCGAAGACCAGCGCGCCGCTGTCGGCGCGGTACATGGTCATGTGGTGCGTCGTGGTGCCCGGCAGGACCACCTTGCCGAAGTCCTGGACGTACTCCGGGGTGTCGGCGGTGGTGGTGGAGAGCCGGAACAGGCCCTTCGGGCGGAAGCCGTTGTCGAGGTCCTCGTCGGACTCGTAGCCGACCGTGTTCGGCGCGAGCGTGGCGACCTGGTCACCGGTGAGGCCGGCGACGTCGGTGTTGCGCCAGAAGCGCAGCTTGCCCTGTGCGGCCGGGACCTTCATCGCGAAACTCGCGTTGTTCGACATGAAGATCGTGCCGGTCAGCGCGTTCTCCGGCTTGCCGCCGTCGGACGGCGGGCTGAACCGCGGGTCGCGCCAGGTGCCGGTCCACTCGTCGGACGGGTCGATCTTGTCGTCGGCCCAGGTCTCCTTGTAGGTGACGAGCGTGCGGTAGGGAGTGCCGTGATCGTCGACGCTCTCCTCCCAGCGGGTCTTCCAGTAGACCTCGTTGCCGCTGAAGAAGGCGAGGTTGACGCCGGCGTCCCGGGCCGCCTCGACGTTCTCCCGCTGGTCCTCCGACCAGTACTCGTCGTGGCCGACGGAGAGGAACGTCTTGTGGTTCTTGATCAGCTCGCCGCGGCGGTCGGAGTCGACGCCCGTGGTGTAGCTGATGTCGTAACCGTTCTGCTCGAGGAACCGGATCATCGGGTACTCGTTGCTGAACAGGTAGTCCCGCGCGGTCACGCCGTCACGGGTGGCGAACGGCCGGTTGTAGCTCAGCTTGTAGGCACGGCCGACGTCGCCGCCGGTGTAGAAGCTCGCGCCACCGTACGTGTTGTAGGCCTGCCACGTGGTGTCGGAGGTCTGGTAGAGCAGGTCGGAGTGGCTCGCGTCGTTGCGCACGATGAACGGGATGTGGCTGCCGTCGTCCGCGCCGGGCCGCTGCAGCCGGGCGAGATAGACGCCGGAGACGGCGTCGGTCGGCACCGTCCAGGAGCCGGACACCTCCCAGGTGCCGCAGTCGAAGATCTCCGTCGACGTGTGGTGCACGCAGGACGGCTGGTTCGGGTGCGGAATCGAGGGAACCGTGTCGATCTCGCGAGCGCCCTTGCCGTCGTACCAGCCGAGGCGGTAGATGGTGATCGAGTAGTTCGTCGACGTCGTCTTGATCTTGAAATCGATCTTCTTGCCGACGTTGACGCTGATGTCGGTCGCGAAGCCCTGGATCTCCGGATCGCCCGCGCCGTCGACCTGCCACTCTCCGCGGGGGGTGCCTTCCTTGCTGTTCTCACAGACGATCGGATTGCTCGACGGGCCGCAGGGCTCCACGGCGGCGTCCGCCGCCACCTGAACGACCAGAGCGCCGGCCGTGGCCAGCAGTACCGTTCCGCTCACAGCGAGCGTGCGGCGCCATTTCCCGCTTAAGCGTCGAGTCAACGACAAAACACCAATATCGCCGCGCAAGGCGGTTCCTCCGAATTCCCAGTAGAAAGCAACAGCCCCCCGTTGCTCGCCGGAAGGATATCGGCACGTCCGCGTGGCCACCATGACTCGTTGACTTCGAATATGGCTCTTAAGGATGAAAGTGGTCTCATCCGTTGGGCTAGTGGCGGGGGCCGATTGTCGATGTGCCGACAACGGCCTTTTTAAAACGGACTTATTCGGGCAATGCAGCCACTCGCGACGTGCGCACTCGCGCCGCCGGGTGGGTGAGCCGCCAGACCGTGCCGCACGCGCCCATGAACAGGAACACGGTGATCGCGAACGAGGTGAACCAGAGCGAGTCCACCGTGGCCGCCACCAGCATCGAGACCACCTGCGCGGCGATCAGCGCGGCACACAGGTGGCGGTCCTCCGGGCGATCCGAGCGCCGCCAGGCGATCCCGGCCAGCACGATCGCGGTCAGGTGCATGCCGGCGAACACGGCCACCCCGACGATGCCCTGGGTGACCACCGTGTAGAGCCACTGGTTGTCCAGGACCAGGCCCTGGTAGAGCTCGGGCACCAGCGTGTTCGGCCCCCGGCCGAGCCACGGCCGCTGCGCGAACCAGTGGCCGACCAGCTCGTAGTCGTCGGTGCGCCCGGAGATGCTGGGATCCTCCTCAGCGCCGGTGAACATGTAGGTCACGGTGCCGAGCAGACCCGGCCGGACTGCGGCCAGCGCACCCATCATCCCGACGGTCAGCAGCAGCATGTTGTACCGCATCCGCCAGCCCCACGGGACCAGCATCACCAGCAGGACGGCGCCGAGCGCCACCACGCCGGTACGCGAGATCGACATGGGCAGCGCGGCCGCGCAGAGCACCGTGCAGAATCCCGCTGCGTATCGGTGCCACTTACGCTCCGCGAATCTTGTGAAATGGATTCCGAACGGCACAGCGATCGCCATGATGGCGCTGAACTCGATGTAATGGGCAGCCGTCGATGCGACCCGGAAGAAATCGGATCCCCGCTCGGAGAAGCCGATGATGCTGCCCTTGACCTCAAGCCCGGGCGGGATCAAATATTCGGCAAGATTGATTTGTGCGGTGGACTGGATGATCCCGATCGCGGCCATGTAACCGGCGCACCACAGGAAGAACCGCAGGACCGCCTTGAGCCGGTCCCAGTTGGCGATGCCGTCCGCCACGACCAGCGTGATGCCGATGAACTGCAGGATCTGCAGCATCGCGAAGTTCTGCGCGTTGGCCTCCAGGCCGGGGAGCCCGCGCAGCATCCCGGCCAGGTACGACGCCGTCGTCCCGAAGAGGTAGACGAACGAGGCCCAGCGCATCGGCTGGGGACCGCTCATCGCGAGCCGGTGGTTCAGCCTGGTGAGCACCCACCAGACGAACAGCGCGAAGCAGATCAGCAGCGCCGGGCGTCCGGCGAAGGACATGTTCGGCACGATCAGGGTGCCCGGGATCAGGTAGAGAAACCCGATCATCACGCACACCGTGGTCGCGACGTCGAGCCGGACAACACGGCGGGTGGCGTAGGTGCCGGCATGGACCAGCGACGGCTCGAAGTCGCTGGGGTGGTAGCCGACCGCGCTCACTGCCGCAGCTCTTGTCTTCCCACGTGGCCGCTCTGACCGTTCACCGGCACCGACGCCTGGCCGTTGGGGCGGCCCTGCTGCTGGTTCTGCCCCGCGGCCGGGATCGAGGCCTGGCTGTTCGGCCGCGCCTGCTGGTTCTGACTGGCCGGCCGGCCGGACTGTGGTGGCTGCGGCTGCTGCTGTGGCTGCTGCTGTGCGCGCGCCGCGAACTCGGCCCGGGCGGCCATCTCGCCGTTACGGGCGGGCTCCTCCTCCGGCCGGCCCTGCGGACGACGCGAGGTGGTCGAGGTGAAGACCCGGACGGTCTGGTCCGCGTCGCGCCCGCGCTCGGCACGGGCGGTGGCCCGGCTGATCGACGCCGGCGTCTGCAGGACCACCGTGGCATCCGCGCTGGGCATGGTCACGCCGGTCGCGACGGACGGTGGCGGCGTGACCGCGGCCGACTTGACGGACGGGGCGACCGGATCCTCGCCGACCCGGCGGCGGCGCATCCGGATGAACGCGTCGATGCTGATCGACAGGCCGACGCTGAGCATCACGGCCAGACCGGCCGCGACGATGATCACCCGCTTCTTCTTCGACGTGACCGCCTCGACGTTGTCACCGCGGTCCAGCGCCAGCGTGCTGATCTGGTCCTGCTCCTTGGTGTTGAACTGCGTCTGCAGCTCGCCCACCAGGTCGTCGAGCACCTTCATCAGCTGCTGGACGGTGCCGACGGCCTGCTGCTCGGTCGTGCCGATGGCCTCGATCGTCAGGTACGTCGTGCCGTACTCCATCGTGACCGTGAAGTTGTCGGTGTAACCGGCCTCGGTGAGCTTGGAGAGGACCTCCTCGGTCTGCGACTGCAGGATCACCGCGGAGCCGAGCGCCGGGAAGCCCAGGTCCAGCCACCGGTTGTTCACCTTGACGACCTGACCCTTTTCGACCCGTTCGTTCGGGGGGATCAGCTGCAGGTGACCGGTCGCGCTGTAGTCGGGTTTGATGGCTTGGGCCGTCACCAGAACTAGAGCCAAGGATGCGAGCAGAACCGGGGCGAAGATGTACCACCGCCGGAACAGCATCTTGGTGAGATCCCAGAGATCCACGATGTCCTCTCGTCGAGACGCCGGCGAGGTAGTCGCCCCAGAGCGACCGCGGAACGGCCGCTCAGCGGACCGGCGGGAAACATGGTCAGGATACGTGACGGGCAAGGGGCTGCCCATAGACGCTGTCGGACAAGGCCGTACCGGCCCAGTCGTCAAACTGACAGGCCTCAGAAATTCGGCCAAGGCGACAATTCCGGGCGGTACCGGAGTCCCATCCGCCCTGACTGTCCGGAGGATCCGGGGGACCACCGGACTGCCTAGAGTGGCTGCCATGCGACCACGCCGAGCCGCCGAACCGCTCCTGTGAGGGACTTTCTCGCCGTTTCCGGCGACGCCTCTCACCCCCGGCCGGAACTGCTCGGCACCTCGGCGACCGGCCACCGCTCCGGCGACGGCTGGGTGGCCTTCACCGGCGCCGAGCCCGGCGACGTCATCGACGACGACACCTTCACCGTACGCCTGACGCGCTCCGTGCGTGACCGAGCCTCCGACCTGGACACCAGCCTGCTCGCGCGCCTGCTCGCCGAGGGCGAGCCGTCCGACCCCGCCGCGCTCGCCGCCGTGCTGCCACCGTGGGGCGCGGCACACCGGTCGGCCGCGAGCACCCCGGTCGTGATGGCCACCGACTGGCTCGGCATGCGCCACCTCTACTACTGGCAGGGCGACGGCGTCGCGGCCGTCTCCACCAGCGCGCGTACGCTGGCCCGGCTGGCCGGCGCCGGCCTCGACACCGCCGCGCTCGGCGTGCAGAGCCTGGTCGGCTGGCAGGTCGGCACCAGCACGCCGTTCACCGGCGTGCACAAGCTCGCCCCCGGCTGCCTCGCGGTGCTGAACGGCGGACGGGCCGAGGTCCGGCGCTATGCCGCCGATTCGATGCCGCCGTCCGGCCGGGCCGCCTCGTTCGACGAGGTCGTCGACGAGATGGCGACGATCCTGCGGGACATTCACACCGGTTATCTCGCGGACCACCCGGACACCGTGCTGCAGCTGACCGGCGGGCAGGACTCCCGGCTGCTGCTCTGCGCGATCCCGCCGAAGATGCGCGACGGCTTGCACGCGCTCACCCTCGACGTCGGCGGTGGCGTCGAGTCGCGGGTCGCCGCCCGCCTCAGCGAGCTGGGCGGGCTGCGTCACGAGGTGTTCCGGGTGGACCAGCAGCCGCCGGTCACCGATGCCGTGGCGCACGACACCGCGCTCGCCGCCGCAGCCGCGCTGGAGTGTTCCGCGAGCCCTGTCGCGCTGGCGCCGCTCACCCTCTTCGAGTCCCACCTCAGCCAGGGCCACCGGCTCTCCGGCGCCGGCGGCGAGACCGCCCGCGGCTTCTACTACGCCGGTCAGACCGGCGGGACCACGTCGCCACGGCTCGTCGAGCGGCTCGCCGACTGGCGGCTGTTCGTCAACGAGGCGGTGGCCGCCGACGCGCTGGAGCCGGACTTCGTCACGGCCGCCCGCGGCCACGCGCTCGCCGCGGTCGGGCGCGCCTTCGAGGGCTACGACACCGACTGGCTGCGCGCCACCGACGAGTTCTACCTGTGGCAGCGCACCCAGCGGTGGGCCGGCGCGCACGGCACACCCGCGGCGATCGACAGGTTCTTCGTCAACCCGCTGCTGGACCGCCGGTTCATGGAGCTGGCCCTGACGCCGGCGCCGGAGCAGAAACGCGGCTCACGGCTGACCGGGCAGCTCATGCACCGGCTCGACCCCGCGCTCGCCGCGATCCCGCTCGACTCCGGCCTGGTCCCGGCCAAGCTCGGCCAGGCCGGGCTCGGCACTCGCGCGGCGCTGGCCCGGGTGGCGCTGCGCAAGACCACCGCGAAGGTGCGCCAGCGGGTCACCGGCGGCCGCCGCACGCAGATGGGCGCCGCCACGATCAGCGCGGCGGTGGTGCGGCACTGGCGTGCCGAGCCGGACCGCCCGGCCGCGCTGCGGGAGACCGGCATCGTCCGGTCCGGCTGGCTCGACGAACTGCTCGACGGGCGGCGCTCGGCCGACCCCTCCACCGTTGCCTTCCTGCTCAACCTCTTAGTGGCCGCCGAGGCCCGACGCTGAAGGAGAACCACACGTGTGTGGTCTGGTTGGACGATGCACCCATGCCGACGGCACGGTCACCGCGGGGGAGATCCGGGACGCGCTCGCGCCGATCCGGCACCGCGGCCCCGATGCCGACGGTGTGTGGACCGCCCCGGGAATCGGGCTGGGGCACGTGCGGCTGTCCATTCTCGACCTGAGCGACGCCGCGGCCCAGCCGATGACGTCCGCCGACGGCCGGTGGGTGCTCGCGTTCAACGGGGAGATCTACAACTTCCGGGAGCTGCGCGAGGAGCTGCGGAGGGCCGGCATCGAGGTGCACTCCACGGGTGACACCGAGGTGCTGCTGTCGCTGATCGCGCTGCACGGCCCGGCCGCCGCCTTCGGAAAGCTGGAAGGCGACTGGGCGGTCGCGGTCTGGGACACCCGCGAGGAAGTCCTCACGCTGGGCCGCGACGTGCACGGCGTCAAGCCGCTCTATTTCGCCAAGACCCCGGACGGCGGGCTGATCTTCGGCTCGGAGATCAAGGCGCTTGTCGCGCGGCGGGGCGGCACGCCGGAGCCGAGCGTCGCCTCGATCAACGCGGCGCTGCTGGGTTACTCGATGACCTGGGGCGACCGCACCCTGTACCGGGGCGTGCACGCGGTCCGGCCCGGCGAGCGGCTGGTCTTCGACCGCCGCAAGGGCAGCATCGACCGGTCGCTGTTCGCCCGGATCACCGACTGGGTCGACGACGCGCTCTACCGCGAGCTCGCCAAGGCGCCGTCCGCCGAGGTGGTCCGCCGGGTGGACGAGGCGATCACCGCGGGCGTGCGGTCCCGGCTGGTCAGCGACGCTCCCCTGGCCTGCCTGGCCAGCGGCGGCGTGGACTCCAGCCTGATCTCGACGCTTGCCGCCCGGGAGCGCGCCGACATCCCGCTCTACCACGCGGACGTGGTCAACGACAGCGAGCGCCCGGCGGCGGAGGCCTTGGCGGCCGCCCTCGGCCTCAAGCTTCACACGGTACGGGTGACCGACGCCGACATCGTGGCGAGCATCCCGGACGTGACCTGGTTCAACGACGGCCCGCTGATCTACCACTTGAACGCGCTGCCGTACTACGCCGTCTGCAAGCTGGCGTCGGCCGACGGCATCAAGGTGCTGCTGAGCGGCGAGGGCAGCGACGAGTACATGATCGGTTACCCGGACCAGGCGCTCAAGCCGGTGCTGGACCTGATCGGCCGGGCCAAGGCAGTGCCGCGCTCCTGGCTGTCCGCCCTGTCGCCGAAGGCCGCCAAGCTGTTCTGGCCGCACCCGGAGGACACGTTCGCCCAGCGCCTGGTGGAGCTGAGCTCGGGCTTCGAGTCGAGGCTGGTGGGCAGCAGCAGCGGCAAGTCGATCGGCGACGTGATCGGCCGGCGCGACCGCCGGTCCCGGATCACCTCGCTCGACCTGGCCCAGTCGCACCTGGTGTCGCTGCTGCACCGCAACGACCGGCTCGGCATGGCCTGGGGCCTGGAGGCGCGCTTCCCGTTCCTGGCGCCCGAGTTCACCAAGCTCGCGGTGAACCTGCCGGACCGCTACAAGCTGCGCCGCACGCTGCGCGCCAACGACAAGCGTCACCCGTTCATCGTCGACAAGTGGGCCGTGCGCGAGGTCGCCGCCCGTCGCCTGCCGCAGAGCCTGGCGGCCCGGCCGAAGCGCGGTTTCCCGGTCTCGATCAGCCGGCGGCTGACTGTCACGCCGAAGTTCTTCCAGGACGGCTTCGTCGCCGACATGTACGGCCTGGACGACACCGCCATCGGCGTCGCGCTCGCCGACGGCCCGAACGAGTGGGTGACCCGGCTGATCCTGATGGAGGTCTGGGGTCAGATGTTCTTCCGTGGCGTGAGCCGCGAGCAGATGGGCGAGACCCTCCAGGTCCACGCCACGTTCTGACAGCACGTCCCGACGGCACGTTCTGACGGCACGTCCCGACGGCACGGAAAAGGCCGGCCCCACCGGGGCCGGCCTTCTCGTGTGCCGTTGCCTCAGGCCTGCGGCTTCACGTTGCCGGAGCCGTCCTGCCAGCGATTGCCGCGCCACTCGTTGCCGTCGTGCATCTCGAAGGTCGCCACCGGGCCGTAGTAGCCGCACTTGGGGCCGAACTTCTTGCCGAAGAGGTTGTCCACGTATTTGATGTTGGTGCCGATCGGGTACGGCTTCGCGTCCGTCGAGCCACCGTAGGTGCAGTAACCGCCGTCCGTGTTGAACAGGTTCTTCTCGATCAGCGCGCCGTTGATCGGCTTGAAGTCGCCGTAGAGCGACAGCGCCGACGAGCAGCCCTTGCTCTGGCACTCCAGGTTGTTGTGCACGACCTCGAAGTTGCCGCCGCCGTTCGATCCGATAGCGGTCTGGTGCGCGCCCTCCGTGTAGACCCACCCGTGCAGGTACGAGTCACGGATGGTCACGTTGTTCTCCATGTTCGCGCCCCGGCCGGTGCCGTGGATGTGACAGCGCAGGCAGCTGTAGTCGTTGCTGCCGATCGCCGCCTCACCGTTCGGGTCGACGCCACCGCCGCCGTCGATCTCGACGTCGATCAGCTTCAGGCCACCGAGGCTCCAGTCGGTGAGGTAGGTGGCGCCCACCTTGCCCTCGACCAGCGACCGGGTGATCGTGACGTTCTTCGCCTGGATGGTGAGCCCGCCGCTGAACCGGCACTTGTCCAGCTTCGCGTTGTTCTTGGTGATCGTGCCCTTGCAGCTGCGCAGCGTCACACCGGTGTGCTCCCAGCCGGTGCAGGAGGCGGTGGGCATCTTCGGGTACGCGCCGCACGGCCCGGAGTCCGTCTGCGTCGCCGACTCGGTGGTCTTCGACTTCTTGACCGACGGGCTGCTCGACGCGCTTGCCGACGCCGAGGCGCCGGCGCTCGGGCTGCCGCTGGCCGAGGCGCTCGGGCTGGCACTGGGGCTGACGGACGCGGACGCGGATCCGGCGCTCGGGGCCGGCGTGGCCAGGCCGGACGTCGCGGCGTCGAGCGGCACCTCGGCCGCGGTCTGGCGGGACGTGTCAGGTCCCACGAATCGCAGCAAGCCGATCACCACGGCAACCGCCACCAGCGTGCCGAGAATGGCGAAAGTCATTCGCCCTTTTGATTTCGGGGCGCGGTGACCGCCCAGGTCATCTGCTTCATGCATGTCGGTGTTCATTTACTCCGCTGGCCTTCGTCCGTTTCGTCGGTTCGATGCTGCGGTCCACTCGTTCGCACCGGTCATAAACGCGGGACATGCTAACACCGGCGGTCGGCGCAATGACGACTCCGAAGTAGTGCCATCATTTAAAATCGGTCTTAATCCTTTGTCTTCGCCCTCGTCGGTCCCCGTCGCAGCAGAAATCGATTCGCCGGGTTCTCCACCCGCTCGTAGAGCAGCCAGCTCGCGGCGAGCGCCAGGACGAGCGCCAGGACGGCCGCGCCGACCCCGGCCAGGAGCCCGTGCCCGACGCCGAACACGTGCACGACCAGGCGCAGGACCAGCTGATGCACCAGGTAGAACGCGTACGAGATCTCGCCCAGCCTGATCGCCGTGCGGCCGCGCCAGGGGCTGCGAGCGCCGGTCACGTCGGCGTGGGCGGTGGCCGCGACGAGCAGCGCGAGCGGCGCCACGGTGCCGGCCACCATCCGGAAATCGCCGGGCAGCCACTGCGAGGCGAGGTACGCCGCGGCGGCCAGCGCCATCGCCGGGCCCATGCCGAAAACCGTCGGCCACCGGCTTTCCCGGACGATTCGGGCGAGCAGCATTCCGGCGATGAATTCAGGCAGACGGGTGACCGGGAACACCCAGATGAACCAGTATCGATCATCGGCCGGGAGCGCCTGAGCGATCACCGGGACGATCCACACCAGGCCGAGCATCAACGCGGTTCCGGGCCAGAGCGCGCGGGCGGGCAGGCGGCGCAACACCACGAAGAGGGCCGGCCACATGGCGTAGAAGAAGATCTCGCAGGCGAGCGACCAGCTGACCGTGTTGAGGCCGAAGAACACGTCGATGTCGGGCGACCAGGCCTGCAGCAGCAGCAGGTTCGGCAGCCAGACGGACGCGGCGACACCGGCGCCGCCGATCAGCGCGAGCGCCATGGCGACGACCCAGGTGGCCACGTGGTCCGGGTAGATCCGGGCCACCCGACGCCACCAGAACCGGCGCGCGGTGTCGCCCGAGCGCGCCGACCAGGTCAGCACGAAGCCGCTGAGGATGAAGAAGAAGGAGACCCCGACCGCGCCCTGGCCGAACAGCCACTGCATGCCGGTGCGCACCGGTCCGTCGCCGACGAACTGTTCGATGTGGACGTGGAAGCCGAACACCAGGAAGGCCGCGACGAACCGCAGACCGGTCAGGGATGGCAGCCGGGACGGGGGCTGGGATGCTCCGGGCCGCCTCGCGGCAGCCGGCTCGACCGCTGTCACCGCGACACCCTATCGGCGGCCGCGACTCGCGGGTGTCGCAACCCGGACAGCCGTCCGGAAGCTGTTGCCTGCACGCGGTCCCCCATTTTCGTCGCCCGCTGGAACTCTGCGGAGTGCGGCCGGTGCGGCGCTAGGCCCGTCCGGACCGGCGGCGGTTGCCGGTTCGGTCAGAACCGGCCGAAAGTCACATAGAAATGCAGAAAATGCCAGCGTATTTCGCATTGAACCGAATTGTCCGGATTGGCCGAGAAAGCCGAGGGTCAATGGGCCGAACCGTCCATATTTGTTCGGCCGTCCGGAGCTTCTGTAAGACATTCGACTCGGGTTGCCACCACAGGGTCCATTGCTGCGAGCGCCTTGTGCCGGAAGAGTTCTCCCCGCGAACCACTGCGCCACAAACCCGGCGCGGCAGACCGTGGAATGTCCGGAAAAGGAAGTGCGTGGCGAATGCAGCAAAAGCGACCTCAGGTCACCATCCTCATCGCCAATTTGCCTGCTGAACGGGATCGCCGGGTCATCCGGGAATGCCTCTCCCTCGAACGCAACGGCTACGACGTCACTGTCATCGCGCCGCGCGGCGACCGTACCCTCAAGATCCTGCCCGGCAGCCGGGGCACCCGCCTCAAGCCCTACCCGGTCTACGTGCTCGGCAGCGGCGTGCTCTCGTTCGCCTTCGAATTTCTCTGGTCGTTCCTCTGCATCGCCGTCCGGCTGGTCGGCGAGGTCTTCTCCGGCCGGGCGCACGCCGTGCAGGTCTGCAACCCGCCGGACGTCTACTGGCCGCTCGCCCTGCTGATGCGCGCGCTGGGCCGGCCGTGGGTCTTCGACCACCACGACCTCTGCCCCGAGATCTACGCGACCCGGTCCGGCGGCGACGAACGAAAGAACATCGTCTTCCGTACGCTCGTCGCGTTCGAGTGGCTGACCCTGCGCACCGCCTCGGCGGTCTTCGCCACCAACGAGTCGTTCAAGGAGAACGCGCTGTCCCGCGGCGTGCCCGCCGACAAGGTGACAGTGGTCCGCAACGGTCCCGCCGCCGACGAGATCGCGGCCCCCGCCGAGGGCGTCGCGGACACCGGCCGCACCCCGAACCACCTGGTCTACCTCGGCGTGCTCGGCCCGCAGGACAACGTCGAGGGCGCCGTGCTCGCCGCCGAGCAACTCACCCGGCTGCGCGGCCGCACCGACTGGCGGCTGACCATCGCCGGTGACGGCGAGAGCATGCCGGCGCTGCAGAAACTCGTCTCCGACCGGGGCCTGGGCGACGTCGTCGAGTTCGCCGGCTGGCTCGACGCGACGGGCGTCGACGAGATGCTGCGCTCGGCCACCGTGGCGATCCAGCCCGACCTGCCCACCCGGATGAACCAGCTCTCCACGATGGCCAAGACCGTGGAGTACCTGGGCCGTGGCCTGCCGGTAGTGGCCGTCGACCTGATCGAGACCCGGCGCAGCGCCGCCGACGCGGCCGTCTACGTGCCGACCGGCGACCCGGCCGAGTTCGGCGCGGCGATCAGCGAGCTCTTCGACGACCCGCAGCGCCGCGCGCGGATGCGCCGTGACGGCCTGGCCCGCTTCACCGAGCTGCTCTCCTGGGAGCACCAGGCCAAGCGGTACATCGCGGTGTGGAACACGCTGCTCGCCAAGCGCCTGCCCACGGCAGCCCCGGCGGCCACCGCCGAGACGGTCGTGCCGGCCCAGCGCACCGGCGACGACACGCTGTCCCACGCGGCGCGCGACGAATGAGCGTCACAGCAGTCAGCGTGGTCATCGCGGCGCACAACGAAGCCGCGGTCCTCGGCCGCTGCCTCGACGCGCTGCTCTCCGACCCGGCCGCGCCGGCGCTCGAGATCACCGTGGTGGCGAACGGATGCTCCGACACCACGACCTCGGTGGCCGCGTCCCGGCACGGCGTCCGGGTCGTCGACCTGGCCGAGCCCGGCAAGGCGGGCGCGCTGAACGCCGGCGACGAGGTCACCACCACGTTCCCCCGGCTCTACCTCGACGCCGACATCGTGCTGCCGCACGGGTCGATCCGGGCGCTCGCCGAGGCGCTCAGCCCGGAGGTGCCGGCCGTGGTGCCGCGCCGGGCGCTCGACGTCAGCGGCCGCCCATTGCCGGTGCGGGGCTATTTCGCGATCAACTCGCGCCTCCCGGCGTACCGGAACGCGCTCTTCGGTCGTGGCGCGATCATGCTCTCCGAGCGGGGCCGGGCCCGGTTCGGCGAGTTCCCGGGGATGGTCGCCGACGACCTGTTCCTGGACTCGCTCTTCACCACCGGCGAGAAACGCGAGGTCCCGGCCGCGGTCTCCACTGTCGCCACCCCGCGCCGCACCGCCGACCTGGTGCGCCGGCTGACCCGGGTCCGCGCCGGCAACGCGGCCATGCGGTCCGCCGCGGCCCGCGGCGAAGCCCCTTCCGGGGTACGTCAGTCGGTGCGCTCCTCGTGGCTGCGTGACGTGGTGCTGCCGCGTCCGTGGCTCGCCCCGGCCGCCGCCTGTTACGTGGGCCTGACCGTTCTCGCCGCGGTGCGGGCCAAGCGGCAGGGCGACGTGGCGTGGGGGCACGATGAGTCGTCCCGCACCGAGCCGGCCGCGCGCTGATCCTGCTTCCCGCGCTGATCCTGCTTCCTGGAGACCAATGAGCAACGACCGAGTCCTGAACATCTGCTTCCACGGGGTGGGCGAGCCACAGCGTGAGCTGGAACCCGGCGAGGACGTCTACTGGGTGACCGCCGACCGCTTCGCGGCCATCCTCGACGAGGTGTCCACCTGGCCGGTGCCGGTGCGGCTCAGCTTCGACGACGGCAACGCCTCGGACGTCGAGATCGGTCTGCCGGCCCTCGTCGAGCGCGGCCTGACCGCCGAGTTCTTCCTGCTCGCCGGCCGCCTGGACACCCCCGGCAGCGTGGACAGCGCCGGTGTCGCCAAGCTGCGGTCGGCCGGCATGCCGATCGGCTCGCACGGCATGGCCCACCGGTCCTGGCGCGGCCTCTCCGCCGCCGAGACCACCGCCGAGTTCGACACCGCCCGCACGGTCCTCGCCGAAGCGGCCGGCGCCCCGATCACCACGGCCGCCTGCCCCCTCGGCCGGTACGACCGGCGGGTGCTCTCCGCGCTGCGCGACCGCGGCTACACCCGGATCTACACCAGCGACCGCCGCCCGGCCCGCTCCGGCGCCTGGCTGCAGCCCCGGTACAGCGTCCGGCACCACGACACCCCCGCGTCGATGCGCTCCGGCGTGCTCGCGCCGGCCCCGCTGCCGGCTCGCGCCCGCGCACTCGCGGTGGGAACGGTGAAGCGATGGCGATGACCGTCCTGGTGGGGTTCGCCGAGTCCCTCGCGGCCATCGAGTCGGCGTGGATCCTGCGCGACGCCGGGTACCGGGTGGTCGCGTTCACCCGGGACGGCCGCAGCCCGGCGCTCGCCACCGTCCGGGACGTCCGGGTCGTCGCCGTGCCGTCACCGGAGAAGGACCTGGCCGCCACCCTGGCCGCGCTGCGGGAGCTGGTCGCCGCCGAGCAGCCGGTCGCGGTGCTGCCCTTCGACGACGCCGCGCTGCTGGTCACCGATCGGCTCGCGGCCGAGCTTCCCGGGCTGGTGGTGGCCGGACCGACCGGCCCGGCCGCCGGGCTCGCGCTGGACAAGAGCGAACAGCTCGACCTCGCCGCCAAGGCCGGCTTCGCGGTGCCGGACACCGTGGTGCTGACCCCCGGCGCTCCCCCGCCGGCCGGCTTCGCGGCGCCCGACACCGTGGTGCCGGCCCCCGGCACTCCCGCGCCGGCCGGCTTCGCCGCGCCCGACACCGTGGTGCCGGCCCCCGGCACTCCCGCGCCGGCCGGCCTGCCGGGGTCCGGCCCCTGGATGGTCAAGTGCGCGGCCGCCGAGGTCGTCCGGGACGGGCGGCTGGACCGGCCGGCCGGTGGCATCGCCCGCGACGCGGCCGAGGCGCACGAGATCGCCGCGTCGTTCGGCGCGCCCGCGCTCGTCCAGCGGCTCGTGGACGGGGTCGGCGAGGGGATCTTCGGATACGCCGCCGGCGGCCGGGTGTACGCGCTGTCCGGGCACCGGCGCGTGCGGATGATGAACCCGCGCGGCTCCGGGTCGAGCGCCTGCCGCTCCATCGACGTCGACCCGGATCTCGCCGCCGCGGTCGCCCGCTTCTGCGAACTCGCCGGTTGGCACGGCATCTTCATGATCGAGTTGCTGCGCGACGACGCGGGACGTGCCTGGTTCATGGAGCTCAACGGCCGTACCTGGGGCAGCATGGCATTGGCACGGGCGCGCGGTATCCCGTACCCGCAATGGGCAGTGACCGGCGCGCTCGACCCGGACTTCCGCCCGCCCGCGGTGCCGGCGGCGCCGCACGTGCTCAGCCGGCACCTGGGCCGCGAGATCGTGCACCTGCTGGCGGTGCTGCGCGGAGCGCGCGGCGCCGATGCCGGACGGTGGCCCTCCCGCGGCGCCACCATCGCCGCGATGCTGCGGCCCGCCGGGGGCACCCGGTGGTACAACACGCGGCGTGGTGAGATGAATGTTCTGGCGCGAGACACCTGGCAGACGGTCGCCGGGCAGCTGCGGAGGCGGGCGTGACAACGGTACGGGTGGCGGCCCACGTGCACTCGGCGTGGTCCGACGACGCCACGTGGAAACTGCCGGACATCGCCGCGGCCTTCGCTGATCAGGGCTTCCGGGTGGTGCTGCTCGCCGATCACAGCCGGGAGTTCGAGCCGTCGCGCCTCACGGAGTACTGGGACGCCTGCGCCGCCGCCAGCACCGACCGGGTGCTGCTCGTGCCCGGCATCGAGTACAACGACCCGGACAACGTGGTGCATGTGCCGGTGTGGGGGCGAGTCCCCTTTTATGGTCACACTCCCGACATTTCGGATTTGCTGGGGAAAGTCGCTGCTGACGGCGGGATCGCGGTGCTGGCGCATCCGTGGCGGCGGGAGGCTTGGCGACGGTACGACCCGGCGTGGACGCCGCTGCTCTCCGGTGTCGAGGTGTGGAACCGGAAGTACGACGGGATCGCGCCCAACCGGCATGCGGCTTCGCTGGCGCGGCGGGAGGGGTTACGGCCGTTCGCGTCGGTCGACTTCCATACCCGGCGGCAGCTGTTTCCGCTCGGTGTGGATCTGACCCTGTCCGGCTCCACTGTCGATCGGGACGCGGTCGAGGAGGCGCTGGCGGCGGGGCGGTTCGTTCCGATGTTCCGGGATCGGCCGGTGCTGGATGTGCTGCGCGGGGCGGACGGGGTGGTGCTGCGCGGGGCGGAGCTGGCGCGGCGGCGGGTGGCGCCGGTGTTGCGAGGCCTGAGGCGGGACTGACGCCGGGTTCGCGGGGGGCGCGCGGGGGCGGCGGCCCGCGTAAGCGCAGCCCGCGTGGCAATTGCTCGCGGGGGCGGCGGCCCGCGTGCCTGAGGCGAGCCGTAGCCCACGCGGCTAAACCGCCCCCACGCCCGCCGCGAGCCGTAGCCCACGCAGCTCAACCGCGCCCACGTCCCCCGCGAGCCGTAGCCCACGCAGGTAAACCGCCGCCACGCCCGCCG
>NZ_JBEZZR010000043.1:0-38143 GCF_040639325.1 Actinoplanes sp. NPDC023936 | reverse complement strand
CCCACGCCCGCCGCGAGCCGTAGCCCACGCAGCTCAACCGCGCCCACGTCCCCCGCGAGCCGTAGCCCACGCAGGTAAACCGCCGCCACGCCCGCCACGAGCCGTAGCTCACGCATGTCATCGGGCCGGATAACCTGCCTGCGCTACGGCCGGGTCCAGCCAGCCGTAGCTGGCGCATGCTATCCGGGCGTGATCACAGGTCTGAGCTACGGCCGGCCGGCGCGAGCCGTAGCGGACGCATGTCATCCGGCCGAATAATCTGCCTGCGCTACGGCTCGGCCTCGCGCAATGCCACTGAGCGCACACGATCAATGTCCGCCGTGAGCTCACCCGCGTCGCCGCTGTGCCGCCCCCAACGCCGCCGCTGTGCCGCCCCCACGCCGCCCCAGCGCCGCCACCGCCATCCGCCCCCGCGCCGGACTTATCGCGCTTTGTCCGGAGGTCGGCGCCGATAGGCCCGCGATGCACAAGGGCGTCCACAGCTTTTCCGCACACCGCCGCGCCCGAACTCCACACCGCCGCGCCCGAACTCCACACGCCCACGAGCTTGCCGGGAGACCAGCGCCCGTTCGCCTCGGGGCCGCCGCCTGCCGCTCAGGCCCGGCGGCTCGGCTCCGGCGACAAGCCCCACGTCGGGGCCGCCGCCTGCCGCTCAGGCCCGGCGGCTCGGCTCCGGCGACAAGCCCCACATCGGGGCCGCCGCCTGCCGCTCAGGGCCGGCGGCTCGGCTCCGGCGACAAGCCCCACGTCGGGCCCGGGGTCTGGCGCATCCGCTGCGGGCTCAGCAGCGCCGCCGCCGCCGCCCGGCTGGCCTGGTTGCCGCGCACCGACCGGGACACCTCGCGCAGCACCAGCGCCGACCAGTAGGCGGCCGTGCTCACCGCCCGGTTCCGGCGGCGGTAGAGGCGCACCCGGTTGACCGTCAGCAGCGCCCACAACCGCGGCGAGACCTTGGAGTCCCCCTCCAGGTGCACGGCGAGGGCGTCCGGCGCCAACCGGGTGATGTAGCCGGCGTCGCGGGCGCGCAGCGAGTACTCCGTCTCCTCGGAGTAGAGGAAGAACGACTCGTCCCACGGACCGACCGCGTCCCAGCACTCGCGGGAGATCAGCATGGCGGAGCCGGCGGCCCAGTCGGCGGCGGACTCGCGCTGGTAGTGCTCGTCGCCGACGACCAGCTCGCCGAGAAGCGGGTAACGGCCGGCCCGCTGGGCGCCGAGCAGCGCGTCACCGAACGCCCGCGGGACGGACGGCTCGCGGCGCAGCACCGCGATCGGGGAGCCGTCGCCGCGTTCCAGCCGGGGCACGACGATGCCGGCGGCGGTGCGGCGCAGGTTGGCGACGAGCGTGGGGCCGCAGCCGGGACGCAGGCGGATGTCCGGGTTCAGCACCAGGATCGCGGTGTGCGGGGCGGCCGCGGCCACGGCGGCGTTGATGCCCGCCGCGTATCCGGCGTTGCGGCCCATCTCCACGACCCGCGCCGAGGGGACCAGCCGGCGCACCTCGGCGGCGCTGTCGTCGGCGGACGCGTTGTCGGCCACTGTCAGGTGCCAGTCGAGGCCGTCCAGGCCGGGCCCGAGCGAGGCGATCAGCTCCGGCAGCAGGCGTGCGCTGTTGTACGTGACGACGACAACCGCCACCGTCTCGCCGCTGGGCTTCACAGACCGCACTCCCCTCGCTGATGCTTATCGCCGCAATTCCACCAGTCCCCGCGCGCGCAAGGGATGCTTCGATCGGCCCAAAAGAACCGGACGAACGACTACACCTTTGACTTCCTGTGACCCGTAGGGTTCATCCCCGTGGGTGTCCAATCTCTGCGCTGGCAGATCGTCGACCGTCCGGGCTCCCTGGGCGACCGGATGCGAACGAAACGCCGCGGCTGGCTGTCGCAGCAGTTTCCGGATCTGGCCGAGATGTCCGTCATCGACCTGGGTGGCCGGGCGAGCAGCTGGGTGACCGCGGCCGTCCGCCCGAAGCACGTGCACATCGTCAATCTCGAGGGCGAGACCGGCCTGGAGAACGGCGAGGTGCCGTCGTGGGCCGAGGTCGACTTCGGCGACGCCTGCGATCTGCCCGAGGCGATCCGCAAGCGGCGGTACGACCTGGTCTTCTCGAACTCGGTGATCGAGCACGTCGGCGGGCACGAGCGCCGGATGCGGCTGGCCGACGCGGTGCACTCGCTCGCCGACGCGCACTGGGTGCAGACGCCGTACCGGTACTTCCCGATCGAGCCGCACTTCGTGGCGCCGGGCATGCAGTTCCTGCCGAACGCCGCCCAGGCCGTGATGGCGCGCAAGTGGCCGCTGGTGCACACCCCGCCGGCCGACAAGACCGGCGCGATCGACTCGGTGCTCTGGGTGGAACTGCTGGACAAGACGCAGATGCGCAGCTATTTCCCGCACTCTCAGCTGATCTCTGAGCGGTTCGCGGGCCTCACCAAGTCCCTGATCGCGATCAAGAAACCCTGACGACAGTGAATGGGGCGCCTCATTGAGAGGCGCCCCATTTTGCTATGGGCGGCCCAGCGCCCGGTACTCCCAGCCGGCCCCACGCCAGCGGGCCGCGTCCAGAGCGTGCCGCCCGTCCACGATCCGGCGCTGCGCGGTCACGGCGCCCATCGTGTCCGGGTCGATCTCGCGGAACTCGGTCCACTCGGTCAGCAGCACGACCACGTCCGCGTCCTGTGCGGTGGCCAGCGCGCTCTCCCCGTACCCAAGTTGGGGGTATTGCTTCTTGGCGTTGTCCATCGCGGCGGGGTCGTAGACGACCACCTGCGCACCCATCCCGGCGAGGGTGGCGGCCACGTCGAGCGCGGGCGCGTCCCGGATGTCGTCGGAGTTGGGCTTGAACGCGGCGCCGAGCGCGGCCACCTTCTTGCCGGCGACGTCACCGCCGCAGAGTTCCACGACCAGATCGACGGTACGGGCACGGCGGCGCCTGTTGATCCCGTCGATCTCCCGCAGGAACCCGACGGCCTGGCCGACACCGAGTTCCTCGGCCCGGTGGGTGAACGCACGGATGTCCTTGGGCAGGCAGCCGCCGCCGAAGCCGAGGCCGGGGCGCAGGAACTTGCCGCCGATCCGCTCGTCGTAGGCGAGGGCCTCGGCGAGGTCGTGCACGTCCGCGCCGGTCACCTCGCAGATCTCGGCCATCGCGTTGATGTAGGAGATCTTGGTGGCGAGGAACGAGTTCGCGGCGACTTTCACCAGCTCGGCGGTCTGCAGGTCGGTGACCTTCACGGGTACGCCCTGTGCCAGCACCGGCTGGAACGCGGAACGCAGCTGTTCCTCGGCCCAGGCGGAGGTGACGCCGAAGACCATCCGGTCCGGCTTCATGGTGTCGTCGACGGCGAAGCCCTCGCGCAGGAACTCCGGGTTCCACGCCAGCTCGACCTGGTCGCCGGCCGGGGCGATCGAGCGGATCAGCTCGGCGAGCCGGGCCGCGGTGCCGACCGGGACGGTGGACTTGCCGACGACGAGCGCGCGGCGGGTGAGATGGCGCGCCAGCGAGGTGACCGCGGCGTCCACATAGGTCAGGTCGGCGGCCGGCGAGTCCCTCTGCTGCGGCGTGCCCACGCAGATGAAGTGCACGTCGCCGAACGCGCCGGCGTCGGCGAAGTCGGCGGTGAACCGCAGCCGGCCGGTCTCCAGCGCCTTGGTCAGCAGCTCGGGCAGGCCCGGCTCGAAGAACGGCACCTCGCCGGAGTTCAGCTTCGCCACTTTGCCGGGGTCGACGTCGACGCCGACGACCTCGAAGCCCATGACGGCCATGCAGATGGCGTGGGTGGCACCGAGGTATCCGGTGCCGATGACGGTCAGGCGGGGACGGTTGTTCATCAGTAGGCTCCCGAGCTGCGGACGACCGCGCTCACCGTACGGGCCAGGATCGCCAGATCCATGGCCATGGACCAGTTCTCGACGTAGGTCAGATCGAGCCGGATGGACTCCTCCCAGGAGAGGTCGGATCGTCCCGACACCTGCCACAGGCCGGTGAGGCCGGGTTTGACGACCAGCCGGCGGCGCATGTCGGCCGGGTAACCGGCGACCTCGCGGGCCAGCGGCGGGCGCGGGCCGACCAGGGACATGTCGCCCTTGAGGACGTTCACCAGCTGGGGTAGCTCGTCCAGCGAGTACCGGCGCAGCCAGCGGCCCACCGAGGTGATCCGCGGGTCCTCCCGGATCTTGAACAGCTCGCCGTCGGTCTCGTTGTCCTTCTGCAGTTCCAGCAGGCGCGCCTCGGCGTCGACCACCATGGTCCGGAACTTGTAGAGCACGAACAGCTTGCCGTCCTTGCCGACCCGCTCCTGCCGGAAGATCGCGGGGCCACGGCCGCCGGGGGCGAACTTGACCAGCATCGCCAGCACGATCAGCACCGGCGAGCTGAACAGCAGCAGCAGGAACGCGCCGATCCGGTCGAAGGCGTCCTTGACGACCCGGGCGCTGCCCTTGAGCCGCGGGTGCTCGACGTGCAGCATCGGCAGGCCGTCGACCGGGCGGATCGTGGTCCGGTCGCCGGCCACGTCGACCAGCGTGCTGGCCACGATGAGGTCGGTCTCGTCGCGTTCGAGCTGCCAGGCGAGCCGGCGCAGCGCGGCCCCGTCGATCTCCGGGCAGGCGAGGACGACGACGGTGTCGGCGTCGGCGCGGCTGACCGCGAGGGCGACGCCGTCGAAGGTGCCGTAGATCGGTGGCATGCCCTCCACGAACCGGCTGCGGGTGACGCCGGGCGGCAGGCAGGCGCCGATCACACCGAGGCCGTGGTAGCGCTCGCGGCTCAGCCGGCGGGCCATGTCGGCGACGGCTCGCTCGTGCCCGACCAGAATGACCCGGTGCAGCCGTTCGCCGCGCGCCCAGGAACGGTGCAACATCTGGCGGGCGAGGTACCGCGCGAAGATATCGACGGCGATGGCGAGCGGCATCGCGATAATCACGTAGCCGCGCGCCAAACGGAGGTCGAACATGAAGGAAACAATGGCGAGACCCGCGGTCAGCGCCAATCCGGATCGGAACACCCGCGCGTACTCGTCGGTGCCCACGAATAGGTGACGCGGCTCGTAGGCCCGGTTCATCGCGAGACAGGCGATCCAGGCCAGCGGCAGGACCGCCGTGATGAGCAGGTATCCCCGGTTGTACGGCTCGGTTCCGGTCGAGCCGAATCGCAGAACGAGCGCCCAGGACGCGGCGCACAAACCGACCACGAAGTCGATGAGGTAGAGCCGCCGGGCATATCGGCCCTGCCATCCGGCACGGGCCCCGGCGGCCCGCGGGCGGGAACTGAGCTGTCGTGCCTCTTCAGCGAGATCCAGGGTCTCCACTGATTCGATTGTCTGCACGCCCATGCCCCCGTATCGACTGCGATCAACCTTTGGTCCGTTTTTCCCCGAGCCGGACATCAGACTGGAATCTTCCCTGGGCGGAAACCCATGAGACACACCAGACAGACTGCTGACCCACGCACGATCGCGCTTCATCTTTCCGTTCGACAGGAATGGCGGATCGGATGAGGCCGAGAGGCATAGCGTTGCAAGTAGTCCAAACCGGACCTGTCCGAAATATCTAGATTGAACATCTCGAACCCCCTCCCGAAACCGCTTCCGGACCACCCGGCTACCACCCGCCCCTCAGGCGGTCAATCGCCCACTTAGGACGTACGGCTGTAGTGATTCCGACGCAGTGACTCAGCGTAGTTCTGGCACTCCTGGTAGCGCGGCAGCAAACCGTTCGCGCGGGCCTCCGCGAGCGACGGCGCCTGCGCGTCCTTGCCCGACAGGAGCGGCGTCTCCGCAGGCCAGGCAATGTTCAGCTCGGGATCGAGCGGGTGGATGCCGTGCTCGCGGCCGGGCCGGTACTCGGTCGAGCAGAGGTATGCCACGGTGGCACCCTCGGTCAGCGCGCAGAACCCGTGCCCGAGCCCTTCGGCCAGGTACACCGCCTTGCGTTCCTCGTCGTCGAGGCGCACCGACTCCCACGCGCCGAACGTCGGCGAGCCCACCCGGATGTCCACGATGACGTCGAGCACCGCGCCCTTGACGCACGTCACATATTTCGCCTGCCCCGGCGGCACGTCGGCGAAATGGATCCCCCGGACGACGTCACGCGCTGAGACGGAGAGGTTGCCCTGAGCGAGATCGAGCGGATGGCCGACGGCCGCGGCCAGGTGATCGAAGCGGTACCACTCGAGGAACGAGCCCCGGGCGTCGCCGTGCTGCACCGGCGTCACCTCGAAGGCGCCCTCGATGGTCAGTGGACGGATCTTCACAGCACTCCCCCGCTGATCTTCACAACGAACCCCCGAAACGTCCTGCGCTCAGTAGCCGGACCAGATACTCGCCGTAACCGCTCTTGAGCAGAGGCTCGGCCAGCTCACGCAGCTGATCGTCGGAGATGAAGCCGAGTCGCCAGGCCGCCTCCTCGACGCAGCCGATCTTAAGGCCCTGGCGTTCCTCGATCACCCGCACGTACTCCGAGGCCTGCACCATGGACTGGAACGTCCCGGTGTCGAGCCAGACCGTGCCCCGGTCCAGCACCGTCACGTCGAGCCGGCCCTGCCGCAGGTACTCCTCGTTCACCGCGGTGATCTCCAGCTCGCCGCGCGCGCTGGGCGTCAGGCCTCCGGCGATCTCCACCACGTCGGCGTCGTAGAAGTAGAGGCCGGGCACCACGTACGTCGACTTCGGCCGCTCCGGCTTCTCCTCGATGGAGAGCACTTTGCCCGATTCGTCGAATTCCACCACACCGTAGCGCTCCGGATCGGCCACCGGGTAAGCGAAGATCCGCCCCCCGGCCGGCTCACCGAACCGGGACAACTGCCGCCCGAGCCCCACGCCGTGGAAGATGTTGTCACCCAGGATCAGCGCCACCGGCTCGTCCCCGATGAAGTCGGCGCCGATCCGGAAGGCCTGGGCGATCCCGTCCGGTTTGGGCTGCTGAGCGTAGGTGAGCGAGAGTCCGAACTGCTTTCCGTCACCGAGCAGTCGCTCAAAGTGAGGCTGGTCCTCGGGTGTGGTGATGACGAGGATCTCCCGGATCCCGGCCGATACCAGAGTGGTCAGCGGGTAGTAAATCATCGGTTTGTCGAAGATGGGCATAAGCTGTTTGGACATGGCCTTGGTAATCGGCCAGAGTCGGGAGCCGGTTCCTCCGGCCAACAAGATTCCACGCACTGGGGAACCCTAAACAGTGGGTGCCAGCGTCTACACTCCCCACCCGTGCAGATTTTCGTAACCGGTGGTGCCGGCTTCATCGGATCGGCCTACGTCAGGGCCCTCTTGCAGGACGAGTTCCCCGGTGCGGCCGGTGCCTCGGTGACCGTTCTGGATCTGTTGTCCTATTCGGGTAATCGCGAAAACCTCCCGGTGTCGGATCCCCGACTCAATTTCGTGCAGGGCGACATCACTGATTCAAACCTGTTGCACGACTTGCTGCCCGGTCATGACGTGGTGGTGCATTTCGCCGCCGAATCCCATGTCGACCGGTCCATCAACTCCGCCGTGCCGTTCGTCACCACGAATGTGCTGGGCACGCAGGTGCTGCTGGACGCGGCCCGCACCGCCGGGGTCGGCCGGTTCGTGCACGTCTCCACCGACGAGGTGTACGGCTCGATCGACGACGGCTCGTGGACCGAAACCTGGCCGCTCGCCCCGAATTCCCCGTACGCCGCCTCCAAGGCCGCCTCCGACCTGATGGCCCTGGCCGCGCACCGCACACACGGCATGGACGTGGTGGTCACGCGCTGCTCCAACAACTACGGGCACCACCAGTTCCCGGAGAAGGTCATCCCGCTCTTCGTCACGAACCTCCTGGACGGCAAGAAGGTGCCGCTCTACGGCGACGGCGGCAACGTTCGTGACTGGCTGCACGTGTCCGATCACTGTCGGGGCATCCAGCTGGCCCTGGAGAAGGGTCGCGCCGGCGAGGTCTACAACATCGGCGGCGGCACCGAGTTGAGTAACCGCGAGCTCACCGAGCGTCTCCTCGCCGCGTGCGGCGCCGATTGGGACAGTGTCGAGCTGGTGACCGACCGTAAGGGACACGACAGGCGCTACTCGCTCGACATCTCCAAAATCAACAGCGAGCTGGGGTACGAGCCACAGGTCACCCTGGACGACGGACTGGCCGCAACCGTCGCCTGGTACCGCGACAACCGCACCTGGTGGGAACCGCTCAAGTCCCGGAGCGCCCTCTGATGCGCTGGCTGATCACCGGGGCCGGCGGCATGCTCGGCCAGGACCTGCAGAAAGCCCTAGCGGGTGACGACGTCGTCGCTCTGGGTCGCGCCGACTTGGACATCACCGATCTGGCAGCGGTCCGGGCGGCCACCGACGGCGCGGATGTCGTGATCAACGCGGCGGCCTGGACGGATGTGGACGGCGCGGAGTCGAACGAGGAGGCCGCCACCGCCGTCAACGGGCACGCGGTGGCCGGCCTCGCGTCGGTCCTCGGCAACCGGCTCATCCACATCTCCACCGATTACGTCTTCGACGGCACTGCCACCTCGCCGATCCCCGAGGAGACGCCCCAGGCGCCGCTCAACGCCTACGGCCGCGGCAAGGCGGTCGGCGAGAAGGCGGTCCTCGCGGCCGGCGGATACGTCGTGCGGACCGCGTGGCTCTACGGCGAGCACGGCCCCAACTTCGTGCGGACCATGCTGCGGCTGGCCACCGAACGGGACGCCGTGGACGTGGTCGACGACCAGGTCGGCCCGCCGACGTGGTCGTTCGCCCTGGCGCGGCAACTGGCCGCCTTGGGCCGCTCGGACGCCGCACCGGGCGCCTATCACGGCACCGCGGCCGGCTCGACCACGTGGTTCGGCCTGGCCCGGGCGGCTTTCGCCCTGGCCGGGCACGACCCCGATCGAGTACGCCCCACGACCAGCGACAAGTTCATCCGGCCGGCCCGCCGCCCCGCCTACAGCGTGCTCGGCCACGACCGCTGGTGGGCGGGCTCCGGCGTCGACCCGCTGCCGGACTGGCACGCCATGCTCACCGAGGCCATGCCGGCTCTGCGTGCGTGACGCTTGTCAAAAGTACGGGGCCGAGCCGACGTCACGGGGTAGACCTGAGTTCATGACTCTCTCCAACAGCGGCACCATCGACCTGGGCGGCAAGAGCGTGCACCGGCTGGGCTTCGGCGCCATGCGGATCACCGGTCCCGGCGTCTGGGGCCCGCCGTCCTCCCCTGACGAGGCGATCCGGGTGCTTCGCCGGTCCGTCGAGCTCGGTGTCACGTTCGTCGACACCGCCGACTCCTACGGCCCGGACGTGTCGGAGAACCTGATCCGCGACGCCCTGCACGACGGCACCGGTTACGGCGACGTGGTGATCGCGACCAAGGGCGGCTTCACCCGGCAGGGCCCGAACATCTGGCAGGCCGTCGGCCGCCCCGAGTACCTGCGCCAGTGCATCCTGATGTCGATGCGCCGCCTCGGCGTCGAGCAGATCGACCTGTGGCAGCTGCACCGCATCGACCCGCTCGTCCCCCGCGACGAGCAGTTCGATGTGCTCCGCTCCTTCGTCGACGAAGGGCTGGCGAAGCAGGTCGGCCTCTCCGAGGTCTCGGTCGAAGAGGTCAAGGCCGCGCAGGCCGCCGGCGTGCCGGTCGCCTCGGTGCAGAACCGCTACAACCTGGGCGACCGGCGCGCCGAGGACCTTCTCGACTACTGCACCGAGCAGGGCATCGCGTTCATCCCGTGGGCGCCGGTCGACGCGGGCACGCTGGCTCGCCCGGGCGGTCCGCTCGAATCAATTGCCAAGGCCCATCCGGGTACGACCACCGGTCAGCTCGCGCTCGCATGGCTGCTCCAGCGGTCCCCGGTGATGGTCCCGATCCCTGGCACGTCCTCGGTCACCCACCTCGAGGAGAACCTCGCGGCCGCCGACGTGAAGCTGACCGAGGACGAGTACCAGTCCCTCGCGAAGGCCGTCTGAGTTCTCAGGCCCCCACGTTCCACGCGCTCAGGTGGACGACGACCTCGTCCGCCTCGTCGTCCTTCTCGTCGACGGTCAGCTGCACCAGCGTGTCCCCGTCTACCTTCTCACCGGGCGTGAGCAGGCAGTATGTCCGGTCGTCCCGGAGCTTCAGGGGCGTGTCGCCGGCCGGGTCGTCGCGGATCGCCGCGGCGCACTCGTCCGGCGTGACACCGGCGGCGTCGACCGTGGCCGCCTGCACGTCATCGGCGGGTTCCAGGAGCAGGTCGCCGGTGTCCGGAACGGCCGAGATCGCCACAGCGCCGTCGCCACCGGCCGTGGTGCGGGGCTCGTCGAGGTCGATCGCCTGCGGTTGCTCGTCGTCGACCGGGAGCGTCAGCGACATCGCCGCGTAGTGCACCGCGAACGGCTCCGCGGCCGGCCCCGCTGCGGCTGTCCCGGCCGCAGTGCTCCCGGCCGCAGCTGTCCCAGGCGCAGCGCTCCCGGCCGCGGCGGGCGAGGTCGCCGCAGGGAGCGCGGCCGCGGGGGGCGGTGCGTCGGTGGGGCTCGTCGTCGGAGCGGGAACCGGCGGGTCGCCGACGATCGGGCCGGCAACCGGCGGCGCTGCCGTGGTGCCGGTGGCGGCGGGCGTACCCCCAAGCGTTTGATCGGGATCGTGGTCTCGAAGAGTGGGCGTCGCCGATCGGTCGCCGATCGGCCCGTGTGACCGGGCGGAGGGATGCGCCGATCCGGTAGGCGGCACCGCCGGAGTGACCGGCTGCGCCGGCGCGTCCGGCATCCTGACCTGCGGACTCTCGGTACGCGCCTGCATCGCCACCACCCCGAAACCGCCCCCGGTCACCGCGGCGAAGAGCGCCGCGAGCCCGGCCGTCGTGCCCACCCGCAACCGGAGCCGTTCCCGCCACCGGGCCTGCTGCCGGGCCGGGGCGGCGGGCCGGCGCGCACGTTCGCGAAGATCGGCCAACCCGGCCTCGACGTCGAAAGTCATCCCGGCCAGCGCCTCGTCCTGCGCGCGCCGCAACAGCTCGTGCTCGTCGGTCGTCAGCAGGGACTCATTCTTCACGGCCGCTGTCCTTCCAAGCTTGAAGCTTCGTCATCAACTTCCGGCGGGCCTCGTGCAGATGCGAACTCACGGCGGAGTTCCGCATGCCGAGCTCAGCGGCGATCTCGCGGGGCTTGAGCCCCTCCTGCGCCAGCACCATGACCTGGTACTGACGGCCGGTCAGCGTGCCGACCAGCCGCACCGCCTCCGCGCCTGCCGAATCGGTCCAGGCCGGATGCGTCTCGGCCGGGTCGATCCCGGCCGGATCACCGTGTGCCCGCAGCTCGCGCCCCAGCCGCATCCCGAGATCGGAGTCCCGCTGCTGCCGCCGCCAGACGTCCGTGACGGCGTGCCGCAGAGCCCGAGACGCGTATCCGAATCGGTCACCTGGCGACATGGCACCGACCTTGTGCCAGCGCGCGAGGATCTTGAGCATGACCTCCTGGACCACGTCGTGGGCGTCGTGCTCGCTGAGGCCGCGGGCCCGCGCCCGGCGGTGGAAGCCGGGCGCGACCTCGCGGTAGAACTCCGGAAAATCGGCGCCGAGCGGGTCGCTGCCGCTCAGCGCCTGGGCGGCGGTCTCGGTCACCATGCCGGCTCGTCCGGTCCACTCTCGCCCCGACCACCGCACTCGCCGCAGTCGGGGCGCGCGCCGTGGTCGGGGCGCGCGCCGTGGTCGGGACGCTCGCCGCAGTCGGAGCGCGCGCCGTGGTCGGGACGCTCGCCGCAGTCGGAGCGCGCGCCGTGGCCGGAGCGCTCGCCGCCCTGGCCACGGTGCCAGCTCATCCGAAGCTCGAGCCACCGCTCATCCGGCGGCTGCCCCGGATCCGCGAGGTCATCCGCATTCGACCGGCGGAAACGGACTCCGCAGAGCGCGGCCACCATCACGTTGATCAGCTGCGTGACGAGCGCACCGGCCAACGGATCCCAGATCTCCACTGCTTCCTCCTGTGTGCCACGGGGTGGCTTTCAAGGGGAAAACGGAGTTATGTCCAAAACATCCAGACGGGTTGCGAAAGTTCTCGTGCGGGTGACGAGGACCCACGATGCCCCGACGCCGATCGGATGACGAGATCGACCGGCGGAGGGCTCGGCAGGCCGGCTGCCGAGGTGCCGCGAGCCGCACCGGACCGGGCCACTAAGCTTCGGCGAACCCCGAGCGAGCCGGAGCTGGCGAGAGCCTTGAACATCGAAAAACCTTCCCTGGTACGCCTTCGATTCGCTGCCGCTCCGGCGGTGCTCACGCTCGCCGTCTGTCTGGTCGGCATCGGTCAGCGGCAGTTCTGGCGGGACGAACAGGCGACGTGGTGGGCGAGCGCTCTTCCGCTCGGTGACCTGCGCCGGCTGGTCGAACAGGTCGACGTGGTGCTGCTGCCGTACTACCTGTTCATGCACGTCTGGATCGCGCTCTTCGGTAACTCGGAGATCGCTATGCGCGTACCCTCAGCAATTTTGATGGGGTTGGCGGCCGGGCTGCTGGCGCTGGTCGGAAGGCGGCTGCTGGACGTGCCGACCGGTCTGCTGGCGGGTCTTCTCTTCGCGCTGCTGCCGGCCGTCTCCCGATACGGCGGCGAGGCCCGGCCGTATGCGATGGCCCTCGCCGCGACGCTCGCCGCCACCCTGCTACTGCTCCGCGCGCAGGACCGGCCGTCGCCGCAACGGTGGGCGTTCTACGGCCTCTCTGTGATCTGGATCGGACTCGGCCACCTCGTGTCGCTGAGCGTGCTGGCCGCGCACCTGGCCCTGGTGATCACGCGCGCCCGAGCCGATCGGCGGGTCCGGATCGGGTGGGCCGTATCGGTCGCCGCCGCGCTCGTCGTGCTCGCGCCGGTCATCCTGATCAGCCGGCGTCAGAGCGGACAGATCGGCTGGATCGACGAGCCGACCTGGGAAGTCCTGCGCGCGTTCCCCGGTGAGGTGTTCGTCAGTGGCCCGGTGGCCGCGCTCGTGCTGATCCCGGGACTGATCGGAATCGGGCTTCTGTTCCCGAGCAACAGGACCGCGGCGACCGCCCTGCTGCTCTGGACGCTGCTGCCGCCGGTGCTCGCCTACCTGAGCTTCGATGCGCTCGGCCTCTTCTATCACCGCTACTTCCTGTTCACCGTCCCCGCGTGGCTGCTGGCGGCGGCGTGGGCGCTGCGCCGGATCTTCACCACCCGGCGCGCGCTCGTCGCGGCGGGCGTCTGCGCCGCGCTCGTGCTCGTCGCGGCGGGCCTCCCCAACCATCGTTTCGTACGGTCGAACGCCGTCGAGGACGAGCTCGCGTGGCGGGACGCCGCCCGCTGGCTCAACGGGCGGCTCCAGCCCGGGGACCGCGTCGCCTACACCGGTTACGCGCGGTTGCACCGGGGGTTCTCCTACGAGTTCAGCCGCCTGCCCGGCGCGGACCCGGGCGAGGTGTACAGCCAGGTGACCCGCGACGGCACCTGGTGGTGGGACCACGAACTGGCCGCCGACCCGGCCGCCGGGCTCGACGGCGTCGACCGATTCTGGCTGGTCGAGGCGAACCCGGTCCGCGGTCCGCTGAGCAGGCTTCCGGCCGAGGCGCGCAGGTACGTCGGCAAGCGCTACACGATCGCCGAGACGGACGCTTTCACGCGTCTCCAGGTGACGCTGCTGACCGTCAAGGCCGGTGACGGGGTATCGCCAGGTTGACGTTTCTGCAGGTCATTGGCGTTTGCAACGTTGTCGCACACACGGGTGAAGGCCTATCGTGTGTGCCGTGGCCCATCGGGAACATCACCACGAGCACGGCGACTCGCACGGGCACGGCAACTCGCACGGGCACGGCAACTTGCACGGGCACGGCGACTCGCACGGGCACCGGCTGCGGCATCTGCTGACGCCGCACTCGCACGACACCGCCGACAAGGTCGACAACGCTCTGGAGTCGTCCCGGGACGGCCTTCGCGCGCTGTGGATCTCGCTGGCCGGCCTCGGCGTCACCGCCGCGCTGCAGGCGCTGATCGTCGCGTTCTCCGGCTCGGTCGCGCTGCTCGGCGACACCGTGCACAACGTCGCCGACGCGCTCACCGCCGTGCCCCTGGCGATCGCGTTCTGGCTGGGGCGGCGAGCCGCCACCAGGGCATACACCTATGGGTACGGTCGTGCCGAAGACCTGGCCGGTGTCCTCATCGTCGCCGTGATCGCCGCGTCCGCGGTGACTTCCGCCTACTTCGCCGTGGACCGGCTGCTCGATCCACGTACCGTCACGCACCTCCCCTGGGTCGCCGCCGCCGGGCTGGTCGGTTTCGCCGGCAACGAGGTCGTCGCCCGCTACCGGATCACGGTCGGCCGCCGCATCGGCTCCGCCGCCCTGGTCGCCGACGGCCTGCACGCCCGCACCGACGGATTCACCTCCCTCGCCGTGGTGCTCGCGGCCGGCGGCGCCTGGCTGGGCTGGGACTGGGCCGACCCGGTCGTCGGCCTGGCGATCACCGCCGCGATCGTCCTCGTCCTCAAGGACGCGGCCCGCGAGGTCTACCACCGGCTCATGGACCGAGTCGATCCGACCCTCGTCGACCAGGCTGAACGCGAGCTGCAGTCGATCACCGGCATCCGCGGGGTGTCCGGCCTGCGGCTGCGCTGGATCGGTCACCACCTGCACGCCGAGGCCGGCATCGTCGTCGACGCCCAGCTCAGCCTGATAGCCGCCCACGAGATCGCCGCGGACGCCGAGCACCAGCTCACCCACCGCGTACCCAGGTTGACCGGCGCAACGGTCCACGTCGACCCGGACAGCCACCCGGGCGACGACCACCACAGCGCCCTCTCGCACGGCCGCCGCGAGCGCCTGTCCGCCACGCCCTGACCGCTACTGATCACCGGTGGCGTGCCGCGCCACGCCAAAGGCGATCTCACCAAGCCGCGCCCCCGAAACGCCGCGATCTGGGCGAGTTTCGCCCGCCCCGTGGCCGCCCCGTGGCCGCCCGTGGCCGCCCCGTGGCCGCCAAAGCCGCCAAGATCGCACGCAGGGCGCGGGGCGCGGGGCGGCCACGGAGCGCGGGGCGGGCACGGGGCGCGGGGCGGGCACGGGGCGCGGGGCGGGCACGGGGCGCGGGGCTTCGGGGCGGGCGCGGGTGCGGGCGCAGGCGCGGGCGCGGGGCGTGCGCAGGACTCGGGGGTGTGCGCAGGACGTGATCTTGGATAGTTGACTGCACCGTTTCACGCGGTGGGCGGCTTTCCCAAGGGTGGTGCACCGGTCGCAGCCCTCGGCGGCCCCCTGACTTGCCAAGATCCGCGCACGCCGGAGCCGAGCCGTAGCTCACGCAGGGAATCAGGCCCGTTGACCTGTTCCAGCTACGGCTCGAACCCGCGAGCCGTAGCTGGCGCATGGAATCCGAGCCCGGAGGCATGCGCGCCCTACGGCTCGCCTACCCGAGCCGTAGCCAGCGCAGGGAATACGGCTCGTTGACCTGTCCTGACTACGGCTCGGCCGGCAATGCACCGCCAGTCGACCCGATCTTGGCAAGTTGGCCGTCCCGTGCCGCTGACACGTCCCGTGCCACCGCAACTCGCCAAGATCGCAGGCGGGACGCGGAGCCAGACGACGCCGGGCCACGCGGGCGAGGCGAGGGGACGGCGAGGCCGGGGCGGCGTGGCCGGGGCGGCGTGGCCGGGGCGGCGTGGCCGGGGGCGGCGAGGGCGGGGCGGCGAGGGCGGGGCCTCGTTCGGTGAGGGCTGGTTCAAGATGGCTGGGGCGGGTATCCCGGAGTTGTAGCGACTCGACTGAGGAGGCTCCCGATGGCGTTCGACGACAAGGTGGACCACAAGGCCGAAGAGATCGGCGGCAAGGTCAAGGAGGGCGTCGGCCGGGCGACCGACGACGAGCAGCTGGAGGCCGAGGGCCGCGCTGACCAGAGCCAGTCGAAGGTCAAGCAGGCCGGCGACAAGGTCAAGGACGCCGGCGAGAAGATCAAGGACGCGTTCAAGTCCTGAATTCGGATACAGACGGACGGCCACCGCCAACGCCCCGGCGGTGGCCGTCCCCGTGTGCTCTCGATACCAGCACCGACCCCGGAGAACGAACCCGGCGAACCCGGCGAGGCCGGCGAACCCGGTGACCCCAGCGAGCCGCGGCGAGCGCGAGCCTGCCGATAAGGCAAGATCGGCGGGTGCACCTCGACACCTCCCTGCTCAGTGAGCGGCAGCGCAAAATCTTGACCGTCATCCAGGAGTGGGCGGTGCGGTACGGGTATCCGCCGTCCACCCGGGAACTCGGCGAGGCGGTCCGGTTGTCGCCGTCCACGGTGAGCCGGCACCTGCGGCTGCTCGAGGAGCACGGCTACCTGACGCGCGGCAGGAGCATGACCAGGCCGATCGACGTCCGGATGTTCCTGGGCGACATTTCGGAAAAGTCGGAAAAGGGCAACACCGTCGGCGTCCCCCTCCTCGGCACCATCGCGGCCGGCTCCCCCATCCTCGCCGAAGCCGAGCCGGACGCCGACGAGGTGCTCAACCTCCCCCGCGACTTGGTCGGCAGAGGCACCCTGTTCAGCCTGCGCGTCCAGGGCGACTCCATGATCGACGCGGCGATCTGCGACGGCGACATCGTGGTGGTACGGCAGCAGCCGGACGCCTACAACGGTGACATCGTGGCCGCGATGATCGACGAGGAGGCGACAGTGAAGGTGTTCCGGCGCACCCGCGGGCACGTGCTGCTGGAGCCGCGGAACCCGGCCTACGACGTGATCGACGGCGACCGCGCGACGATCCTCGGCAAGGTGGTGTCAGTGTTGCGGCGTGTCTGACATGGCCGTCAAGACACGCGATGATCCAGCACGCCGGGGCGCCTTCCTGGCGTACATCGCGGCATCCGCCCGCGCCACCACGGCCTCCCGGCCCAGCCCGGACCCGGCCGGCACACTGGCCGCGCCCACCGTCGCCCCGATCGTGATCACCCCTGCGGACAGGGCCATCGGCAGGCGCAGCGTCTCCTCGATCCGCGCGGCCAGATCGCCGGCGTCCGAACTCGGGCAGACCACCAGGAACTCGTCGCCGCCGAGACGTCCCACGACGTCGTTCTCCCGGGTCACCGCGGTCAGCCGGGCCGCCACCACCGTCAGCGCCTCGTCGCCGGCCGCGTGACCGAACCGGTCGTTGATCGGCTTGAAGCCGTCCAGGTCACAGAGCAGGACCGTCGCCCCGTCCGGGCCGCGCAGCGCGTCGTCGATCGCGACCATCATGTGCCGGCGGTTGCGCAGGCCGGTCAGCTCGTCGTGCGAGGCCTGATGAGCGAGGGTACGTTCGGCGTGCTCTCGCTGTACCGAGAGCCGGTGGAAGCGCAGCAGCACGAGCGGGATCACCAGCAGCGTGCCGACCGCCAGCATGAGGCTCGCGGACTGGTCCCCACGCATGATCTGCACGACCGTGAGCAGCGGGTTCACGCAGAGCGCGACGGCCAGCCAGCGAAGCGTCACCCGGCCGGAAACAGGATCGGTGACCGAGGCGGAAACGGGCTCGGTGACCGAGGCGGCGAGCGGCTGGATCGGGGCCGCGCCGATCGTCAGGAACGCGAGCAGCAACGGCTCGGGACGTCCGGCCGCGAGCCCGGCAAGTGTCAGCACCGCAGTGAGCAGCAGGTAGACGATCGTGCCCCGGCCGGGACCCCGGGCCGCGCCCATCCGGACCAGGCAGCCGATCACGCCGCAGATCGCGAACACGTCCACCATCAGGAGCAGCTCGCCCAGCGACGAGGTGTCCGATTCCAGGTGCGGCTGGACGCCCCACACCCAGAGCGGCCCGCCGGCGCAGAGTCCCAGCAGGGCGGCGTCGACCAGGCCACCCACGTCGGAGGCGAGGCGGCGGCGCAACGCCATGGCCGTACCCATCAGGAACAGACCGTGCGCGGCGGAGAGGGTGAGTTCGGCGGGGGTTCCGCCGGCTCGGCCGACGTGCTCGTCGAGCCAGCCCGGCCACGACAACTGCCCGACGAGCAGCACGATCAGGCCGCCCACCGCGATCGCCCACGGTCGCTGGTGCGGCAGCCGGCGGGAGGCCAGCGCATAGAGGAACGTCGCGAGCGGCGTCGCCACGATGATCAGCTGCACGACCGGGCGGCCGTCGCCGGCGACCGCGTAGGCGATCATGGCGGCGGCCGCGAAGAGCAGGAAGTAGGCGCGCATCCTGACCCTCATCGGCGGGCGTGCCGTGGACATGAGGCTTGATAATCAATTGGTGGAGAGCCTGCGCTTCGCCCGCGCCGAAGTCGATGCCCCGGCGCAGACCCAGGCGTTGCTCTCCCTCTGCCGCGCCACGACCGGATAGTCGGCTTCGAGCCGGCCGTTCGGGCATGATCGGGGCATGACGACGACCGGTGGGGTGGACGCGCTGCTGGAACATGCCCGGGCCGGGCTGCGCCGCCTCGACCCGCACGAGACCCGGGCGGCGGTGGCGGCCGGGGCCCTGCTGATCGACACCCGGACCGACCGGCAGCGGGCACGGCAGGGCGAGCTTCCGGGCGCGATAGTCATCGACCGCACCGTGCTGGAGTGGCGGCTCGATCCGCGGTCGGCGAGCCGCATCCCGGAGGCCACCGGTTACGACAGGCTCATCGTCGTGGTGTGCCGCCAGGGTTACAGCTCCAGCCTGGCGGCGGCCGGCCTGCAGGCGATCGGCCTGCACCGGGCCACCGATCTGGCCGGCGGCGTCGAGGCGTGGCTCGCGGCCGGCCTGCCGACCACCACCGGGCCGGCCGACGTGCGGGAGTGAGTGGTCACCCGGTGGCGGTCGATGCGGTCTCGATCCAGTGGATTTCCGTAGTCCTTGATATATCCACCCGTTGGGCATCAGGATCTGGAGAAAGCTCTCTCGATCCTTCCGAAGCCCCGCTGGAGGACCGTGATGCCCACTGCCACCCCGCCCTCGTCCGCCTCCGTCGTGATCATCGGCGGTGGGGTCATGGGATTGAGCACCGCCTACCACCTCGCGCGCGCCGGTGTCCGTGACGTCGTCGTGCTGGACCGGAACGCGTTCGGGTCCGGGTCGACGTGTCGGGCCGCGGGGGGTGTGCGCGCCCAGTTCTCCGATCCGGTGAACATCGCGCTCGGCGCCCGCAGCCTGGAGACGTTCGCCGATTTCCCGAACCGTTTCGGTCAGGAGATCGACTTCCAGCGGGTGGGTTACCTCTTCCTGCTCGATGATCCGGATGACGTCCGGGCGTTCGAGGCGAACGTCGCCCTGCAGAACGACCTGGGCATCCCGTCTCGGATGATCACCGCGGCGGAGGCGCACAGCCTCTCCCCGCTGATCTCCACGGAGGGGCTGATCGCCGCGGTCTACTCCCCCACCGACGGTCATTGCACGCCCGAGTCGGTGGTGCTCGGTTACGCCACCGCGGCCCGCCGGTTCGGCGCGACCCTGATCCCGCACTGTGCCGTCACCGGGTTGGAGATCAAGGACGATCAGACCTTCACGGTACGGTCGGAGCGCGGCCCGATCAGCGCCCCGGCGGTGGTCTGCACGGCCGGTCCCTGGTCCGCCGAGGTCGGGGCGTGGGCCGGCGTGGACCTGCCGGTGACGCCGCTGCGGCGGCAGATCCTGACCACCGCGCCGATGCCGGACCTCGATCCGCTCACCCCGTTCACCATCGACTTCGGCAGCACGTTCTACTTCCACGGCGAGGGGCGCGGCCTGCTCCTCGGGATGTCCGATCCGGACGAGACGCCGGGCTTCAAACTGGACCGCGACGACGCCTGGCTGCCGCGGCTGGGCGCGGCGATCGAGCGGCGCGCCCCGGAGCTGGCCGGCGTCGGCATCGCGAGCGGCTGGGCGGGCCTCTACGAGAACACCCCGGACCACAACGCCCTGATCGGGCGGGAGGGCAATTTCCTGTACGCCACCGGGTTCTCCGGGCACGGCTTCCTGATGGGGCCGGCCGTCGGCGAGGTGATGCGGGACCTGTACCTGCGCCGGACACCGTTCGTCGACGTCGAGCCGCTGAGCGTCGCCCGGTTCGCCGCTGCGGGAGTACGACCGGAACTGAACATCGTCTAGGAGGCAATCAGCGTGAGCAGTCTGCCGTCAGCCGAGGACCTTCGCCGTCGCGCCCGGGACGCCGCCGAGCGGTGCGGGGTGGACTGGATCCATGCCGGTGGGGACCGTGCGGTTCACTCGCCGGTCAATGGGGAGTTGCTTCACCACGTACGGTGGCAATCGGCTCTTGATGGTGAGGCCGCTGTCGCGCGGGCCGATGCGGCCTTCCGGCAGTGGCGCACCGTGCCGGCGCCGGAACGCGGAGCTCTCGTGCGGCGGTTCGGGGAGCTGCTCCGGGAGCATCAGCAGGATTTGGCGACGCTCGTCAGCCTGGAGGTCGGGAAGATCCGGTCGGAGGCGCTCGGCGAGGTCCAGGAAATGATCGACATCTGCGAGTTCGCGGTCGGGCTGTCCCGGCAGCTCTACGGTCGCACGATCAGCTCGGAACGGCCCGGCCACCGGCTGATGGAGACGTGGCATCCGCTCGGCGTGGTCGGGGTGATCAGCGCGTTCAACTTCCCGGTGGCGGTCTGGTCGTGGAACACCGCGATCGCGCTGGTCTGCGGTGACCCGGTGGTGTGGAAACCGTCCGAGCTGGCGCCGCTGAGCGCGCTCGCCTCGGCCGCGCTGCTGGACCGGGCGATCACCGAGACCGGCGCTCCGGCCCACCTCAGCCAGGTGCTGATCGGCGGACCGGACGTCGGCGAGGCGCTTGTCGGCAGCCCGGGGATCGCCCTGCTCAGCGCGACCGGCTCGACCCGGATGGGACGGGCGGTCGGCCCGCGCGTGGCGGACCGGTTCGGCAGGTCGCTGCTGGAGCTCGGCGGCAACAACGCGGCGATCGTGACGCCGTCGGCGGATCTGGACCTGACCACCCGCGGGATCGTCTTCGCGGCGGCCGGCACGGCGGGCCAGCGGTGCACCACGCTGCGCCGGGTGATCGCCCACGAGAGCGTCGTCGCTTCCCTGATCGATCGGGTCGCTGACGCCTACGCCAAGCTGCCGATCGGTTCGCCCCTGGAAGCGGACACCCTGGTCGGGCCACTGATCTCGGAGTCGGCGTACACATCGATGCAGGACGCTCTGCTGGCGGCGCGGCAGCAGGGTGGGGAGATCATCGCCGGCGGCGGGCGCCGGCTGGCGGAGGAGGCGCCGGGTGCGTTCTACGTCGAGCCCGCTCTGGTACGGATGAGCGAGCAGACCCCGATCGTCCGGCAGGAGACGTTCGCCCCGATCCTGTACGTGCTCCCCTACCGGACCCTCGACGAGGCGATCGCGCTCAACAACGACGTGCCGCAGGGCCTGTCGTCGAGCATCTTCACCGGTTCACTGACCGAGGCGGAGCGGTTCCTCGGGCCGGACGGCTCGGACTGCGGCATCGCGAACGTCAACATCGGCACGTCGGGGGCGGAGATCGGCGGCGCGTTCGGCGGCGAGAAGGAGACCGGCGGCGGCCGCGAGTCCGGTTCCGACGCGTGGCGCGCCTACATGCGGCGGGCCACCAACACGATCAACTTCTCCGGCTCGCTGCCGCTCGCACAGGGCGTCGAATTCGACATCTGACCGTCGGGCTCCCTGGCCGCCGCCGGTGTGCTGCTGGCGGCGGCCACACCTGATCCCGCCTTCCGGCCCCGGGTCGAGGGGCCGGAAGGCGCGGGTCGTGCTCGCCGCTCAGCCCTCGAACCGGTCCAGGTCCACGTTGGCCAGGATCTCGCAGTCGCAGTAGCCGCCGAGCTCCTCGAACCCGGCCAGCACCCGCTCGTCCTTGCCGTTCTCGGCGAGCCACTGCCGGGCGATCCGGTGCGAGTGGTCGCAGCCCTCGGCCCCGAGCCGGTCGTCGAGGTGGTCCAGCAGCGCCTCCAGCTCGTCGTCGGTCAGCGCGATCGTCGCTCGCTCGCGCTGCCGCTCCTGCTCCACGTACTGCTTCTTGAGCCGTTTCCGCCGGATGCCGGAGATCTCGTCCTCGGGAGCCGTCATTTAATCGATGTTCTCCAGCTCCAGGGATCGCAGCCCGGGCAGCGCGGCGACGAAAGCCGGGTCGTCCACCGTGGTGTTGACGATGCTGAGTTGCTGCAGGTGCTCCAGCTCGCCGAGCGCGCGCGAGTCGACGAGCTTTCCGGAATAGAGGCTGAGCTCGGTCAGCGCCGGCGCCATCGGGAACCAGGAGCCGGAGACCTGCGCCGTGCGTTTCATGTCGAGCCACATCCGGCGCAGTTCCGGTTTGGGTCCGAGGACGGTCAGGTCGACGTCTTTCGGCCATTCCTCAACCTGCAGCGTTTCCAGCCCGGTCAACTCGGCGACGCCCTCGAACCCTTTGCGGTACGGCACCGCGAGGATGCGCAGCCGGGTCAACTTGGACAACCCTCGCAGATCGCGGACATTCAATCCGATACCGAGTTCCTCCAGGCCGGCGATGTCGAACAGCGCGGACGGATCCTTGATCTTCGCGGCGCCGGCCGACACCGACCGGAGTCCTGGCAGCGAGCGCAGGAACTCCAGGTCGGCGAAGGTGCGGGTCGGTGTCAGGCCGACGCCGTCGCAGCGGTCGGCGGCATATCGTTCGGCGGCTTCGTCGGTCCAGCCCTCCGCCCCCAGATTGAGGAGCCGGAAACCGTCCCGTTCGCGAACCTCCAGACGCATGCGCGCCACCTTATCAGTCGATGTTTCTAGAAATGGGAGTACTTTCGCGACGCCCGGATGAGGTTCGTGAAGATGCTCTTCCACGCGGTCGGGCGGCCGCGGGCGTGCCAGTGCCGGTTCAGTACGCCCTGCTCCAGCTTCTTCAGGCTGCCCTTGTTACGAATGTGGTAGCGGACGCTCGTCGCGTTCTTGAGCTTTCCTTTCTTGTTGTGCTGGTGCATCCGCCGGTGAATGTTGCGGCTCTTACCCACATAGGTTTTGCCGTTGGAGTACTTGATGACGTACACGCCGCGCTTCCGGGGTGCCCTGATGAATTTCTTGGGCAGGTTGCAACTGGCGTTGTGGACCAGGACGTCGATGCCACCGGCCGAGACGACAAAGGTGTGCACGTCGCCGACGTTGAGGTTGAAGACGAGCTGGCCGGCGAGCCAGCCCCGGTCCCGGACCGCACGCACCGGATGGGTGACGCCCTCGGCCGTGCGGACCAGGTCGCCGGCTCGTACGTCCTCCGCGTCGATCCACCCGCGCCCCTCCAGCCACACCGGGTGCTCGCCCGTGGCCGTCAGCGTCCCGGCGTCACCGAACTCCAGTTCGACCAGGTGTTTCGTGCCCTCACCGACGAACGTCGCCAGAACCGGTTTCGCGAACGTCGCGCCGGTGGCCGGGTCGACCGCCATGACCAGGTCGCCGACGCGGACGTCGGCGATCGGCAGATAGCTGCCGTCGGCCATCAGGACCGGGGTGTCGCCGGTGAACGAGTTGCAGCGTGCCCGTTTGGCGGCCCGCGCTCCCTTGACCGCCCAGCGGACACCCTTCACCGCAGCTCCGGCGCCGACCACGGCGGCTGCCGCTCCGGCCGCCGCCCAGGCGGCCTCCCGCCAGTTGCCGGTGGCGGCGTAGGAGACGGCGGAGACCACGCCGGCGATGGTGCCGATCGGTCCGGGGATCATGGAGGCGTACGACGCGACCTTGGCGACCTTGGACAGGCCTCGCTTGATCGACCCCCAGCCGAACTGGCCGTCGAGGTCGGTGCAGTTGACCGGGTCCCCGGCGCAGTAGTCGTAGGCCGTGGCGTTGCCGCCGTCGATCGGGTCGGTCTGCAGGAACCGGCCGATGGCCGGCGAGTACAGACGGACACCCATCAGGATGACGCCGCCGATGGCCTCGCCCGAGCGCTGCTTGCCACCGAGCCAGCCGTACCGCTGACCGGCCTGGCCGTCCATCGGTGCGCCGAACTCGTCGTAGTCGTACAGCTGCGGCTCGGTCAGCGCGGCGTCGATCGTGACCGCGATGTCCCCGTGCAGGTTGGTCAGCTGCAGGGTCACCTGGCCGTCGCCGCTGGTGGTGGCCGCCAGATCACCGTCGGGCCCGGAGACGTTACGGGTGATCGTGCCGAGCGTGGTGTCCTCGACCGTCCAGCGCGGCTCGTCGGAGTCGTCACCGTAGTGGTTGAGCTTGGACGTGGAGTTGGTCCAGGCGCCGTCGACGCTGGTCTCGGTGGTGAACCCGCGGAACCGGTGTGCCGGGTCGAGGGTCCAGGTCTGCCGGGAGTCGTCGAGCTGCTGGCGCTGGATCAGGTCGTTGGCGTAGTAGCTGTTGGTGAGCCCGCCGGGCATCTTCGTGGTGCGCCCGAAGGCGTCGTACTCGTATCCGGCGTCGGTGATCCGGTCCGCCGTGTCGTAGGTGTGCGTGGTGGCCGACTCGGCGCCGTCGGTGTTGCACAGTCCTTCGGCATCCGGGTCGTAGGTCTGCTTGCCGGTGCGGTTGGTGCGGTCGTCGTAGTCGTAGGCGCGGGTCACGCAGCCGGCGGTGATGTCGCTGTCCTGCTGCGCCTTGACGAGACGACCCATCCGGTCGTACCCGTAGGTCTTGTTCCCGCCGGTGTACTTGTGGTTGATCCACTGTCCGGCCGAGTTCTCCACGACCGACTCCGAGTAGATCACCGCCCCGTCGGCGTCGCGGGTGTAGGTGCGCTCGACCGGCTGCAGGTTCGCGTCGAGCTTGTCGACCCGGGTCAGCCCGCCCGGGTACTTCAGCTCGGTGAGCTGGCCGTCCGGCGAGTACTTCGTGGTGAACGTGCCGGCCACGCTGTCGGTCACGCTGGTCAGCTGGCCCCGCGGGTCCTGGGTGCGGTCATACGCGAAGGTCGAGAACCCGGTCGGGTCGCTGACCTTGACGGACTTGCCGAACCTGTCGAACTCGTTGACCGTGCGGGCGCCGTCGGCGTCGGTGTACGCGGCGAGCCGCCCGAGCCGGTCGTACTCGCGCGTGATGGTGGCGCCGTCCATGGTCGTGGTGGTCACGTCACCGCTGGCCGGGTCGTACGCCGTGGTGACCGCCGGGACCGGCGCGCCCTGGTCGGAGGTGATCCGGGTGCTGGTGACACGGGTGGCCGCGTCGTACTCGGTCACCGTCCTGCGGGCCTGCCCGGCTGCGGTCTCCTCCACCTCCAGTTCGTCGCCGAACCGGTTGAAGGCGATCACCCGGCGCACCGGCAGCTGCGTCGCCATCCGATCCGCGTCGGCACCGGTGATCGCACCGGCGGCCCGGACCACGCACACCTCGCCGGCCCACTCCGGCCGGTTGCCGCACTCATCGTCGGCGCTGTTCGCACCGGCCGTGTAGTAGATCGTCTCGGTGGCGCGGGCGTCCTCGCCGCTGGAGCCGATGCCCTGTGACTTGAGCACCTGGCCGCGGGCGTTGAAGACGGCGTACGCGGTCAACTGCGCGCCACCGGTGACGGCGTCCGCGACGACCTTGGTGGGTTCCTTGAGCTTCCAGCCCGAGGTGCCGCCCTTCTCGGCGTCGTAGTAGTTCTTCGAGACCCGTACGTCGGCCAGCGGGTACCCGTCGATCACCGCGCCGTCGGTCTCGGTCGTGACGAGGTGATAGTTCGCCCCGTCCGGCTTGCCCTCGTCATAGGTGTTGATCTGCTTGGCCCGGCCGATCACGGTCTGCCCGGCGCTGATCGCCTCCAGCGGTCCCGCGTCGTCGGGGTCGGCGAGCGGCTGCTCGAGCACCATCGTCATGGTCGGGCTCACGGTGTCGAGCAGATCCAGACCGTCGGTGCTGTACCGGTTGACCGTGGACAGCGCCTGTGCCCGGGAGGCGCTGTCCGAGTCCAGCAGGCCGAGCTCGGCCAGCATCGTGTCAGCGCCGGGCAGGGTGCCCAGGGCCAGGGTCCGGTTGGAGGCCTCGAGGCTGCGCACCACATTGCCGAACCTGTCGAACTCGCTGGTGTCGATGTCACCGCCCGGGGTCGCGGTGTTCACCTCCTGACCGTTGGCGTTGAGGTAGTGCACGTTCGCCCACGGGTAGCCGTTCACGCCCGGGCTCGCCGCCGTGGCGCTGCTGCGGGACGGGACGTTCTCCGGGCCGAAGATCGCGGTGGCGTCGGTCGGCAGGTCGGTCTGGCCCCAGGCGCCGATCGCTGCCGCGTTCATGTCGTACGGACCGCCCGCGCTCCTGGTCAGTGGCACGTTGTAAACCAGGTGGGTGGAGACCTCCCCGTCGGTCTCGGTGGTGCTGCCCTGCTTGAGGGCAGCCCGGCGGACCCGGATCAGCCGACCGGTGTTCTCGTCGCCGGCCAGGTCGGCGACCTGCGCGTCGGTCAGCGCCGCGCCGTAGATCCGGACGTCGTCGATGCTGCCGGCGAAGGCGTTGGCGTTCGCGCCGGCCCACTTGGCACGGCCGACCACGTAGTTGCCGCCGGCGTTCCAGCCACCGGTGGCGGCCGTGGTGTTCTGCAGGACGCCGTTGACGTACAGCTTCATCTTCCCGCTGGCGGTGTCGTAGACGCCGGCCAGGTGCGTCCACTGCCCGACCGTGGGCGGCACGTTGGAGGTGGCGCGGATCGGGGTGGCGCTCTCGTTGTCCGCGGTCACCCGGGAGAACGCCCACTTGTTGTCGGCCGCGACGTAGTTGAGGAAGAAGCCGCTGGTGCTGGCGCCGTCCTTGGACACGACGGTCCGGTTGACGCTGGTGTCGGTGATGCGGGCCCACGCCGCGACCGTGTAGGAGGCGGTGTTGGACAGCGGCGTGCCGGCCGCGGTGATCTGCGTGGTGGTGGCGCCGGTAAACACCGCCGCGCGGTCACCGGGGTTCTTCGGGTCGTTGCCCTCACCCCAGCTCACGCCGGTTGCCGTGCCGTTGCGCCCAGCGCCCGAGCTGTCGGTGCCGTTGCCGTCGAGGTTCCAGCGCAGCGCGGCCGTGTCGACGTCGGGATTGGCGTAGTCGAACATCCACGGCAGCTCGCCCGGCGGGGTCGCCTTGGTCACCCGGTTCGCGCCGTCGTACTCGTAGCTGGTCTTCAGCGCCGGCGTGACGCGGGGATCCCAGACCTCGCGGAGACGGCCGAGGTTGTCGTAGGCGTACTTGGCGACCTCGACGCCGTTCACGGTCCCGGCGGCGGGATCCCAGTTCCAGATCTTCACAGCCGAGACGCGGTCGGTGTAGTCGCCGAACACGGTCTGGCTCAACCCGGCGCTGGTGGCGGTCGCGTAGACGTACTCCAGAACCTCGCAGCCGCGCGGCAGGGTGCTGCCGGCGCAGCCGAACGTGTCGTCGACGCCCGGTTCCACCGGGTTGATCACCTTCTTGAGCAGCAGCCGGCCACCGCTGGTGTCGTAGACGTACTTGGTGGTCGAGTCGTCCTCGGCGGTCCACGTCGAGGTGACCGTCCAGACGCCGCCCTGCTGCTTGAACTGGGCGACCGTGCCGTCGAGTTCGGTGAGCCGGAACGTCGTCGCATCCGGCTTGGTCAGAGTCAGGTCCTCGCTGCCGGGCTGCGGGGTGTAGCTGACACCGTCGGCGTTACGGGAGAAGGTCAGCCAGCTTCCGCCGATGGTGTTGAGCCGCGCCACCGACGGCGACGGGAACGTCAGCGTGGTGTAGTCGGTGTCCGCGGCGCCACCGGTGGCGCCGCCGTTCCAGGACGGGCCGAACGGCGCGACGATCTCGGTGACCGAGATGTTGTCCCAGTACACCTTCTTACCGCTGGCGGCGGCGTTGCCGTTGTAGAGCCGGACCAGGGCCTCGGTGGCGCCGGCCGGGATGGTCATGTCGACCGACAGCTCCTGCCAGCCCTCGGTGTAGGCGGCCATCGGCGACGGCACCGGCACGTAGGCAGCCGTGCCGGTCCGGTGCCAGGCCACGATCCGCAGACCGTTGTTGATGTGCGCCGGGGCCAGGCCGGTGGCGGCCGGCACGTAGATCCAGCCGGTGATCCGGTACGTCTTGCCCGGCTGCATGCCCAGGCGCATCGCGCCGGTGTCGCCGCCGAGCGCCACGTAGGTGTCGTTGCTGGTGCCGGTCGCCGCCGGAGTGATCTCGATGGAGTCGACCGGGGTGACGTCACCCTGGCCGCGAGCCGTCGAGCGGACCGCGGTCGAGGTGGCCGGAACGGTGAAACCGGTCAAGTCCGTCGAGACCTGCTGCTGGTTGGCGGTCAGCTTCTCCGGCATCGGCACGTAACCGCCGGCCGGGGTACGCGAGGACGCCGTGCGACCGGCCGACAGGTCCAGTTCGTCCGCGTCGGTCGAGTCGAGTCCCAGGTCACCGGTGAGCAGGTTGACCTCACCGGGGCCGATGTCCTCGGTGGCGCCGCCGTCGCCGCCGGAGTCGACGGTGACGCGTACCCAGGCGGTGTCGTAGACCGGCGCGGTCGCGGTGGCGGTGTAGATCCGGGCCCGGACCTCGACCACGCCACCGACCGCGCCGAGCGTGTCGGCGGCGTTCCAGATCGCGTGGCCGCCGAGGGCCGAGAAAGCGACAGGCGAGGCGGCCGTCGCGGTGATCGGGGCGCCGGTGGCCGAGGTGAGGTTCGCCGACGGGATCGGCAGCGTCACCGCGCCGGGGCCGCGCCGGTACTCGAAGTAGGCCCGGGTGTACCCGGTCACCGGGGTGGTGATCTGCAGCTTCGTGCGCTTCACCACGGTGGCGCCGGGCAGCGGCTGGGCCAGGGCGGCGTTACCGGCGGAGAACGTGTAGACGTTCGCCGCGGACAGGTTGCCGGCCCGGTCCTTGGCCTGCACGGTCAGCGTGCGCTGCCCGTCGCGCGGGCTGAGCGTGACGGTCTTGACGCCGGTCGCCGCCACGGTCGTCGCGGACGCGTCGGTGTCCAGCTTGTACACGAACGCGGCCAGGTCGGCGGTGCCGGACGCCGGGGTGAACGTGAACGTGTCGGACTGCCCGGCGCCACCGTGCGGCTGGCCGTCGTTCTTGTAGATGGTCGCCGCGACGAACGGGACCAGCGGCTTGTCGGTGTCGACGGTGAGGTCGCTCCAGCCGCTCCAGGCCCCGTCGTTGTACGGGTCCTTGGCGCGTACCCGCCACTGATAGGTGGTGGCGTTGGCCAGGTTGACGCCGACCTGCCAGCTCGCGGTCGAGCCGTTGGTCCAGCTGCCGCTCAGCACACCGGAGGTGGCCACGACCGCGGCGGTCGCCTTGTTACGCAGCTCGAACTCGGCGCGCAGGGCCTGCCCGGCGTTGCTGTCCGCGAGCTTCGCCGACAGCGTCGGCCGCAGCGCGGTGGTGGCCGCGCCCGCGCCGCAGGCCGAGTAGCACGGCGCCACCGCGAGGGCGCTCGGCACGGCCGGCGCGGCGTTGTAGGTGATCGTCACGACCGGCGGGTGCACGGCCTCGGACGAGTCGAACTTCTTCCAGCTGCGGGTGTCGGTCTCGGTGGTGGCGCGCAGCATCAGGTTCGCGGTGGCCCAGCTGTTGTCCGCGGAGACCTGCAGCGCCTTGCCGATCTCGATGTAGACGTAGCCGTCGGCGCAGGACGAGCTGTACCCCTTGGTCTCGGTCGACGTGCCGACCTTCTCCCGCGCGGCCGGCTGCGCGGTCCACCGGACGCTGGCGTCCACGTAGTCGGTGCGCCACGCCTCCCAGGAGACAGCGGTGCAGGACCACGAGTGGGTCTCCCAGAGCCGCAGCTTCGCCGAGACGATCCGCGAGCCCGCCAGCCCGCTGGAGTTGAACCGCAGGTAGGAGCGGGCCGTGTAGGAGCCGCCGTCGACCACGTGGCCGAGCTTCAGCTCGGTGGCGCCGGACTGGTCGCTGGAGTAGCTGTTCTGCACGAACGCGTCGAACGCGACAGGCAGCGACGCCGGCGGGTCGATCGTCACCGGGAACCGCAGGTCGTCGCGTTCCACGAAATCGGGATCGGCGGTGAGCTCCATGGTCGCCTTGCCGGCGCTCTTCTTCACCGTGCGCAGCCCGACCGGGGCCCGGTTGACGTGCTCCTGCGCGAGCGGGGCCACCTCGGCGTCCCACATCTCCGGGGCCTGCGCCCGGCCGACCGCGCGGCCCTTGCCGTCCTTGAACGTCAGGCCGCCGGCGGCGTCCGGGGACGCGGTCAGCTTGCCGGTGCTCATCGGCAGCGTCAGCTTGGTGATCCGGCGCAGCGCCGCCCGGTCCTTGGCGACGAAGTACTGCTCGTACCCGGTCATCTGGGCCTTGACCACGATGTCCACGCCGGGCAGCACGTCCGGGTACGTCGCGGTCCGGCCGTCCAGCACCGGCTCCGGCAGCGGGCCCTTCCAGGAGACGCTGGTCCGCTGCTCACCCTCGCCCAGGGAGACCACCTCGTGCTCGCCGGCGCCGGTCTGCGGGCCGCTGAGCTTCAGGTCGCGGGCGTGCACCCGCGGCACCACCGAGCCGTCCGCGTCGCGGATCAGGGTGAGGTCGACGTCGTCCCACTTGTCGCCGTTCTTCACCCGAACCGGCGCCGTCGCCCGGTCCTCGGTGATCGTGCCGTCCGGGTTGGCGAACACCTGCGTCGTCTCGGTGCGCCGGCCGATCGCCTCCACCCGCGCGCCGCAGAGCTTCGCCGCGATCGCCGCCGAGACGACGTCCTCGCGGCTGTCCGGGCAGGCCGGCTTGGCCGCCGGGGCCTGCTGCGCGGGCGGGGCCGCGACGGCCCGTCGCGGCAGGTCCGCGAGCGTGACCAGCAACAACATCACCACGACCAGGCAGGCCTGCCGCACCACGGCCAGCCGCCGACCGGCGTTCCACCGGCTGAAGATTTCCGCACGCTCATGCGTCGACAACACAGGTTCCCCCGATGCTCCCGTTGAGATCGACGAGAAAGTAATCGAGGAAGATCGACTCCCACAAGATACGAGTCAGTGAACATCTTTTTTGCCCATTGAGCAGCGTTGTTCGATGTCGCCGGGCGGGCGCAGCATCCGACCGGCTCTGATCCAAATCGGACAGTCGGCCGTCGCCTGGTATCTCTAGTGGATGGTCATCGATCCCTTTGCCATGGGTGGGCTGCAGGACGCCGAGGCGGTTCTGCGTGCTCACGGCGTCGACGCCTACTTCCGCGCGGTCGAGGGCTGGACCGCGGACGGGTACGCGATCATCGGCGGCCGGGAGGTCGTCCTGGCCGGCTCCAACGACTACCTCGGGCTGTCCCGGCACCCGCGGGTGATCGAGGCGGCGGCCGAGGCGCTGGCCCGTTACGGCGCGTCGGTGAGCGGGTCGCGGCCCCTCAACGGCACGATCGACCTGCACGAACGCCTGGAGGAGCGGATGGCGGCGTTCCTCGGGCAGGAGGCCGCCGCCGTGGCGACCACGGGTTTCCAGGCGAACCTCGCGCTGGCCGCGGCGATGGGACCCGGTGACGTGGCGTTCAGTGACGCCCGCAATCACGCCTCGCTGATCGACGGGCTGCGGCTCGGCGGCGGGACGGTCCGCTCGTACCGGCACGCCGACCTCGGGCATCTGCGGCGGCGGCTGGACGCGGCGACGGAGCCCGGCGGGCGGCTGATCGTCACCGACGGCGTCTTCTCGATGGAGGGCGACGTGGCGCCGCTGCGCGGTCTGCGCGAGCTGGCCGACGAGTACGGCGCGAAGCTCATCGTGGACAGCGCCCACGACCTGGGCGTTCTCGGTCAGCGCGGCGCCGGGCTGCACGAGGCGACAGGCCTGGAGGATCGGGCCGACCTGATCACGGCGACGTTCTCCAAGGCGCTCGGCTCGACCGGCGGCGTGATCGCCGGGCCGGCCGCCAACGTTCGCCGGTTGCGCTACAACGCCCGCGCGCTCGTCTTCTCCGCGGGTCTTCCACCCGCCTCGGCGGCCGCCACGCTCGCCGCCCTGGACGTGCTGATCGCCGAGCCGCACCGCCGGGAACGCCTGCACGAGCTGGCCCGCCTGCTGCACGACGGCCTGCGCGCGATCGGCTTCGACACCCGGCCGTCGACCACCCCGATCGTGCCGGTGTCATTTCCGGACATGGCCACGGCGGGCGCGTTCTGGGCCGGGCTCTGCGACGCCGGCGTGGTGGTCAACCTGGTCGGCCCGCCCGCCACCACCCGCGCGATGCTGCGGGTCACCCTGACCGCGGCACACGACGCCGGTCACGCCGAGCGGGTGATCAGGGCCTTCACCCAGACCGCGAACCGATTGGGTACGCCTTGAGCACCGCACCCGGGTCACCGGTTCGAGGCACGCCACCAGGGGTGAGCGGTGGCCGGCGCCGGACGATCGCCACAGTGATCTGTTTCGGTCAGTGTGACGGCCAAGGGGGTGACCCGCCGCCGTGTCCCGGCGGCCGCGCTGCGGCAATGCGTTGGCAGCGCGGTCGCGTCGACTCTCGGGGACTTGTTATTGCGCGTACTAAATGGAAGCTGAAATGCAGAAAGGGTGACCTGCGGGATCGAGAAGGACCCGCCACCGGTCGGGCTCGGGCTGGAATTCGGGTTTGGTGGCGCCGAGCGCGACAATGGCCGCCTCGCCGCTGTCGAGGTCGTCGACGCTGAGTTCGAGGTGGGACTGTTTCGGCACGTCAGGGCTGGGCCAGGTGGGCGCGACATGCTTGTCGACCTTGGTGAAGCCCAGGTTCGCCGATTGGATGAAGACGAAATCCTCGCTGGAGTACGAAATCTCGGCGTCGAGCAGTCTGCTGTAGAAATCGGCGAGCGCCTGCGGGTCGTCGGAATCGAGTGAGACGCCGACGTATCGGGCCAGTGCCATGTTTTGTTCTTCCCTTCTCCGGTTCGAGGGGAAGTCTGCCGAGGCATGGCTGACATCTTCTGTCAGTCATCTGTGGCAGTCTTCGGGCATGCGTGCCAGCCGGTTGTTGTCAGTAGTCCTCCTGCTGCAGGATCGCGGCCGGCTCACCGCGCAGCAACTGGCGGACGAGCTGGGCGTTTCGGTGCGGACCGTGTACCGGGACATCGAAGCCCTCGGCGAGGCCGGCGTCCCGGTCTATGCCGAGATGGGAGCCGGCGGCGGCTATCAGCTCGTTGATGGTTATCGGACACGCCTGACCGGGCTGACGCCGCAGGAAGCCGGTTCGATCTTCCTGGCCGGCGTGCCGTCCGCCGCCGCCGAGCTGGGCCTCGGCGCGGTGCTGACCACCGCCGAGCTGAAGTTGCGGGCCGCGTTGCCGGCGCGGCTCAGTCGCAGCGTCGACGAGATCAAGGACCGGTTCCACCTGGATCCGGCCGGCTGGTTCCGGGAGACCGAGACGCACCCCCACCTGTCCGCTCTTGCCCGTGCCGTGTGGGAGCGGAGGCGGGCCCGGATGGTGTACCGGCGGTGGCGCGCGCCGCACGAGGTCACCCGCACGATCGAGCCGCTGGGGATCGTCCTCAAGGCCGGGGTCTGGTACTTCGTGGCCCAGGTGTCATCCTCGATCCGGACATATCGGGTCTCGACGATCCTGTCGCTGGAGGTGCTGGAGGAGACCTTCGAGCGCCCCGCCGACTTCGACCTGGCAGCGACATGGTCCGAGTGGGCGACCGATTTCGAACGCCGGCTGCACCGCGCGGAGGCGGTCGTGCGGCTCAGCCCGACGGCGCTGGACCGAATCCCGTACCTGATGAGCCGAGCGATGAACCGCGGAGTGTTCGCGGCGCTGGGCCCACCGGACCCGGACGGCTGGACCACCGTGACGCTGCCGATCGAGTCGGTGAAGCACGCGCATCCCGAGCTCCTGCGGCTGGGCGCGGACGTCGAGGTGCTGGAGCCGGCCGAGCTGCGCGGGTTGATGAGGGAGAGCGCGCGGGCGATGGTGGAGTTGTACGACCCTGCGTGAGGGTGGGTTGAGGGGCTTGCTAAATTATTCGAGCAGGTCCGGGTGGCGGAATGGCAGACGCGCTAGCTTGAGGTGCTAGTGCCCTTTATCGGGCGTGGGGGTTCAAGTCCCCCCTCGGACACACAGTAAGACTACGAATCGCCGAGGCTGAGCCTCGGCGATTGCTGTATGTGGCTTCATTGGCCTATCGCCTGGAGGACGTGCGCCGGGGCGCGAAGTGTCACGCCGATCGCCGGCGCTGCGGGTGAGGTCGCGAGGAAGTAGCCGCAGGCGGCGGCCAGGGCGAACAGCCAGAGTCGCGATGTGAGACATCGCCAGAGTAGGAACGCTAGGCAGACCAGCAGGATCGCAGTGAACATCGTCGGGTCGCCCTTTCTGCTTGGTGCGCTCAGGGTGCGGAAAGGCGACGGGACGTGGTCAGGGCGTTGCTGGACGTGTTCGGGACGTCCTCGCTAGGGTGGTCGGGCTGCCGGGACGTCTTGACGGGATGACGATGCCGAACGAGCGACTACGCACCGCGATGTTGGAACGTGGGTTGACTCCGGTCGGCCTGGCGGAAGCGCTCAACGTCGATCCGAAGAGCGTCGAGCGGTGGATCAGCGGGCGCACGCCGTACCGCCGTCACCGGTACGCGGTCGCCACCCAACTCGGTGTTGACGAGGTCTATCTCTGGCCGGACGCGCTGAGTGCTGATCAGGTCGCGAGCGCCAGCGAGAGCGAGATCATCAACATCTACCCACACCGGTGGACCGTGCCGTCCGACCTGTGGCGCAACGTCTTCGAACGGGCTGAGGAAGAGATCGGGGTCCTGGTCTACAGCGGGCTGTTCCTGTCCGAAGACGCCGGTATCCACCGGATCTTCCAGCAGAAGGCCGACGCGGGCGTGCGGGTGCGCGTGTTGCTCGGTGACCCTGACAGCGAGAACGTTGCCCAGCGAGGGGCCGATGAGGGCCTGGACGAGGTCCAGGCGGCCAAGATCCGGAACGCGCTCGTGCTGTACCAGCCTCTACGCAAGATCGAGGGCATCGAGTTCCGGTTGCATCGGACCGTGCTCTACAACTCGATCTATCGCGCTGATGATCAACTGCTGGTCAACACGCACATCTACAGCTTCGGAGCCTCGCAGGCCCCGGTGTTCCATCTGCGCCGGGTCGCCGGTGGCGGCATGGTGACGACGTACCTGGACAGCTTCGAACGCGTCTGGGACGGCGCGACACCCTTGGAGTGAGGCGAACGTGGGACGACGCATCGACTTCTTCAACGACCCCGAGGCGCCGAAGGCCAATAGCGTCGTGCCCTCGGCCAACGCCGTCGTGGTCAACGACGACGGGGAGATCCTGCTGATCCGCCGCTCGGACAACGACAACTGGGCGCTGCCGGGTGGTGGCATGGATCTCGGCGAGTCGCTGCCGGACACGGCGGTCCGGGAGACCTTGGAGGAGACCGGGATCGACGTCGAGGTCACCGGTCTGGTCGGCATCTACACCGACCCGCGCCACGTCATCCTCTACACCAGCAACAACGAGGCCCGACAGGAGTTCTCGGTCGTCTTCACCGCACGCCCGATCGGCGGCCGGCCGACGCCGAGCTCGGAGTCGACGGAGGTGCGCTGGGTACCGCCGGCGGAGATCGGTGCCCTGCCGATGGACCGCTCGATGCGGATGCGAGTCGAGCACTATCTGACCGCGCCGCATAGCCCGCACCTTGGATAGCGACTGGGTCGGTGCCGGCGCCGATGCCTTCGCGGCAGTCGGAACGGTCGGCGCCTTCATCGTCGGATTCGTTCTCCTCCGCCGAGAGCATCGCCGCGAAGCGGACAGAGCCGAGGATGAACAGCGTTCCCAAGCGGAACGCATCAGCGCGTGGGTCGAATTGACTCGTAAGGTCGACGGCAGCCGGGAACTGGCGTTTCACATACACAACGCCAGTGACATGCCGATCTACGAGGTGGAAATACCGCTACCCGCCCTCGGCGACGAGGAAGCCGGCTCTGAGTTCGTCGGCCTTGTCCCGCCCAGCCGGACCGTCCAACGGCCCGCGCCCGCGGAATGGCTGCGCACATACGTCGAGCCCGAGCCCGTTCAGCTTGAATTCCTCGACAGCGCCGGCCGGCGCTGGAGTCGCGACGAGCAGGGCTCGCTGGCGCGTGCCGACGCGTCCTAACCCGTCCCCAGCAACGCAGAGACCCGACGAACCGATCCGATGATCAACGGGCTCGCTTCCCGGATCGACTCCGCGACGACGTCGCCGGCGCCGTAGCGCGACAGAATCTCAGCGAGGCGCTGCTCCACCTCAACGGGCTCGCCGTCCGGTGTGGTCGTCATGTCCGCGTACGTGATCGCATCTGACAGCAAGCCTTCCACCGGTGGAAACTCGGCCGCGAGCTGGTCGGACAGGCCGCGGTTGCGGGCCTCGATGTGGGCGCACGAATGGTGGGCCACCAGCCGGCACACAAGGTCGTCGACCTTGGCGACGTCCCGCAGGTAGCGGGCGCCGTCAAGCTGGTGCATACCGGTCTTCACCAGATCGGGCGCGTAACCGACGTCGTGAAGCCAGGCCGAGGCCACCAACGCGGCCGCGTCGTCGCCGACCAGGTGCGCCACTGATTCGGCCTTACGTCCTACGCCTTGGCTGTGCGACCAGCGGCGCGGGATCGACTCGGCCAGCAACCGGCGCGTGAGGTCACGGGCACGCTCCACCTGATCCACAATTGCAGACTAAGGGAACGGCCCGCCTACGGACCAAGGTCACTTTCGTGCGTCGCCCTCCAGAGGCTCCGCGTCGCTGGCCCCGTGGGTGAGAGCGGCGGACAGCCGGTCCGCGACGGCGGGAGAGACATCGCCGAGCCGGACCACCGCCGCACCGTGGCGGCCCATCGCATCGTGCAGGGCCGGGAACTCGCGACCTACGTCGAAGCCGGCCTCCTCCAGCGCCGACGCCAGACGGTCCGCCGCATCTCGTCCCGCACCCTCACCTGCATGATCGCGTCTGGTCATCGCCGCCCTATCCGTTGCGTTCCTGCACATCACTCTCGCGGTTCGGTCACCGACCGTGAACCACGGCTCAGGGACGTCTAGGGACTTCTTGGGTACGATGGTGCCTTCGCCAGCGATCGGAGTCGTTGCGTGAACCATCCACTCATCCGGGCGCTACGCAGCGCCGGACTCACCGATGTCGACGTCGCAGCGCGCCTCGGCGTTGACCCGAAGACCGTCCAGCGGTGGATCAGTGGCCGCATGCCGCACCCGCGCCATCGCGCCGCCCTGGTCGGTCTCACCGGCTGGCAACCCCACGCCCTGTGGCCGAATCTGCCCCGTCCCACCGCGGCCGTGCCCGACGAGGTCCGGATCGTCTACCCGCATCGGTCAGCGGTGCCCTCGGACGCGTGGGCGCGCCTGCTCAGGCGGACACAGGGCGAGATCGACGTGCTGGCGTACAGCGCGCTGTTCCTTGCCGAGGACGCGTCCGTGCCTACCCTGCTGCGGGAGAAGGCGCGGGTTGGTGTCCGGGTGCGTATCGCACTCGGCGATCCCGACGGTGTTCACATCGCGAGCCGCGGTGACGAGGAGCGTGTGGGCGCCGGCATGAGCTCCCGCATCCGAACCGCCCTGGTGAACTTCCAGCCGCTCGCCGCCGAGCCGGGCATCACGCTGCGGCTGCATGACACGGTGCTCTACAACTCGCTCTGCCGTGCTGACGACGAGATGCTGGTCAACGCCCACGTCTACGGCCGTCCGGCAGCCCACGCGCCAGTGCTTCACCTGAAGAGCCACGGCGACGACGGCATGTTCGCCACTCACACCGCATCGTTCGAGCGGGTCTGGGGCTCAGCGAAGCCATCGAAGGTGTGACCCCGAACGTCCGAGGAACCAGCGACGCCGGGCCGGCGGCGCGGAAGAACGCCATATTGATCGAACACACCAAGCGCCTCGTAACGAGCGCGGCACGGTTCCGGCTCCAGGCAGGAAGTGCAGAGCCCGCCCGGCGTGCCTGACAGATGCTGGTTCAGCTTGGCGTCCGCGAGCGTCAACCGGTCCTGTGCGGCCTGATCAAGGTAGAGGCCTCCGATCACGGCAGATCCACAGACCGGTTGTGCCTAATCCAGGCGGTCACGTCCGCCTTGAGCCAGATCCGCCCGCAGGCAAGCACGATCACTGGCCGAGGAAAATTGCACTGACAGCTGATTTGATAGACGCGCTGCCGACTGACATCCAAGATCCTCTGGATCTCTGATGTACCAACGAACTCAGGCAGCCGCGACCTCCCCGGCTGCCGCGGGACCGACTGCGGTGATCTCAGATTCATCGCCCCGTCCTCAGCGTGGGTGACAACCCGACCGCCCGGAGCAGGTCACGGACGGCCGGGGCCTATCGCCACCGGTTGTCCAAGGCACCAGCACTCTGACAACCAGCTACGTCCGAGACCCCTCCCTGTCACGCTGATGTGAGACAGCCCGTCTACCAGGGGATACTCTTCCTGGACGGTCTTGAGGAGAGCACATCAGCATGTCGTCGAAGCC